>JBFRWJ010000187.1:0-13390 GCA_051439525.1 Spirulina sp. | reverse complement strand
TTTTTGGCCAGAGCTAGAGCCTCTCCCTCACTGCTCAAAAGTCCCTCACTCCCGGGTAAAGTGGGAACATTCGCTCCTTTCATGGTTTTCTTCGCCGTGGATTTGTCCCCCATTGCCAACATGGCTTCTGGGGTGGGTCCGATAAAAGCAATTTTGTGATCCGCACAAATTTCCGCAAAGCGAGCATTTTCCGCCAAGAACCCATAACCGGGATGAATGGCCGTCGCGTTCCGGGTTAAAGCCGCCGCAATAATATTAGGAATGTTGAGATAACTTTTGTTACTGGGAGCTTGACCGATACAAACGCTTTCATCGGCCAGTTGAACGTGAAGGGCGTGGCGATCGATCGTAGAGTGAACTGCAACGGTCGCAATCCCTAATTCTTTACAACTGCGGAGAATGCGCAGGGCAATTTCCCCTCGATTGGCGATAAGTATCTTTGAAAACTGCATTTTGGTTGGGTAATAGGTAATGGGTCATGGGGAATCGGGAATGGGGAAAATAAACGGGCTCGCACCCCAAACCCAAGACAATTAAAATTCGGGATCGTAATCCTCTTGATTTTCTCGATAGCGCTCCGATAATTCCGTCGGAGGGCGATCGCTGCTCCACGCCCACCATGCCTGACCGCACTCGCAGTGGTAGAATTCTTGCCACTTGCGGCGATAATCTTCGCCGATCACGGGGGCGTAACGGTTGATCCAGACACTCTGGGCTTTGTAGTTGGACGCACCGCAACGGGGACAGAAAAATTGCAGGGCGTGGGTGGCACTTTGGGTCCATTCAGGGGGGGTAGGATCGAAGGCTTCCATAAAACTTCGGCGATCGCATATTGCTGTATCTCTAGCTTATCAGGGGAACGATTCTTCGTTCGCACCCGAGCGAACTCCTGATATTATTGGCATGAACAAACGCTAAGGGAAGCAAACTTAACAGCAAAAGGGGCAAATCCCGTGGATTACATCCTCAATGTCATCTCATTTTTCGGTATCTTTGGTCTGTGCGCGATCGCGTGGCTGGGGTCGGAAAACCGTCGCATCATTCCTTGGAATGTCCTCGTTTTCGGCATCGGACTCCAACTCCTCATCGGTCTTTTTGTCTTTGTCGTCGGCTCGGGAGCCGTTGAATTTATCAATAATCTCCTCAATCCGATTTTGGACGCTTCACTAGCCGGAGCGAGATTTTTATTTGGCGGGGGACCTTCGATTCTCGTTCCCGATCTAAGTCGCACCGTGGGACCCGGTCCGGCGGGTCGTTGGCTCGCCCGCGCCATCGGGGATTCTTACGTGGGCATTCCGGGCGATCGCCTCAGTGCGGACAATCTCAGTATGGGATACATTCTCGCTTTCAATGCCCTCCCGCAAGTCATTTTCTTTGCGGGGTTGGTGAGTTTGCTCTATCGACTGAATGTCATTCAACCCATTGTTAAAGTCTTTGCTTGGGTGTTTCAGAAGACGATGAAAATTAGCGGCGCGGAATCCCTCTCCGGTGCGGCTAACATTTTTGTGGGCATCGAGTCGGCGTTAGCGGTTAAGCCCTTTTTACCGAAAATGACCCGCAGCGAACTCTGCGCGATTTTAACGAGTTGTTTTGGCTCGATCGCTTCTTCAGTTCTCGCCCTTTATGCCGGACTCCTCAGAGGTCAATTTCCTGCCATTACGGGACATCTGGTTTCGGCTTCCATCCTCACGATTCCCGCCTGTTTTGTGATTGCCAAGCTCCTCGTCCCCGAAACGGGAGAACCGGAGACCATGGGAACCCTTCCCGAAGAAGTCGAAGATGAATCGGTACCCAAACTCAATCCCGTTGATAGTTTGATTGTCGGGGCATTAGATGGGGTAAAAATGGCCGTTGCGATCGCGGCAGTTTTAATTGCTATCCTCGGTTTGCTGGAGTTAGTCGATATCGCCTTTAGTGCTTTGGCGGGCTGGAATCAAAGCCCGTATACTTTGCTGCGTCCCATCGGACAAGCCTTTCAGTTTATTACCATTCCCAACATTCTCGGGGTGTTATTCTTTCCTCTCACGGCTTTAACGGGAGTTTCTCTCGATCCCAACGAACTGTGGCAATCATCAGTCCTGATCGGACGGCGGTTATTTGAAACGAGCATTCCTCCTTATAATGCCTTAGCACAACTTGCCGCCCAAAACGCTCTCACTCCTCGCGCTCTGATTATTGTCAGTTACGTTCTCTGCGGCTTTGCTCATTTTGCCTCTTACGGCATCTTTGTGGGGGGACTTTCTGCGCTGGTTCCCGAACGGCGCGGCGAGGTTTCAGCTCTCGGTTTTAAAGCCCTCTGGGGTGCAACCCTAGCCACTTTGATGACCGGAGCCGTCGCCGGAGTCTTCTATTTCGGCCAGTCTAGCGCCTTGGGCTTTTAGTTCAGTTACCAGTCACCAGTCACCACCTCACCAGTTATTCAGTTGACGATTTATGAAACTCCATCGTATTTGGTTCGTCGGTTTGGCATTGGTCGTGGCGATCGCGGCCATCGCCTGGGGACAGCCTCAACAATGGGCAAAACTATCTCGCTCTAGCGCGATCGTGCAAGCGCAAACCCCTGCCCCTCCTGCTTCCCCCGCTCCTCCTGCTCCCGTTCCTGAAATCGAACCCCCGCCCTCTTCTGCTTTACCCCTTGCACCCAATCCCTATCAAGATCCCGAGGGGCGCTTTCAGGTGGGAATTATTCAGGAGTTGAGCCCCGCTAAAGGAATCCTTGAGGATTTTAAGCAATCGGTTGTCGCGGGGATTCCCCTCTTTGAGTCCTCCGACGGTGAATTAGCCTATACCGTGACCGTGCGTCCCCGGATCAACAATAGATCGTTAGAACCTTGGATATTGATCCAAGTGGCAACCGATACTTTTGCCCGAGGTGAAGGCATGCTCATAAAAGAGTTTGAACCCGTCAACAACGAATTGGGGGGAGCGATCGCGCCTTGGACGGGAACTCTAACAATGGGCAGAAAACAACAGCCCATGCAAGGGATTTTACTCTCCCGTCAAATTCCCGATCGCGTGTTAATTTTGGCGATCGCAGCCACGGAAAAAGCTGCCGATCGCGTCGATGCCGTTTACGCCACCCTAGAACCCACCCTAAAACCCAGTGAAGAAGAAGGAGTATAAGAATAGGTTCTCCGTTCTTCATTGTTCATTGTTCATTGTTCATTGTTCATTGAAATGAATCCAGATGTTGAAATTCGGCGTTTGAAAGAGTTAATGCCCGCTTCGGGTCGAATGTATTGCCAAATTGTCAGCAAACCCCAACAAACCAAGGTCATTGATATGGAGTTTCCCGTACCTTGGAAACGGGAGAATCGACCGATTTATATTAACTTCGATCTGTGGCAACAATTAAAGAGTCAAGAGCGGGATCTGCTCTTGTTGCGATCGGCGACTTGGCTGACGGGGGTACAATGGTTTAAGCCGGATATCTATCAAGGGTTGGCAGCCATTGGCTTAGTCGGAACGATCGCGGAATTCACCCAAGGAGATGTCACTGGCGTTATCGTCGCGGGAGGGTTGAGCGCGATCTCCCTGCGTCAATTATGGCGGGGGTATCGCAGCACCAAACGAGAGATTGAGGTGGACGAAAGGGCAGTTCAGATAGCAACCCGACGGGGATATAGCGAGTCGGAAGCCGCACAACACCTGTTGACGGGAATCGAAAGCGCGGTCAAACTGGAAGGACGCTCGAGTTTGAGGTTTAACGAATTGATTCGCACTCAGAATTTACGGGCAATGGCGAATCTTTCCGCCGTTAACGTTCCCCAAAGCGCGATGGAGGAGTAGGGAAGAAAGGGGAGAATTTCATCCTTCATCCTTCATCCTTTTCCATTATCTAAATGTCGCAAGAAGGCTCCCGCGCTTACCCGACAGAGTTAGCAGTGACGATGAATTGCGACCAATAAAGGAAATTGAGCGTAGCGAATCTTTATAAAAATAACCATTGTAGGTAAAGTATGTTAAAATAATAGCATGATAGTCATCGAAGCCAAGCTCAAGGGAACAGCATCTCAGTATGCGAAATTAGATGAAGCGATCCGAACGTCACAGTTTGTTCGGAATAAATGCTTGCGGTATTGGGAGGACAATCAAGGGGTCACTCGCAATGACCTGCAAAAGCTGTGTGCGGTACTGGCTAAAAATCCCGAAACCCCTTGGGTAAAAAAGCTCAATTCTCAAGCTCGACAAAGTTCGGCTGACCGTGCTTGGCAATCGATTTCTCGCTTTTATACTAACTGCAAACAGAAAGTATCCGGCAAGAAAGGCTATCCAAAGTATAAAAAATTTAACCGTTCCGTCGAATACAAAAAGACAGGATGGCGTTTATCTTCCGAGAGAAAACAAATTGAGTTTATCGACGGATTTAAAGCGGGAAAATTTAAACTTTGGACAAGCCGAGATTTACTCTTCTACTCAGAACAACAAATCCAACGAGTTCGGATTGTCAGGCGTGCCGATGGCTATTACTGTCAATTTCTCATTCACTGGGAGCGAAAAGAAGAGCATGAGTTTAACGGTAATGTTGTCGGAATCGATTTAGGACTTAAGGAGTTCTATACCGATAGTAACGGGAATACCGCAGAGAATCCCCGTTATTTAAGGAGGTCCGAAAAGCGACTGAAAAAGCTGCAACGTCGGGTTTCTAAACGGTACAAGAAAGGGAAAAAACAGCGGTGCGACCACGGCGAATCGCATTCGCCAAGGGAACGCGCACCAAGACAATCGAAACGATACCACAAAGCAAGGAAGGCTTTAGCCAAACAACATCTCAAAGTCTCCAGACAGCGTAAAAACAAAGCGATTCAAGACGCTTTGGCGTTAGTTAGGTCTAACGATCTAATTGTCTATGAGAATTTAAAGATACAAAACATGGTAAAAAATCACCGTTTAGCCAAATCCATATCCGACGCTTCCTGGTATCAATTCGTGCAATGGCTGCAATATTTTGCCAAAATTCATGGCAGTATTTGCATTCCGGTTGTCCCGCATTATACAACGGTGAATTGTTCGGGATGTGGAGCTAAAGTTGAGAAGACTTTAAGCACTCGAACTCATCAATGTCGGAAATGTGGGTTAGTATTGGATCGGGATTGGAATGCGGCAAAAAATATTTTGGCAAAAGGATTGCAAGTATTGGCAGAATATCTTAACAGTAGCGAAGGGCATTCGCGAACTGGGGTCAAAAACCCGAACGCTCGGGGAGAGAACGACCACTGGTTTGTTGATAGAGATATCGACAATCTAAGTCGGCTCGTAGAACCGAGAACTGTGGTTTCACAGGAATCCCCCGCTAGAACGCGAAGCGTTTAGCGGTGGGAGGATGTCAATCCCTTATCTTTTAAAATCGTGAGAATATAAAAAAATGAATGCTTATGGTCAGTTCGGTTGAGTCTGGGGAAATTAAAGGCGATCGCTATCGCACCATCGAAAAATTAGTGCAGGGGGGGATGGGGCAAACCTATCTCGTGGAAGACCTGCAACGCTCGAAAGCGCGTTTTCTCTTGAAAGAATTTACCTTTACTCTCCGAACGCCGGATGTTTTTACCAAAGCGGAAGAACTCTTCGCCCGAGAAGCAGATATTCTCTATCGCCTCGATCATCCTCAAATTGTTAAAGTCCATCACCTCGACTGTTTGCAGGAGGGAGAGCGGGGGCGAGTCCTCCTCGTGCAAGACTATATCGAGGGGCAAACCCTGCGATCGCTCCTCGATGCCCGTTGGGTTCAAGGCCGCAAGTTTAGCGAAACGGAAGGGTTGCGCTTGCTCTATCAACTGACCTCGGTCTTAAACTACATTCACTCCATGGGGGTTATTCATCGTCACATTTCTCCGGAAAATATCCTGTTTCGACAGCAAGACGGACGCTTAGTCTTAGGAGATTTTGGCGGTATCGTCCAAGTTCTCTCCACCCTTTCCGTGCAATTGGGAGATCCCACCACCGCAATTCTCCCGACTCCTTTAGGCAAACCCGGTTATGCCCCTCCCGAACAATTACAAAAAGGGATTATTTTTACCTATAGCGATTTGTACGCGATCGCGGCGACAGTCGTGGTCATGCTGACGGGGAAAGAACCCCTACAATTAATCGACCCCAAAACCGGAGAATGGGATTGGCGCCAGGAGGTCAAACTTTCTTCCCCATTTAACGCCATTCTGAAAAAAATGCTGGCCAAACATCCGGGCGATCGCTATCACAGCGCGTATGATGTCATTAGTGCCTTGCGCGCAATTCCCCGTTCCTCCTTGACTCCCAAGCAAGGACAGAAATCCTCGGGAACGTTAGCCCCTCCCTCCCCCCTCGAGATGACCCAAACTCCTTTTTCTACCAGTTGGCATTTGAGCCTGCGAGTCTTGAAGTTTTTGCTACAATGCGTTTTCGCGGTTGGTTTTATTTTGGGAGCCGGGGCGCTCGGTTGGGTGGTGGGAGAGACTTGGCTCGATACGCAAATTCCTCCCCCGGAAGAGGTGCCCGAGTGGGATATTGCTCCCACGGTGGAAGCCCCACCTGCGGTTTCGGTGCAAGCGGAAAGTTTAAGTTTCCCCCCCCGGAACGATCCCGAACCCGAACCCTCGGAAAAACTGCCAGAAAACGAACGCCAGCGCAAACTCGCCTTGCGAGAACGCCGCCTGAAGATGGCGATCGATTATAACTTTTTTCAAGCTTTAGTCCGAGAGACCCTCGGACAAAAATATCCCCAATATCAAGGACGAACTCCGACTGACGACCCTAAAGATGCCTCTTGGCGAGAGCTCGCTGACATTACGGCGGGTCAACTCCTCGATCGCCTCGAAAGTTTGAGTCCCGAAGCCCGGGGGAAATTGGGAAAATATCGGCGGGTCGATCGCGATCGCTGGCGCAGAGAAGTGAATGAGTTAAATGTCAGCAACCGCGCTTCGCTGGATCTGGTGGATGCGGCTTTTTTTCTCCATTTTCCCGAATGGAAAAACAAGGATTTTTTAAGTCGGGCGATCGGTCAGGTTTGGCACGCGATCGCGCTGGATCGGGTCAAGGCGCTTCAAGAAGGAAAGAATTTGGAAACTTTAGTGTTTCCCGAAGGTCAAGCCAGTATCTCCGTTGAAGGCAGTCTCTTACCGGGAGAAGGGAAAGTATTTCTCGCCCGTCTCGGGGGAGGGCAGTCGATTTCTACTTATGTACTCACCGATCGGGCGATGGGGTTGTCCCTTTATACCCCGAGGGGGGAAGCCCTGCGATCGGATTCCATCGAATTGAATTGGTCGGGAAAGTTGCCCGATACGGGGTTTTATCAGATTGTTATTGTATCTCGTTCTAGTGAAACTCTCAACTATAAGTTAAATCTGGCTGCCGATACAGCGCAATAATTTGCGATCGTTAAGCGAAAATCCAGTTCCACAAATCCACCATAACGCGTAAAACTAGCTTTTTTCATCGTTCATTAAAACAAACGCTGCCACTGCAATGTTCTCGCTTCCTCATCCCAATGCCAGCGCAAAAAAGAAGCCGATCGCCCGAGGGAAAATCCGGGCAGTCCGATCGCTTTTCTCGGACTTTCCGTCGCTAAAGCGATCGCGGTTTCTATCTCACAAAATCCCCAACCAGCCAAATTCTCCACGCCAATCAAGAGGGGCAAAGTCGTCCCCGAAAGCGTCCCATCGGGCAATCGGGCCGTTCCCTGCTTCACCTCAATCGTCCTCGTATCCCAAGGATAAAACCCATCCGACAACCCAATGGGAGCCAAAGCATCGCTCACTAGAAAAACGCCGCGATCGCCTTCTGCCGCTCGCAGTAAAATCTGTATCGTAGTGGGACAAACGTGCTGGCCGTCGGCAATTAAGCCGCAATAAACGCCCGGTCTCGTTATCGCTTCTCCCAATAATCCCGGTTGCCGATGGTGGAGTCCGGGCATGGCATTAAAAGCATGAGTGACCATGGATGCGCCGCGATCGAAGGCTTCTCGCGCTTGGGATGCCGTGGCGAGGGAATGCCCCAAACTGACCGTAATCCCCTGCGATCGCAAATAGGGAATAACCGTTCCAGTTTCGTCTAATTCCGGGGCGAGGGTGAGGATTTTTACCCCCGAGGCCAACTCTCCCAAAACTCTTTTGACATTTTCTAAAGTGAGAGAAAGCAAATATTCTGGCGGATGCGCCCCTCGTTTTTCATAGTTGAGAAATGGCCCCTCTAAATGCACGCCTAAAATTTGGGCGCTTTCTTCGAGATTACCCACGAGAGGAGAATCGGCAATAACTGCAAGAGATTGCTGTATTTTTTCCACAGAAGCGGTCACGATCGTCGGGCAAAATCCATCGATTCCTCGCTCCCACAAATAGCGCCCAATTTTTTCTAAAAAGGGCAGATCCGATGGGGTTAAATCGGGAAATGCGAGCCCCAAACCCCCGTTAATTTGTAAATCGACCCCCCCCAAGGAGAGCCAATCTCCCGCCAGATCGAAGGGATTTGCCGATACGGGAACATCGCTCGTGGGAACGATGCGGGCAATTTTTTCATCTTCGATCGCGATCGCTTGCAAACCTTCATATCCGCACAAACGCGCATTGACGATCCAAGAAATGGGTAGGGAAGTTGGCGATCGCATAAGTTCTTTTTCCAGCAAAAATATTGACCAGACAGGAGGAAAATTTAAGAGCGCGTTAATCTTAGGGGACGACCCGGTCCGAAAACTTCCACAAACCCCCATTTTTCGTAAAAGGGTATCATTTCCGGCAGGCAGGATAAGGCAAAATGTTCGACCTTGGTTAACTCGGGGCAAGTGAGAATCGATTCCATCAACCTGCGCCCTACTCCTCGACCTCGGTAAGCGGGTTCGACAATCACATCGAAAATCAGTGCCCGATAGACATAATCCGTCAGAACCCGGGCAAATGCAACTAAGCGTCCCGTCTCGCCGTGACAAAACGCAAAAATTTCGTCGGAATGTTTTAACATTTCTTGTACGTCAGCGCGTTTTCGCCCCCGAGTCCACCACTCGGCTTGATACATTTGAAGAAGATCGTCAATTTGAGCATCGTTAAGCTGCGAAATTTCTACTAACACGAGGAGACTCCGTTTTCATGAACGACACAACCCCATTAATCGGCATTATTATGGGAAGTGATTCCGATTTACCCACCATGCAGGCCGCGATCGCCGTTTGCGAGGAATTTTCCGTTCCCTATGAAGTCGCGATCGTTTCGGCCCATCGTACTCCCGATCGGATGTTTGACTACGCGCGAGAAGCTCATCAACGGGGTATAAAAGTGATTATTGCCGGAGCGGGAGGTGCGGCTCACCTACCGGGGATGGTTGCTTCTTTAACTCCCCTACCCGTGATTGGCGTTCCCGTCACTACAAGGCATCTGCAAGGTGTTGATTCTCTTTATTCTATCGTGCAAATGCCCCGGGGCATTCCCGTCGCCACCGTCGCGATCGGTAACGCCCAAAATGCTGGTTTGCTTGCCGTACAAATTCTCGCATCCCATCAGCCCGAACTTCTTGAAAAAGTTCGACAATATCGCCAAAATCTTGCCCAAACCGTTTTGGACAAACAACAAAAATTAGAACAAATTGGTTATCGGGAATATTTGAAGTCAGATCGATAAAACTGTTGCTTATGATTTGTTGGATGTCAACAAACAACAAACAACAAACAACAAATAACTAAATATTATGTCTTATTTTCTTGTTTGTAGTCCGGATAGTAAAAACGAAAAAATCTTTAAGTTAAAATGGGGAACGAATACCCTCGGTCGTTCTCAGAGTAATAGTATTTCGATTAAAGATAATAGTTTATCTCGCCACCATGCTGAAATTGTCATTGGTCGCGATCGCTCGATTGTCAAAGATTTAAATAGTTTAAATGGAACATTTGTCAATCAAAAACAAATTAAACAGCAAACACTTAAACATGGCGATTTGATTTTTTGTGGCACGATTGTGTTTAAATTTCTCGATGCTTTTGCCGACTCTGAAGAGACTTCAGAAAACAGTGACGAGTTACCGATCGTTCGTCAATTTTCTCCACAACAACAGCAAGTTGCGATTGAAGATATATTAGATGTTACCAAATCGTCTTCCTCGGCGTTACGTCTCAAACAACAAGATAGCGGTCGTAGAGATGTTGATAAATTAAGAATTTTATTAGAAGTCAGCAAACAACTCTCTTCACCGGAAAACTTAGAAAAGTTATTAGACAAAATTCTCGATCTTTTATTGCAAATTATGAATGTGGATCGGGCGGCGATTTTATTGGTGGATGAAGAAACGAACAAACTCGAACAAAAAGCGGTTCGTTCTCGCTCGGGAATTTCCATCAATTATCAATTTTACAGCACTAAAATTATTAATTATGTTTGCAAGCGAGGCAATGCGATTTTAACCGATGATGCAGGGGCCGATCGCCGCTTTCAAGGTTCGGATTCCATTTTAATTCAAGCCATTCGCGCTTCCATGTGCGTTCCGTTACAAACGGGAGAAGATGTTTTTGGCGTATTATACGTGGATAATTTATCTCGTTCTAAGGTCTATACAGAAGAAGATTTAGAGTTTTTGAGCGCTTTAGGGACTCAGGCAGCGATCGCGATTGAAAATTCTCATCTAACTGAAAAAATGCAGACAGAAGCTATCTGGCGAGATAAAATGGAGCGCTTTTTTCCCAAGGCGATTAGTCGCAAACTCCGGGAGGAAGGACATCTCGAAATTATCGATACGGAAGTCACGGCACTATTTGCCGATATTAGTGATTTTACCAGAATGTCTTCCACCATGGAACCCCGTCAAGTCATTGAAATGTTGAACGATTATTTTAATGTCATGGTCGAGGAAATTGTCTTTGCTTATGAAGGGACATTAGAGAAGTATATTGGCGATGCTTTATTGGCAGTTTGGGGTGCGCCTTACGCACGAGAAGACGATAGCGATCGCGCCGTCCAAGCGGCGATTGATATGCAATATGCGGTACGCCGTCTCAACCGAGAATGGGAAGCGAAGAGTCGCCAACCCATTGCCATTCATATCGGTTTAAATACGGGGAAAGTGGCGGCAGGAAATATTGGCTCGAAAAAACTCATTCAATACGCCGCGATCGGCGATACAACGAATGTAACGAGTCGCATTTGTAATGTTGCCAAAGCGGAGGAAATCATTCTTTCCCATAGCACTTATCAAAAACTCAAAAAGTGTAAGGATTTACCTTTAGAAAAGTTGGCTCCCGTGCGAGTTAAAGGTAAGGATCGACCGTTACAACTTTATCGGTTACAGTGGCAGCGCATTTCTGCGGAGAAAACCGTTCCTTCTTAGGATCGACGAACACCTAAACAAGAGGTTCTTGCTGAGTCGTACAATGAATTCCCCCACCCCCCGCAGCAATTGCATCGATATTGAGTTGTATGATGTCGCGATCGCTAAAAAGTTGTTCTAGGATTTCCCGGGCGTTACGATCGGCCTTGCGATCGCCAAATTCTGGGGCCAGTACGGCACCATTAATCACATAAAAGTTAATATATCCTGCGGCAAAATCATCCCAATCATATCCTTCTCGGATCTTCGTGGGCCCTTCTAGAACAAAGACTTCGAGTTTTTTCCCTTCTGCATCGGTCTGCGATCGCAAAATTTCCAAGTGTTTTTTTGTGACCTCATGGTCGGGAGATTCGGGATCGGGATCGTACCCGGCAATTACGACTCCCGGATGAGCAAAACGCGCATAAAAATCCGTATGTCCGTCGGTAATATCGGCCCCCCGAATACCGGGCAACCAGATAATTTTACGCAGTCCCAATAACGCTTTTAATTCTTGTTCGCAATCGGCTTTACTCCAACCGGGATTGCGATTGTCATTAATAATACAACTTTCCGTTACGATCGCCGTACCGCGACCGTCTACCTCAATACCTCCCCCTTCAAAAACGAGTTCGGTTTCAATAAGAGAAACGCCGGATTTTTGGGCGACAAACTTTGCGACTTTCGCATCGCGATCGTGGTATTGTTTGTTTCCCCAACCATTAAAATTAAAATCAATGGCTGCTTTTTCGCCTTCTTCATTCACGACGAAAACGGGACCTGTATCTCGCATCCAGAGGTCATCAATGGGATGAACGATTAATTCTACATCAGAGCCGCATTTTGCCGCCGCAACCTCATAATCTTCCTCGCGAACTAACATTTTTACGGGTTCGTATTGCGCGATCGTTCTGGCGATTCTGGCCAGATTATCTTGAACTCCCGAAGCATATTCGCGTCCCCAAATATCGGGACTGGCACTAAACGCCATCCAAGTACAGAGGTGGGGTTCTGCTTCGTCAGGCATAAAAAATGAAGAATTGGAGGATAGAGAAGAAGAGACCAAAAGCTGAGGATCTGCCGAACAACCAGCCAGATTCTTTCCCAAGAGAAGAGAACCTGAAGCTGCGGTCATGAATTGTAGAAAAAACCGTCTATTCATTATCTTAAATTATTGCTCGTTTTAGGTCTTGCGATCGCATCTGCACGCTCTTTCAATCATAACCTGACTGGAGCCAAAGCGCGATCGATCTCTCCCGATTTTCAGAATCTAAAGTGAGAAATCACTGTAGGATTTGGCAGCCTTGAGAAGAGAGCATCTTCTCCCTTCCATAATTAGAACTTCTGAGGCTATGTTGCGTTTATTTCGTTTATTGCATATGATGGAGAATATTGCAATTCCGTTGCCATCACGGAAAGGAGACGGCTCATGTCTAATCGGACAACTTTGAATAATGTTGTTTTTCCATCTGATGCTGACTCAAAACTATCAGAAGTCAGTAGCCGATATTTAGCCGCTTTTTTAGAATCCGATCGCACCCAAAAATTAAAAATAATTGAAGAAAATGGAGAGGGAGAAATTGTTGAGATTCCTGCTCCAGCATTTCGATTGCTGATTGATATTTTATCACAAATGGCTCGGGGTAATGCCGTTCGTTTAATTCCGATTCATGCAGAACTAACAACACAACAAGCGGCCGATTTGTTGAATGTATCTCGTCCTCATTTGATTAAACTACTTGAATCTCAACAGATTCCTTTTCACAAAGTTGGCAGGCATCGGCGCGTTCGCTGTGAAGATATTATGAATTATAAACAAGATATAGATACCAAACGTAGCAAAGTTCTTGATGAATTAGTTGCTCAAGCCCAATAATTAAACATGGGTTACGATTAATTTATGACTTCTCATTATTCTGCTCTAAGCGTAACGAAGATAGACTCAAATATATAAGCAAACTCATGGGCAATTCATCAATGATTACTCAGACAGTCAAAAAGTGGGGAAATTCTCTCGGAATTAACCTGCCACAATCTATAGCTCAGCAACTTGACATTAAAGAAGGAACTGTTGTCAAGATTTCAGCAGAAGGAAATAAGATTATTTTGACAACTGCACGCTCAAAATATACTC
>JBFRWJ010000186.1:0-9952 GCA_051439525.1 Spirulina sp. | reverse complement strand
AAACTCGAACTCGATAAGCTAGAAGGAAATAATTTGATTGTCGCTAGAGTTGCTAACCTCGATCGCTTGCGATCGGAATTCGAGTCCCTGTTTTAGAAAAATTGGCCCCCGAACGAGCAAGATGCCCAGTTCGCCAATTCACAAGTCAAGTCGGATTGCTGTAGGAGTTTTCGATTTTATTTGCTATCATAGAGGGATTGAGATTTTCGCCCCTCGGCGATCGCCGATCTCTCTGAATTATTCACAAAATTCTAAGTCAACTCCTATAGTAAATTCTGGCTATGTCTCTCCCTATTGTTGCTATTATTGGTCGTCCCAATGTGGGCAAATCGACTTTTGTCAACCGTTTGGCTGCCAATCGCGCCGCCATCGTTCACGACGAACCGGGAATCACTCGCGATCGCACTTATCAAGAGGCCTTTTGGCAAGATCGGGATTTTCTCGTCGTCGATACGGGGGGTTTAGTCTTTGACGACGACACGGAATTTTTGCCCCTGATTCGCGAACAAGCAATGGCTGCCTTGCAGGACGCGAGTGCAGCTATCTTTATTGTAGACGGACAGAGCGGGCCCGTTCCCGCCGATGAGGAGATTGCCCAATGGTTGCGCTTGCAACCCGTCCCTGTCTTTCTCGCGGTTAATAAGTGCGAATCTCCCGAACAAGGTCTCGTGCAAGCGGCCCAGTTTTGGGAACTCGGTTGCGGCGAACCCTATCCTGTCTCGTCCATTCACGGAAATGGGACTGGAGAGCTACTCGAAGAAGTTATCAAGGTGCTGCCGGCGAAGGAAGATATCCTCGATATTCGGGAAACCAACGTCGCGATCGTCGGTCGTCCCAATGTGGGTAAATCTACATTACTCAATGCACTCACCGGAGAGAACCGCTCTATTGTTAGTCCGATTTCCGGAACGACGCGAGATGCGATCGACATGCGGGTAGAACGAGAGGGAAAATATTATCGTCTCATCGATACGGCAGGTATTCGCAAAAAGAAAAACGTCCAATACGGGGCAGAATTTTTTAGTATTAATCGCGCCTTTAAAGCCATTCGTCGCGCCGATGTCGCGATCCTTGTACTAGATGCCGTCGATGGGGTCACGGAACAGGACCAAAGGTTAGCCAACCGGATTATTGAAGAGGGAAGGGCAGCAATTTTGGCGATTAACAAATGGGATGCTATTGAAAAAGATTCCTACACGATTTATGAATACGAAAAACAAGTGAAAGATCGCCTCTATTTCTTAGATTGGGCTGAACCTTTATTTATTAGCGCCTTAACCGGAAAACGAGTCGAGAAGGTGTTTAATTTAGTCGATACGGCGGTAGAATCTCATCAACGAAGGATTAGCACTTCGGTCATCAATGAAGTTTTACAGGAAGCCATTGAGTGGCACTCTCCCCCGACTTCTCGTCAAGGCAAACAAGGGAAAATTTACTACGGAACGCAGGTTAGCATTCAACCGCCAACGATTACGCTTTTTGTTAACGATCCCAAGCGTTTTAATGATGGTTATCGCCGCTATATCGATCGCCAGTTCCGAGAACAATTGAATTTTACTGGAACTCCCATTCGCATTCTTTGGCGAGGGAAAAAGGTGCGAGAGATGGAAAGAACGGCAAATCGCGCGACAAGAGTTTAGATGAGAAAGCTTGTCCCGGTTTTACAGAAGTGGGTTAAGCAATAAATTTAAACCAACTCTCCCTTCGTTTTTCTTTTATTGATTTAGCAAAAACAAAGCCGCTTAATCCACACGTACCGTGTATTTCATAACATTTATATCCATATTGTTCACCCTTTCTATATTGTAGAGAATAGGAGAGAATTTGACTATTTTTTTGTACGATAAAAACTATGCGATCGCACTACTATTCCAATAGCCAAGCAAATAAATCTCCCACTGTTAGCTCAAACTCGATCGCAAATTCTGGAACGGGAAGAACCGAGTCTGGTTCATCAAAAATCTCCGTCGGTTTGTCAGGAGAATAAACGAAAATAGACTTTTCTTGAGGATTAATGAGCCATCCCATTTGAGTCTCATATTTTAAAGCATGGAGAATTTTTTTAATAACTTTGGTTTGGCTTTGGTCGGGAGAGAGAATTTCAATCATCCAATCTGGTGAAAGTGAAAAAACATTGGCAATTTCACCATTTTCCTTACGAGAAATTCGGGCCCAAGTATAAACAGAAACATCAGGAACAATAGCTCGTCCACCAAAGTTACATCGCAATTCTGGAAATGCACGAGCAATTCTTTGAGTTCTAAGCACTGCATTGATTGCTGGTACTAAGTCACCTTGAATTGCGCTATGTTCTCCTTGTGACATGGGCTTTTGAATGATTTGTCCGTCGATATATTCACGAGCGGGTTTGGTTTCGGGTAATTGCAGAAACTCTTCAAGGGTGAGCGGTTTAGTTGGAGCTTGTACCATTTGAAATAACCCAGTCATTCACCTTTTCTGTATTATACAGGATACGATCGCGGTTTTGTGTAAAATTAAAAAAATGCGATCGCAACCCCAAAAAACATGAAAATTATCGCAAAATTCCGAGATCGCTATCCCTTAGTTTTCCTTTCAATATTAGCGATCGCGAGATATTTACTCCCTTTTCCCGTTAAAGCAAGTGACGGTCTCGAATCCCATCCTTGTGCCAAATTTGACGTTCCTCCTACCGTACAAAATGCAAATTGTGGCTACGTTACCGTCCCAGAATTTCACGATCGCGCCACGAAAACCACCTTTAAACTTGCCTTTATTCGCCTCAAAACGACAGGCAACACACCCGAGGCAATCCCTTTAATTATGGAACAAGGCGGACCCGGTGCCTCCAGTTTCCAGCGAATTCGCTACTTTACTCCTGAAGGAATATTTTTACCCCTGCAAAAACAGCGAGATATCCTGCTGATCGAACAACGGGGAGCCTATTATTCTCAACCGCATTTACAATGCGATCGCGATGAAACAATATGGGGTTGTAAAGAACGTTGGGAAAATGAAGGAATTAATCTCGATGCCTTTAATATGGTGCAACACGCCCACGATATCGCCCTTGTTAGTAAAACCCTCGGTTACGATCGCATCAATTACTATGGAAGTTCCTACGCTGCTCAACTCGGTATCTATCTCCTGCGCCAACATCCCCAACGACTCCGCACGCTGATTCTGGATTCTGCCGTTGCCACCAACACCGATATTGGCGCGTATCAACTGCAAAGTTTCAGTCATGCTTTAAGAAAGATTTTTGCAGCTTGTCGGCGAGATATTCTCTGCGATCGAAACTATCCCGATCTCGAAAATCAATTCCTTGCCTTACTCGCGCAACTGAATGAAAATCCTCTCTCGTTAACAATTTCTGTCAAAGAAAAAGAAGAAGCAAATTTTGTTTATCTCAATGGACAAATGTTTGCGCTTACACTGCACGGAATCCTATCTCAAGCTCACAAAAATGCAGCGCAACTGCCTCAACTCGTACAAACTCTCATGGCAGAAGATACGACCTTCTTTAGAGAACTTTATCACCAACATATTCGCGAAACAATACATTTGGCCAATGCAATGCGCTTTGCGACAATCTGCGCCGCACCCCAACCGCCAAATCCTTATCTTGCTCTCTCTCCTGCCTTTTCTCAATTCAATCGCGTCCGCGTGGCAACTCTCCCTCATTTTTGTCAGCTTTCTCCCGTCACGCCTCTTCCCGACAGCGTTTACCAACCCGTTCGCAGCGATATTCCCACCTTAATTCTGCACGGAGAATACGATCCCATCACGCCTTTACCCTACGGTCAATATATTGCTCGCTTTCTCAGCAATGCTGATGTTTTTGAATATCCCGGTTTGGGACATGGGGTTCTAGAACAGGGACATTGTCCCATTATCATGACATTAGCGTTCCTCGATCGCCCCCAACAAACCCCCGATCGCAGTTGTATTGCTAAGATGGATCAATGGGGAATCTGGGAAAACGTTCTGCTGCCAAATTCCGAATTGAACAATGGGGAAAACCAAAATGTTAGAGAATCTCGATCGCGATACAATTTCCGATGATGAATTAATCGCCACGATCGAACAAGAATTAAAAATTATTCAGGGATTTTGTGAAGAAGAAAAAATCGACCATTTCCCTCCCACCTTGCAAGTTTTAGATTCGGAAGGACGCTGGCAATTTATTGAAGTTCCCAACGAACCGGATTTTAATAGTTCTGTCCAACGCCGTCAAATTTTAGTCGAGTTGGGTTCGATTTTCTATCAGGCATGGGGTCGGGAAATTTGTCCGATGATTGTCATGCTTTCCTCCGAAGCATGGATGAAATCCTTTGACAGAAATTCTCAACCCAACCCCTATCGCGCCCCGAGCGACTATCCCGATGCGATCGATTCAATTGTCGTGCAAAGTATTACGTTAACGAAAGCGGAGATCGATGCCGAAGATAATAAACCGCGCGCTTGTTTGGCGGTACTAGAAATCAAGCAAAGACAACCCTACATTCAAACCGAAATTTTAGTCGAACCCACCATTACACCAGCAGGTCGAGATAATACAGATTTGCTCAATCATTTTTATTTGGGATGGATGCAACAAAGTTTGTCTGAGGGAAATTAAAAATTTCGTTGTTGGTTATTAGTAGATAATGTGTATTTTATTTTGGCATCGCTGCGATTTGCGAGTTGAGGATAATTTGGGATTGAGTGCCGCGCGAGAATTGAGTCGTAAAATTGTCGGCGTTTTTTGCCTCGATCCGAATATCCTCAAACGAGATGATATTGCTCCCCCGCGAATGGCGTATATGATAGGTTGTTTGCAGGAATTACAGGCGAGTTATCAACAACTCGGCAGTCAACTTCTGATCTTATATGACGAACCCGATCGCGCCATTCCTCAATTGGCAACGGCTTTAAGTTGTCAAAAAGTCTTTTGGACTTTGGATGTCGAACCCTATTCTCGAGAACGCGATCGCAAGGTGCAAGAATCTTTAGGGTCTCGAGGCATCGAAGTGGAAACCTATTGGGATAAATTATTGCACGAACCCGGTACGATTAAAACGGGAGCAAACCAACCTTATACAGTCTATACGCCATTTTGGAAGAAGTCCAACCAACAAGAAAAACGAGAACCGCTTCCACCTTTAGAGGCATTATCGGGGTTGACAGAAGCAGAAGAAATCGCTGCCAGAGAAGCTGGCGCGATCGCGTTACCAACGGCGAAAGATTTAGGGTATGTTTGGGACAATGGTTTTATCTTAGAACCGGGAGAAAAAGCCGCAAAAGAGAGATTGATAGAATTTTGCAAGGCTGCTTTATACGAGTATAACGAACAGCGAGATTTTCCGAGAATTGAGGGAACATCGCGATTGAGTGCGGCATTAAAATTCGGCGCGATCGGGATTCGCACCCTTTGGCAAACCACAAGAATTGCTGACGAGAATTGTCGCAGCGATGAGGTTCGCAAAAGCATCCAAAAATATCAACAAGAGTTAGTCTGGCGGGAATTTTATCAACACGCATTATACTTTTTTCCCGAACTGGTAGAAGGTGCATATCGCAAAATATTTCAAGATTTTCCTTGGGAAAATAACGAAGAATATTTTCAAGCATGGTGTGAAGGAAAAACGGGTTATCCCATCGTTGATGCTGCCATGCGCCAACTCAATGAAACCGGATGGATGCACAATCGATGTCGCATGATTGTTGCTAGTTTTTTAACCAAAGATTTAATCGTGGATTGGCGTTGGGGAGAGAAGTATTTTATGCAAAAGTTATGCGATGGAGATTTAGCATCTAATAATGGAGGATGGCAGTGGAGTGCTTCGAGTGGGATGGATCCGAAACCCTTGCGAATTTTTAATCCTGCCAGTCAGGCGAAAAAGTTCGATCCGGAAGGGGAATACATTCGCCAATGGGTGGATGAATTACGCACTTTCGATTCCGAGTATTTAGTCACCGGAAAAATCCCCCCTTTAGAGCTACAATATTGTGGCTATCCCGCTCCTATTGTCGATCACAATCAACAGCAACGTAAATTTAAGGCAATTTACCAATATTGTAAAACTACACTATAAATTGTTCTTGGACGCTGAGATCTCCTAACGTGACTCGGACAGTAAATGTATCCTCGCGATCGCATTTTAATCCGCATTGAATAAAATTGTCGGACTGTCGCGAGACAACGCGATCGAAAACTCGATCGGCTTCGTCTAAGATTTCCAAAGATAGATTAGCTGGTAAATCGTCTTGTAGATTCAGAGGACTAATTCGGAAATGAACCTGTACTTTGTCATTGCGATCGGGGATCAGAGTAACAATTAAAACGACTGGATCGCTCTCAAATTGCACCCCCAGATTGATGAGTTTGGCTCGTCGAATGCCTCCCAAAATATTCTGGGGATCGATCTTCTTTAACGTTACAGCAGCTTGACGACGCAAATCTGGATCGGTTTCCTGTTGAATGATATCGATTAATGCTGCGATCGCGTCAGTATTTCCTTGTGCCATTTCACCTAAAAGATCGGTTGCATGCCAGCGAATTGTTTGAGTCGCGTTGGTTTTTAACAGATCGACAATTGCTGGAATATCTGCGCGATTGTTGGTTTCTTTAGTTCGGAAAGCATAAACTGGTTTTGAATTGGCATTATTTACGGTTTCAATAACATTTTTTACGATATTTTCTAAGGATTGCCAATCCATCTCAAACCGATCTTGAAACCATTGGCTCAAATGGATGGTTTGCGGAGAATTAAGGCGGCTTTCGTACAATTCTAAACGATCGCGATCGCTAGAGAATAACATGGTTTGGTTTTCCGATGAGAGTGTCTCCCAAGAAGCCCGCACGAGAGTGGAAATTTCCTTCCTTTCTTCTGCGCGAGCGATAGAGTTCAAAAGATCGCCTTCTCCCCATTCATTCGCATGAATAAAAAACTCATCCCAGCGATCGCGATCGCTTTCCAGCGTTAACATTGCGTCGGGATAATAAAGTTTTAAATTGCGATGATTTTGCATCACTGTAATACAAACTTGCAGCATCTGTTCGATCTGTTGTGTCGTAACGGGGACTGGGGGAGCGTAACAATTTTGGTAAAGGCGAGCGAGATCTTTGAGTTCTCGATAATTGGGCGGCGGGGAAGCGGGATCGCTGCGTTTTTGACTGGGTTTACAAATCTCTTTAAAACAATTCCAGACAAAAAGATATTGTTCGATTTGTGCTTCTTCAATCTGACTCTGTAAGGCAATTTTCAATTCTTTACGCGTGGTATCGTATCGCAGGAGTCCCCAATCTTTATATTTCCCGAGGATACTTTCTTTGTTATATTTATACAATTCGTCTTTGACTTTGCGTTCTAGAACCGCTTTGGCAAAGGTTTTAACAAAATAGAGCTTGCCATCTTTATGTTGGCGTTGAAAGTCAAATCCAGCGAGTAATTGTTGGGGATTATTGGCATATTGTATTGCCATTTGTAAATAATCTCGTTCGTCATAGCGATGTTGGAAAAATTCGATTTTTTGGTATCCTTGATGCAATCTTTTGGCGACGATATAGCTGGTCACGCAAAGGTAAGCTGTTAAGTGCTTTCGTGCATAAGCGAGATCCTCTGGATATTTTGGCGCGATCGCATTCTGTAGAAGTTGTAAGAAATATCTCGCGCATCCATCTTCCGAAAGATTGTTTTGACTGTCGAGAAAACGCCACATATTCCGGTGTAATGCGGAATGCGATCGCCAAATGAGGCGATTGCGTTTTCCTGTGTCGTCAAACCGAGGAAAACGGGAAAAAAGATGGACGAGTTTTAAAAGTTCATTCACATTTAGCATCCTCCCGAGCGGCGAAAGTCCGCATATCATCAGGTTGTTGAATTATGAATTTGGCATTCCCCAAAGGGAGCGTGGGAGCTTCATATTGTTATTTTGGGGGGATGTTTGGGGGTTTATGCAGCAGAGCAAAAAAAATTGATAAGTTGGGGGGTTTGCGCGGGCGATCGTTACATTTCTTAACATTTTGGCGAGATATACCTCCTTGTTGCGGATTGTTTCCCAGAAAATTACCGTTAATTTGGGATTGCTCATCGGTTATGCTTAGATCGAGTTAAGGTGCAACTTTCCATGAGTAATCTCGATCGCGATTACGAAATCCTCGAACTTAAACCCGGTGCATCCCTAGATGAGATTAAACAGGCGTATCGCAAACTGGCAAAAATTTGGCATCCCGATCGTTTTGTCGATACTCCTCAATATCAAGAGGAAGCCGCAGAAAAATTTAAACAAATTAATGAGGCATACGAACGCTTAAGAACGGAACAAACTGAGGGGAAACAATCTCTCAATTCCACAGGAATTAAAACGCAAACAACCGATCCAGAATTTTACTACAATCGCGGTGTTGAAAATGCCGAGATCGAGGCTTATGAAGACGCATTTGCTGACTTTTCTCGTGCAATTCGACTCCAACCCGATTATCTCAAAGCCTATCAATATCGTGCATTTCTCAATGAAAAATTAGGGTATACAAATCGGGCAAAATCGGATTTTGAAAAAATTGCTGAATTGACGAGAAAATCACCAAAAACAGAGCCTCCTTCTCCCCAATCTCCTCCCAAAACTGCGAGTCCCGAGTCGCCAATTCCCGATCCCGCTCCTCCTAGCAAACCCATTTGGCAACAGACTAATACGATCAAACAACATCGCGGAAAAGTGAATGCGATCGCGATTGACCCAAAAGGAAAATTTTTTGCCAGTGCTAGCAGCGATAAAACGATTAAACTCTGGACAATGCGATCGAACCAACTCATCAAAACTTTAAAAGGACATTCTGGGGCAGTTAACGATCTGGCAATTAGTCCGAATGGCGACATTATTGCGAGTGCTAGCAGCGATAAAACGATTAAACTTTGGAATCTCAAAACAGGTCATATCATTCGCACCTTTGGAGGACTGTTTTCCGGTCATTCCGATGTCGTTTCTTGCGTTACATTTAGCCGTAACGGTCAGCTCGTCGCGAGTGGAAGTTGGGATAAAACGGTTAAACTTTGGGCAATTCAAACGGGAAAAGAACTCAATACATTGAAAGGATATGGTGCAAAAATTCATACTCTTGCTCTGAGTCCGAATGGGAAAACTTTTGCCAGTGGAGGACTCGAACATAATGTGCGTTTGCGACAGATTCAAACGGGAAAATTAGTGCGATCGCTCAAGATGAATTCTGCGATTTTAACGGTTGCGTTTAGTCCGGATGGCAAACTCTTGGCAACGGGAGGATATGATTGTACCCTAAGACTTTGGCCGCTAGCAACGAAAGATGAGCCTTTGATTTTATCCGGTCATGGCGATCGCATTTCTTCTCTTGCCTTCAGTCCCAACGGGAAAATTCTTGCCAGTGGCAGTTGGAATGGTATTATTATTCTCTGGCAAGTGAAAACGGGTGAAAAAATTGTCACCCTTAAAGAAGATTCTGCTGATATTTTATCCCTTGCTTTTCATCCCAACGGAAAAATTTTAATTAGCAGTAGTGCGAATAAAACCATTCGAGTTTGGCAAAGTCTTAAAATGGCTGTAAAATCTTAGCTATTGTTCTTGCGATCTAAAGCTAACAATTGTTCTTCGACAATTTGAGGAAATTCAACCAAAATAAAATAACTTTCTGGATATAAATAATCTTCTCCAGAATCATCAACGATCCGAAGATAATTATCCTTTTCTGCCGAGCGATCGCGCCAGGTTGGATAAATCCTCATAATTGTTAAGTCGTCACAATGACTATGATTAACGCATATGGCAAATTTTGTTTGAATTGTTTCTAAATACATTAACGTTTAAGACTTGAACGATCGCAAAAAACTCTGACGAACTACTGAGTAGACTCTCTAATTCTAACTCATCTCCAATAACACCTTCAAAACCCCCCGTTGTCGAGCCAGATCGATCGCTTCGATTCCCTTCTCCAACGGATAGCGTGCCTGAATCAGAG
>JBFRWJ010000185.1:0-16943 GCA_051439525.1 Spirulina sp. | reverse complement strand
GTTGATGAGGCTGGAAAAACCATCGCACCGGAAGGTGCAAAACCTTCAGCAGAAACGTTAATTCATCTGAGCATTTATAATTGGAAACCCGTTAATTGCGTTCTCCATACCCATTCCCCTGCCTCGACGGTATTATCGAAAAAGTATGGGCGATCGCGGGCCAATTTTACCGAGTCTAGCGAGATCGCCTTTGAAGGTTACGAAATTCAAAAAGCGTTTGCCGGCATTGACACCCATGAAAGCCAAGTGACTCTGCCGGTGTTTCCCAATTCCCAAAATATGGTGGAATTTTCCGAGAATTTGACCCGCTATTTAGCCGATCGCGACGAGTTATTTGGCTTTGCGATCGCCGGTCACGGGTTATATACTTGGGGAGACAGCATTCAAGCGGCAAAACGTTATGTTGAAACTTGGGAATTTTTGTTTGAATGTCGTTTATGGGAGTTAAGACTGGCATGACTGTAACGCTGAGGGGGGTACAATATATCTTGTTGGATATTGAGGGAACCACGTCCGATATTCAATTCGTCCATCAGGTCATGTTTCCCTATTCCCGGGAACGACTCCAACCGTTTATTTTAGACCAAGAAACGTTAGAGACGGTCGAGGAGGCGATCGCGTTAACCAAGCAGACGGTTAAAGCCGAAACAGGGCGAGAAATTGATGTAAACGGGGCGATCGAGACCTTAATGGCTTGGATCGACAGCGATCGCAAACATCCGGCCTTAAAATCGATTCAAGGGGCGATTTGGCAAGAGGGGTTTGCAACCGGTGCCTTTCATTCGCACCTTTACCCGGATGTTAAGCCGAAATTAGAAGCATGGCAGCGATCGGGGCTACAGCTCGGGATTTATTCTTCCGGGTCGATCGGGACGCAAAAACTGTTTTTCAGCCACACGATCGAGGGGGATCTCACCCCACTCTTTTCTCATTATTTCGATTTAACGACGGGGAGTAAAAAAGAAGCGGACAGTTACCAAAAAATCGTTGAAGTTTTAGGCATTCCTGCCAGTAAAATTGTATTTTTTTCCGATGTTCCGGCAGAATTAACAGCCGCCCGCGCAATCGGGTTGCAGGGGGTTCACGTGCGGCGATCGGGGACTGCATCTTGGTCGGATGTCCCGGAAATCGAGTCCTTTCACGAGGTCTTGATTCACAAATAAAAGAAAAACGATCTCGAATAATACCCAATGCAGGATAGCGAGAAGCTCGTTTTTTTGGGTGTTTACTCACAAAATAAACTTTCTCGAGTCGCCACTCCCGTGACGGGATTAACGCCCTCAGCGCGATCGCACATCAAGCGGATTTGATACGGGTCTAAAATCGCCCCAGAAAAATCCGCTCCTGTAATCTCGGCATCAAAAAAGCGGGTACTCGTGGCGATAACATCGCGTAAAATCGCATTGCTTAAATTAGCAGAATCTAAAATGACCCGATCCATTAATGCGCCGCTCAAATTGGCTCCTGATAAATCCGCCCTAAAAAAAGCGGCTTTGGTCAAAATTGTCCCTTGTAAATTAGCATGACTAAAATTACAACCTCGCAAATCTGCCCCCGCAAAACTCGTTCCCGACAGATCTTTTCCAGAGAAATCTTGATAGTGTAATTCTGTGAGGGTATAGTTAACTTTATTGTCTTGTGCGAGAGCGGGGCGAGCCCCCAAAATCAACCAAAATACCGCCAGTAGTAAAATCGCCAACAATCCCAAAAAGCGCTGCAGCCTAACTTTAAATTTGTTTTTAACCCGATCTTTGTACTTCATTTAAAATTATTGTGTTTTCTCTAGGCTATTTCTAAGGAGTCTCATAATTTTAGTACAATTTAAGAAGAAGTTCAAAAAACAATCTCGTTTTCCCATCAGGCGATGGTTTACAATCGCAGATGGCCGATCGCTCGATGTCCCATCGCCGATGGGCATCTCCAAAGCCTTGTCTTTCTCGTTCTCTTGTCATGAAAAATATTGAAGAAGTTTTAAAATTTGTTGAGTCATCAGTTTATTCTACAACAGAGGAACATCTCAACGATCTCCAACGGATTATCTTGCGCGAATCATGGCAAAGAACCAAGAAAACCTACGACAGTATCGCGGGAGAATACGGTTATTCTGCCAATTACATCAAACAGGGGGTCGCCCCCAAATTATGGCGACTGCTGTCCCAAGCCTTCGGGGAAAAAGTCACCAAAACCAATCTACAATCGGTGGTCGAGCGGAATATGGCCGCGGAAGCACCCCTGAAGGTGGAAACGACTACCGCGATCGCAGCTCTTTCCTCCCCTTCCCCCGCGATCGCCTTCCCCCAACCCTCTCAATTGTCTCTAAATTTAGAACTTCCTCTTGAAAGCGTTCCTCTAGATTCTCCGTTTTATGTAGAAAGAGTTCCTTACGAACAAAGGTGTTATCAAGAAATTACCCGCGATGGCGCATTTATTCGCATCAAAGCCCCCCGACAAATGGGCAAAACCTCACTGATGATGAGGATTCTCGCCAGAGCCAGCCAACAGGGCTATAAAACGGGATTGTTGCACTTTCAACAAGCGGAAGCCTCAACCCTAATGGATATCAATCGGCTATTGCGTTGGTTATGTGCAAATCTCAGCGTGCAAGTGGGTTTGAAACCAAACTTAGATGAGTTTTGGGATGAAGATTTAGGCAGTAAAATGAGTTGCACGCTTTATTTGCAAGGATATATTTTCGATCGCATTGACAGTCCGATTGTTTTGGCATTTGATGAAGTGAACGAAATTATTGAACATCTGGAAATCGCCCGGGAATTTCTCAGTCTTTTGCGGTTTTGGCACGAAAAAACAAAAGCCGATCCCCTCTGGCAAAAACTGCGTCTGGTCATGGTGCATTCTACAGAAATTTATATTCCTTTAGATATCAATCAATCTCCTCTCAATATTGGGATTAGAGTTGAACTGCAACCGTTTACCACAGAACAAGTTCAAGAGCTCGCTCAACGTCACGGACTGGCACTCGACACGAAACAAATTGCACACTTAATGCGTTTGTTAGCCGGTCATCCTTATTTAATCCGTTTATCCTTATATCGTTTGGCACGAGGAGAGGTCACGTTTGAAGAATTACTCGAAACTGCCCCGACGGACACGGGAATTTATCGCGACTATCTCCATCGATGCCTCTGGTATTTTCAACAGAATCCGCTCTTATTTGAAGCTTTCCAACAAGCGATCGATTCTTATCTTCCTATCGCTTTAGATCAAGTCGATGCCTTCAAATTACACAGCATGGGTTTAGTTCATTTAAACGGCAATGAAGTTACGGTAAGCTGCGACTTATATCGAGACTATTTTCGTGAAAGGAGGAAAGATGAAGAATGAAGAATTCCCGATTAAGTAGTCGGACAATACTAAAGTTAATGGTGTGAAGGAGGGAACAGGGAACGGGGAACAGAAGGAATTCAGCTTATTTACACTTCTTTACACAGATGACAATCTTTCAGTCCCACTCCTTACCGATTACCGATTACCGATTACCCATTACCGATTACCCATTACCGATTACCCATTACCCATTACCGATTTATCAATTTTTATCACTTTTTCTGTATTTACACTGGCGAGAGAATAAGCCATAGTGATAGCGTACAAACTCCGACGGGTGTCCTTCGCGACCCCACCAAATTCATGTTTGAGCCTTCAGAGTTACCTGATTCCCAAAGCACTACTGTTATGACCTTACAAACCAGTATCGAAAAAATTTTCGCGACCCGCAAGATTACCCTGCACGATCGCCAGATCTTGCAAAATGCCCTCTTGCATGATTCTTCCCTGACTCGCGAACAAAGCGATCGCGTGCGGACTATTTACGATCGCATCAGAATGGGATTCATTCAAATTGTAGATTGAATCAAGACTCCTACTGAGGGTTCTACCGCCATCATTTTTAATTGGGCGGTAGAGGATGTCAATGAGTTCGATCGCTTCTCCAATCAATCTCGATCGCCGTTGCAGGTAGATATCGATCGATGTCATTTTCTGTCAAAACCCCGATACTAATTGCAACGAATAATCAAACTCAGTCAGAGAAGAAAGTCATGAGAAATAACAATCGCCGACAAATTCTCAACAAGGCCACCACCCAACATCAGGAGAACTTGCAGAAAAACTTACAACGGCGCATGGAAACTGCCTGCTCTTCGGGTGACAAGCAATTGATGAAAACTTTGCAAGGAGAAGCCGCTTATTTAGATATCTATCTTTGATATTTTCCCACATCCCGCCCATGCTAGCAGAAGTTTTCTGACCATATTATCGACCTGTTAACGAACCCCCCGTACTGTTTATAAGTCGGGGGGTTTTGGGATGCGAGACCCTAGCCAGACTGGGGAATTAGGCACGGATGTCAAAGACATAAAGTCGTGTTTCTTCGTCGCTGACCACATAGAGGCGATTTGCCTCTGGATCGATGGTAATTCCTTCTGCCTTTTCAATTTCCCGATACTTGCCATTTTTCCCATAGCCAAGCTTTGAACTCTGCAAGACTTTATTCTTGTTCCAGTCATACAAAAATAATCTCTTAGCCTTGTCACTAATAATCCAAAAGCGATCGCGACTGCTATCGTAGCATATGTCTGAGAAATCGATATCTTCAGCACCCACCTCGGTATCGCAAAATCCGTTTTCATGGTTCAGCAACTGGTGACCTCGAATCGTCTTCAAGTCGGGTAACACTTCTACAAGCAAGCCCGGAAATCCTTCTTTCATCACAAAAATTGTTCCTGTGGCTTGATTCCAAGTTATACCCTCAAGTCCCTTGTTTGCACCGCCACCGGTAAAATAATGTGCAACTGTTTCATAACCCGCCATTGCGTCAAGGCGTTGCCTGTCAGACACCTCTTGCGTATCTATCTCTATTTTGACGATCTCGTTGTTCTCTTCTTTGACCACTAGTAAGAATTCGCCAGAGGGATCGAGAACAATGCCTTCCAGTCCCTTGTCTGGAATTTTGAAAGACTTGTTCTTTTTTAAGCTTCCTTTGAGTCCCAATTTGAAGATTTTTTTGGTATCGTCGCCGATCGTCCATAGTGCATTTTTTCCACGGGACAATGCCAGTCCCGATGGTTCCCTCAAGCCCTCTGCTGAGTTCTCAATGTTGAAGCGATCCAGATAAGTCAAGCTAAAGCTCTGCTTGTTGTAATCTAAAGAGTCCACCATCGTAATTCTCCTTCAAGATATTCCCAGCCTTTACAGCAATATTTACCGTTATAGCACTACACAAATACATTAGGACATTAAGATGAACTAGAACTCTTTGTGCTCTCGATCGCTCTTGCTCGCGATCGCTCCTTCACCGTACCCTAGGGGCAAATCTATCCCCTTATTCCTATGAGTTTCACAGAAATCTATCCCGTGATTTGGGAAGGCGATCGCGCCATTCTCATCGACCAAACCCGTCTCCCTCAAGAATATACCACCGTGGCAATCGCCGACAGCGCCACGATGGCAACCGCCATTAAAACCATGATCGTGCGGGGTGCCCCGGCGATCGGGGTTGCAGCAGGTTATGGGATGTATTTGGGGGCGAGGGAAATACAGAGTCGCGATCGCGAGACTTTCCTTGCCGAATTAGAAGAAGTTGCCCAAAAACTGCGCCAAACTCGCCCCACTGCCGTTAATTTATTTTGGGCGATCGCCCGTCAGTTGCAAACGGCGCAAAACACTTCCGGCAGCGTTGAAGAGATTAAAACCGCCTTGTTGCAAACTGCCAAAGCCATTCAAACCGAAGACCTGCAAACCTGTCAAGCCATTGGCGATAAGGGTTTGACGGTTCTTCCGGAAACGCCATAAAAACTCACTCTTCTTACTCATTGTAATGCGGGCGCTTTAGCCACGGCTGGTTATGGAACAGCTTTAGGTGTGGTTCGATCGGCGTGGCGAGAAAATCGCCTCACCCGCGTGTATGCCGACGAAACTCGCCCTCGCTTGCAAGGAGGAAAATTAACCTCTTGGGAATGCGTGCGAGAAGGCATTCCCGTGACGGTGATTGCCGATAATATGGCGGCTCATTGCATGAAACAGGGGTTAATTCATGCCGTCGTCGTGGGCGCCGATCGCATTGCTGCCAATGGCGATGCCGCCAATAAAATCGGCACTTACGGACTGGCAGTTATTGCCAAAGCACATAAAATTCCCTTCTTTGTTGCAGCACCTTTATCTACTGTAGATTTTAAGTTAGAAACCGGGGCGGAAATTCCCATCGAAGAACGGGATTCCCAAGAGATTTATCAAGTGGGAGAAACTCGGCTTTGTCCCGAGGGCGTTGATTTTTACAATCCCGCTTTTGATGTCACCCCCGCAGAATTAATCGAGGCGATTATTACGGAAAAAGGTGCCGTGAAACCGGAAAAATTGCGAGAATTACAGGCACGTTAGAGAGAATTTTGCCAGCGATCGCAGCAATTCCCCGATATTTTTTCCCTCAGAGAAATTACAGAATGTTGCGATCGCTTTCAATGTTAGAAAACTTTACCGAAAATCTACCCTAACCCGAGTTCGGGATAAGCGGAAACTCTGATTCTATCGTTGGTTGTAACCCGCATTTTCTTGTAAAATGGGTCGAAAAATAGCCTTAACCCGAACTGACGTTACCCTATTTTCAGTAAAATTACAAATCGCTTTACAGTCGGGCCTTCACAAGATTTTCACAGTTTCCCAGTACCCTTAAAACAGAAATCTCTTAAGAGAAATTTTTATGAAAATTAGAGCTTTTCTGGTTACTTTATTGCTTTTGAGTTCATCCGTCGGACTGGTGAATTGTGCCAGTCCTCCCCCCCTTCAATCTCAAAACGATTCTACCGCGATCGATGCTGAGGAGAACACCGAGACGAATGCAGAAGATACACTGATCGTTTGGTGGTCGCAAGGACTGTCCACCAGTGCAGCCAACGAAACGATCGCTCAATTAGTCCGCAAGTGGGAAAAAACGTCTGGAATTAAAACCACGCTGCAATTAAGACCCAACCCCATAGACGACCAAGTGGTGACCGCGATCGAACAGGGAAATCCTCCTGATGTTGCCGGGCCCGTGCTTTTAAAGAGTCCTGAGTTAGCTTGGAACGGAAAATTAGCCGATCTCTCCGATGTCGTGGAACCCATCAAAGCGTCATTAAACCCCGGTATGCTCGAGGCGGCATACTATCCCAACCGGACAACGGGTCAGCGCAGTTTTTATGCCATTCCCATCGGGATGACAATGTACAACCTCCACTATTGGCAGCCTTATCTCGATCGCCTCGGACTCGAGGCGAGTGACATTCCTCAAGATTGGCAGGGATTTTGGACATTTTGGCAAGCGGCTCGCGATCGACTGCACCAGTTGGGAGAAAAAGAGATTAACAGTTTTTGTCTCTCGGTCTCCACCAATGGCGCTGATGGAGAGGCAACATTTTTCGTTTTTCTGCACGGTTATAACGTCGAAATCTTTGATGACGAGGGCAACTTAATCCTCGATCGCCCCCAAAATCGTCAGGGCTTGATTAAGACGATCTCCCACTTAGCGCAGTTATATCGAGAGGGATTTATTCCGTCAGACGCGATCGACTGGCAAGGGTTCGGTAACAATCGCGCCTTTCTCGATCGCCAGTGTTTGTTAGTGATGAATCCGAGTCTCTCGATTCCAACAACCCAGAGACTACCGGATACACCTTACACCCAAAAGGAGAAAAACCGCTACGTTAATGAAATCGTCACCCTCTCCCAGTGGCCGAATACAATGGATGGGAGTCCTTTTACCATCATCGTCTCCCGGCAATCCGTTCTCGTTCCCGCCAATGCCAACAACCCCGAAATCGCCAAACAGTTCCTTTCTTTTCTCTTTCAACCGGAAAATCTCCAACAATGGAACGAAAAGCTCGAAGGCCGTTTTATTCCCGTGCTACCGGAACTGTTAGAGACTTCCTTTTGGCAAAACCCCGATGACCCCCATTTAGAAGCGGTTCGCCTCCTGTCCGCTCGAGACACTCAACCCATGCCCCCGAGCGTGAATCCAGCTTATGGGGAAATTCGGGGGCAAAAAGTCTTCACGAAGGCTTTAAGAAAAGTTCTCCAAGGGGAGATTTCTCCAGAAGAAGCCGCCGATGAAGCGATCGCTCGCATGAAAGAAATTATCGACCAATATCAGCAATAGGAGAACTCATCATGGCATTACTCCTGCGAAAAAGTCTTTTAGTTCAACTCACCAGCTATTTTTCCCTCTTGTCTGCCGTCACCGTGGGCGTTGTTGCCCTTGCTGCTTATAATCAGGCTCGACAGGCTCTGACCCGAGATGTTGTCAATCGCCTGACGCTGGCCGCGGCCTTAAAAAGCGCCCAACTCGATGAATGGGTAGACAATCAGATTCAAGATGTTCTCCTCACCAGCCAACACCCTCCCGTCCGAGACGCCGTGGCGGTTTTGCTGACGACAGAGGACTCGGATCCCACTCATCAAGCAGCCGAGCGATCGCTGGCCCAATCTCTCGATCGCTGGACGGGGATCAAGACAAATATGCAGAATATCCGGGTCACGACGAGAGGGAGTTATGTTATTTTTGATTCCCAAACCCCAGAAACGAAAGGACGATATCGACCCAATGCCTCCCCAGCCACCTTTTTTACCTTCGATACTGCCGAGGCGATCGTTCCCATTTTCTATATTTCTACCAAGACCGACAAAGCCACGATTACCTTTGCCACGCCGATTTTTGATGCAGAAGAAGAGCAAATGGGCGCGATCGCCGTGGATCTGCGTTTGGAAGATATCGATACTCTGATTCGCAACAATAAGGGTTTGGGAGAAACCGCAGAAACATATTTGGTCGCCAACAGCAAAAAGGGCCCTCTTTTTATCTCCAAACAAGGGCAAGCCGACACTGACACCGACATTAGCAGTGAGGGAATCGATCGCGCCATTGAAGGAAAAGATAGTTTCGGACTCTACGAGAATTATGCTGGCGTTCCCGTGGTGGGCGTTTACCGTTGGCTTCCCGACCAAGAATTAGCCTTGTTTGCAGAGATCTCTCAAGAAGAAGCCTTTGCCCCAGCCAGGCAACTGGCTCGCAATATCGTGCTGATTGGCTTGCTGTCCGTGGCTGTCTTGTTAGTCGGGGTCTATTTGCTCTCTCGGCAAATCGTGCGCCCCATCGCCGCGATCGGTCGAGCTGCCGAAGCTCTCGCCGCCGGAGATTTAAGCCAAACTGCCCCTGTCACGAGCGAGAATGAAGTGGGTATCTTGGCACGGACTTTTAACCAAATGGCCAGCCAATTAAAAACATTGGTGGAAGACTTAGAACAACGAGTCCGAGAGCGCACCGCCGCACTGGAAATCGCGAAAGACAAAGCCGAAGTCGCCAACCAAGCCAAAAGTGCGTTTATTGCCAATATGAGCCACGAGTTGAGAAATCCTCTCAATGCCATTCTCGGCTTCACGCAAATTATGGCCCGTTCCCACACGCTCCCCCAAGACCATCAAGAAAATGTGGGGATTATCAGTCGCAGTGGCGAACACCTTCTCACTTTAATTAATAACATCCTCGACCTCTCGAAAATTGAAGCCGGACGATTGACTTTCAATGAGAAAAACTTCGATCTGCATCGCCTGCTCGGGGATATTGAAGATATGTTCCATCTCAAAGCGGATGCCAAGGGCCTGCAACTTTTGGTCGAACGAACTGACGATGTTCCCCAATATATTTGCACCGATGAAGTCAAACTGCGTCAGGTTTTAATTAACCTCATTAATAACGCCATTAAATTTACCTCGGAAGGGGGTGTCTCGGTACGAGTCCAATCAATGAACAATTATCAATTATCAATTATCAATGAGAAAACGAGCCAACAACCAATAACCAATAACCAACAACCAATAACCAATAACCAACAACCCATAACAAAAATTATTTTTGAGGTGGAAGATACGGGGGCGGGGATTGCCCCGGAAGAACTCGATAAGCTCTTTGAAGCATTTACCCAAACCGAAACGGGAAAACAAGCGCAAGAGGGAACGGGGTTGGGATTGCTTATTTCTCGTAAATTCGTCCGATTAATGGGAGGAGATATTCGAGTCACTTCTCAAATCAACAAAGGCACGACCTTTTCCTTTGTCATCGAAGCCAAGATCGTGCGGGAAAACGATCTGGAAAGCAAAACCTCCAAACGTCGCGTCATTGCCCTCGAACCCAACCAACCGAGATATCGCATTCTCATTGTGGACGATAAACCCCTCAATCGCAAATTATTAATCAAACTGCTTTCTCCCTTCGGATTTGAACTCAAAGAAGCCGAAAATGGACGAGAAGCGGTAGAAATCTCGGAGAATTGGCAACCTCATTTAATCTGGATGGATATGCGGATGCCAGTGATGGATGGCTATGAAGCCACGCAAAAGATAAAAGCAACAACCCAAGGGCACGCTACGGCCATTATTGCTCTAACTGCGAGCGTCTTGGAAGAAGAAAAAGCAGTCGTCCTTTCAGCAGGATGCGATGATTTCCTACGAAAACCGTTTCGAGAGGAAGATATCTTCAAAACGATGGAAGAGTATTTAGGCGTGCGCTACGTGTATGAAGAGATCGAGAGTCAATCGACAGGAGAGGAAGAAACGGAAGAATCCATGCGAGAAAAAGTCAGCGCTCTCTCGCCAGAATTGAAAGAACAGCTCAAACTTGCTGTAACGACCGGGAAGTTAGCCAGAATTTCCCAAGCGATCGCCAGCATTCGCCAAAAGGATGATGCTCTCGCGACAGCTCTGCAAACATACTGCGATCGCTTTGAATATGAGAAGATTTTAAGTTGGTTGAGCGAGACTTAATCTAATTTGAGTGCATCTCAAAATTACCAATCGGCTTTTGATAACACTGAGATGCACCCATTTGATTCATCCAGACGATTAACTTCAACGAACTCAAATGAAAAGACCATGAATGCTACTCCTATTCCCTCAGAACAAGGTAATCTTTTAATTATCGATGACATTCCTGCGAATTTACAGCTATTAATGGGTTTGTTATTAGAACGAGGCTATCAAGTTTGTCCCATGCCGAGCGGAAAATTAGCCCTACAAGGCCTTCACCTCGACGACTATCCCGATCTCATTTTACTTGACATTCAAATGCCCGATATGAATGGTTATGAGGTTTGCCAGCAGTTGAAAGCAGACGATCGCACGCGAGATATCCCCGTTATTTTTATTAGTGCCCTTGATGATGTATTTGATAAGGTCAAAGCTTTTGAAGTCGGAGGAATTGATTATATTACCAAACCCTTTCAAGCCGAAGAAGTTTTGGCTCGCGTCAAAACTCATATGACTTTATCTCGACTTCAGAAACGATTACAAGACAAAACCGAAGATCAAGATCGACAAATTCGGAAACAAAATATAATTTTAGAAAATACAGTCGAGCAATTAGAAATTGCGAACAAGGAATTAGCCGTTGCCAATCAAGAATTACAAGCGCATTTAGAGCAGTTGCAAAAAACACAATTGCAATTAGTGCAAAGCGAAAAAATGGCAACTTTAGGCCAACTCGTGGCTGGAATCGCTCACGAAATCAATAATCCTGTTGTCTTCATTGATGGCAATATCGATTGTGCTTTAGAATACGTTCGAGATTTGCTGGAGTTAGTGAATCTCTATCAGGAGCAAGTTGGCGCTCCCAATTCAGAAATTCAAGAATGTATTGAAGAGATCGATCTGGATTTTTTGATCGAAGATCTTCCCAAGACTATCGCCTCGATGAAAACGGGAGCCGAGCGCATTCGCAATATTAGCAATTCTTTACGCACGTTTTCCCGGGGAGATAGCGATCGCAAGGTCAGCTTCAACATTCATGAAGGCATTGATAGCACGCTGTTAATTTTGAAACATCGCCTTAAGGATAATGGAGAGCATCCGGCGATCGAAGTGATTAAAGAATATGGCGAATTGCCGGAAATTGAATGTTTTCCGGGTAAAATCAATCAAGTATTTATGAATCTTTTATCCAACGCGATCGATTCTCTGGATGAAGCCTTACAAAATCCTTCTCATTGCCAACCCCAAAAAATTATTATAAAAACGGAAATGGGAGCAGCGAAAGATAAAGCGATCGTCTGGATTGAAGATAATGGCATGGGGATGTCTGAGGAGGTTAAAAGTAAAGTTTTCGAGCATTTATTTACCACCAAAGAAGTTGGAAAAGGGACGGGTTTGGGATTGTCCATCGCGCGGGAAATTATCGAAGAAAAACACGGGGGACAAATTTGGCTGGAATCGGAGGTGGGGAAAGGGACAAAATTCGCGATCGCTCTCCCTCTCTCCTAACCCTACCAGTCAATATAATTGATTCTGGCTAAAGGTTCTAAAGCGGCTAAAATGGTCTTACCGTAACTGCGATGATTGACGCGATTATCTAACAAAGCTACAACGCCTTGAGAGTCTCGTAAAGGGAAGACCGCACGCTGTAATTCTCGCAAGGCAACGGGTAACAGATAGTTGCGAAACCAATCTTGACGGCGATTTTTGTAATGGTTGACCCGAGCGGCAACGAGAGGATTTTCCGTAGAGGGAAAGGGTAAAGTTGCAATGACGAGAAGTTGAGGGGTGGGTAAAATATCCTGACGCGATCGCCAAAATTCCCAACCGCTCACTAAAATCCCAGCTTCGGGGAGATCGGTTTGCTCCACGCGCACCCCGGAGCCGAATTCTGCCGCTAAAGTTGCCCCGACTTGCATTCTTAAGGGAGTATCTTCCACGAGGACGATCGCGGGACGTTTCTGTGCAGAGATCCATTCCGGTTGGTGGCGATGCTGGTATCGCTGCCCGAGCATTCCCCCCCGACACAAGCGCGTAACCTGCTGCAAAAGGACGCTTTGAAATTCTTTGGTATTGGGGAGAGGCAAGCGATCGGGTAAATAGAGCTGAATGCACTCGCTTTGGCGATGGGGGGAAAACTGCACGCCAGTTAAGTCCCCCAACCCCAATTGCTGTCGATAAATGGGAGCATTTCCCGGACAGTCGAGAAATCCCCCCATCAGGACGATCGGCTGTTTTTGCCATACGTTCTCGAGGGAGGTTGCGACTTCGATGGGTGCAATGTTTAAGGAAAATTGCCCGGGGGTTTTGGTTGCAGAGATCCACCTTAATTGGTCTTCCCCTTGCCAAGAGCGAGCAAACTTGTGCCATTTTGCAGAGATGCGATCGCTCGGTATCTCTGCAAATAAAGTCGCCAATAATTCCTCCTCTTTAGGGGCGATCGCATAGCAATTGTGAGGATTTTGAGGTCTTTGTGAGAAAGTTTCGGCGAGGCGATCGCGAGTTTGGCGAATGAGACGTTGGCGATCGGGACAGCGCTTCATTAATTCTTGCCAATCTTCGGGGCGAATTTGTACGGTTAATTCCTCTCGCGTCCAGTCTTCCCAATCATCTGCGGGATCGATGAGGGTGGGAATGCCCTCGGGAAAGCGGTTTTCTGCGTAGAGGCGATCGCGCAACCAAGATTGCGGGGAGGTTAATAGGAGTCCTTTGAAAGGGGAAGCGGGAAAGCGATCGCCAATTAGGATCTCTTTGTCAACGTCTAACCCTTGTAAAAGTTGGGGAATACAGTCTCGCAATAATTTCTGTTGCAGAATGGGGGGAGCGACCAGAATAACTGCATTGTCCCACAATAAGACCGAACTGAGATAGCTGAAACAATAGGTTTCTGGGGTGCATCCCGTTTGCAGGAGAAGCGATCGCCCCAACCGCAGCGATCGCGCCACCAACCGCGCCATGGTTAAATGATGCTGCCAGTAGGGTTTACCCCGGCCGCGTAAAAAAGTCAAGAGGGAATTGTGAACTCGGGCTTCTATGGTCACAATGAAGGCAAGCATTCTCGTCCTTCAAATATTAACAAATTGCTATATTAATTTACTTCGTGCCGTAAAGTCGATCGCCCACATCCCCCAAACCCGGTAAAATATAAGCGCGATCGTCGAGGCGATCGTCAATCGCGGCGGTATAAATGGGAATATCGGGATGTTCTTGTTGAAAATGTGCCAATCCTTCCGGTGCAGCGACCAAACAGATTAATTTCAGAGATTGGGGATGATATTCTTTAACGCGATCGAGTGCTGCAACCGCAGAGTTTCCCGTGGCAATCATGGGATCGACAATTAAAATATCTCGGTGTTCGATATCGTGAGGGAGTTTAAAATAATATTCAACGGCAAGATGGGTGCTGGGATCGCGATATAAGCCAATATGACCGACTCGGGCCGAGGGCATTAATTCCAACATCCCATCTAAAAGTCCCTGTCCTGCCCGTAAAATGGAAACGATCGCTAACTTTTTATCGGAGGCAAGCATAGGTGCTTGCATTTTGGCAAGAGGAGTTTGAATTTCTTCATATTTTAGGGGCAAATCTCGGGTGACTTCATAGGCCAATAACATGCCAATTTCTTTTAAGAGTTGGCGAAATTTTGCCGTACTCGTTTTCACTTGACGCATTAACGTCAATTTGTGTTGAACGAGGGGATGATCGATAATGGTAATTGGAGCCAAGGTCACGGGAGGTAGAATGAGAATTAAGTTGCGAGAAACGCGAGGGGACGATTTAGACTTCGTGTTAAGGGTGGAAAACGATCTCGAAAATCGCCCCTATATCAAACAATGGAGTCGAGAACAACATCAAGCCACTATTGCTAATTCTGACATATTTCACGGCATTATTGAAGCGATCGCGGATCGGGATTTACTGGGGTATTTCATTCTAGAAGGGTTGCGGGATCCCCATCAATGTTTGTTATTGCGGCGCATCGCGATCGCACACAAGGGGAAAGGATACGGACGAGAAGCATTACAATTGCTGAAAAAACTAGCATTTGAAGAGTATAAGGCTCATCGTTTCTGGTTGGATGTCAAAGATTTTAACCACCGAGCCAAATCTTTATACGAAAGTGAAGGATTTATCCTCGAAGGAAAGTTACGAGAAAGTTATAAAGGGGACAATGGCTTTGAGTCCTTGTATATCCTGTCGATATTAGAACACGAGTATCGCGATCGCTAAGACAACCTTCTCCCTTTCCCACCATGTTAGCGATCGCATCATGAGCAATATTCTTCCATCGCGATCGCTAAGACAACCTTCTCCCTTTCCCACCTGCGGCATGTCGGGTATAATGATGGAGTTAGCATGAAAATATAAGGATAAGAAAATGAAACAATGGTACGAAGAATTATTCAAAAACTATGCTAAAAGTTATGACAACGAAGAATTCACCCAAGGCACAATCGGAGAATGCGATTTTATAGAAAAAGAAATCAATTATGACAAAACGATAAAAATACTTGATGTTGGATGTGGAACGGGTAGGCATTCAATAGAATTATCGAAAAGAGGGTATTCGGTTACCGGCATCGATCTATCTGAAGCACAATTACAACGAGCAAAAGAGAAAGCCTCTGCACAATCCCTTAAAATCGATTTTCAAAAGCATGATGCCAGAACGCCTTATGCTTTCAATACTTATGATTTGGTCATCATGTTGTGTGAGGGGGGGTTCTCATTAATGGAAACAGATGAGATGAATTTTCAAATTCTTCAAAATGCTGCCAGTGCTTTAAAATCAAAGGGAAAATTGATATTCACAACGTTAAATGGACTATTCCCTCTATTCCATTCTGTCAAAGACTTTATGGCAGCAGCAACAACAAAGGAAGGGAGTGCTACATACAAGGATAATACTTTTGATTTGATGACATTCCGCGATCGCCATATCATAGAAGTTGTTGATGACTCTGGGACTAAAAAATCTCTGAGTTGTAACGAAAGATACTATGTTCCACCCGAGATAACTTGGCTTTTAAAATCATTGAATTTTAAAACGATAGATATGTTTGGTGCAAAACTTGGTGCTTTCAGTCGCAATGATAAGTTAACCACTGAAGACTTTGAAATGTTAGTCATAGCAGAAAAATAATATACGGACTCTGAATTCCCAATTTTGCATTGATATTCCCCATTTACGCGCAACCTTCTACCCAAGCCACTTCCGGGAGTTTTCCACTTCTCATGGTGATGACAATGCCTTTTTCATTGGTCTCGAAAATAACGCGATAATTTTGATAGGCGGCGTCTTTGGGCATAAAGAATAAATATTTCCCCTCGGGCAGGTATTTATGGGGTTCTTCCTCAATTTTACCCGGATAGAGTGCCTTAATTCGCTCTTCTGTATCGCCGATTTTTGCACCGCTTAAGGTGGTAATCTGTTTGGTATGAATGTCAATGCGAGAAATTTTTCCCTCGGTCACCATATAATCAACCCCTTGCGGTTCTTTTCGCGCTTGATAATAAAAACATCCATATTCTTCGCCGCCACTGGACTCATTATTAAATTGAATTCCCGTCTTTTTGCTTGCTTCTGCAATCGTCATGCCAATGTCGACTCCCCCCAGTCCGGTTAGGGTTAATTTATTCGGGGGTTGAACTTGTTGCAAACAAGAATTATCTCCCCTCCCCAAACACTTGCCATTCCGGTCTAAAATGGCGACTTTTTCCACGGTAGAAAACTGCTTTAACGTGGCTGCGATCGCTTGATTCACTTGAGGGGCGATCGGGGAAACTACCTCGCGACAAAATCGTAACTTCGCGACTTTTTCGGCGATCGCGATGGCAAAATCTTCCCCACAATTCGAGTTTCCTTGTAATGCGATCGCCTCCCTCAACCCCTTTTCTTTCTCGCTGTCTGCGGGTCCTTGCAACAACTGCGCGATCGCAAACTTAGCCACTCCTGAAGAATTGGTTTCTCTGACCACCGATTCGATGCTGCCATTGTTGGGAAAATACACCTTAACGCGATAGCGATCGCCCTGTCTGTGGTTGGCTTGAGATACGGGAGGGGTATCGGTTTGTGTCTTTTCGGTCTCTTCTTGGGAGGGAGTTGGCGATGCAGACTCTGGGGGGGCTTGATTCTCGGGGGGCTTGGTGC
>JBFRWJ010000184.1:0-26308 GCA_051439525.1 Spirulina sp. | reverse complement strand
ATGAAACGGAAAATTCCGGCGACCCCGAAGCTGGGAGCGAAGAACCAGCTCGACTGTCCCAAAGGATACATCAGGAAGACGCTGACGAATACCGAGATGGGAGCCGAGAAGGCGATGGCGTTGTAAGGACGAATCCCCACCAAACGGGCAATTTCAAACTGACGCAGCATGAAGCCGATCAGTCCGAAAGCCCCGTGAAGGGCGACGAAGGTCCAGAGTCCTCCCAACTGACACCAATGGGTAAAGTTCCATTGTGCTTCGGGTCCCCAGAGGAAAATCAGGGAGTGTCCGAGACTGTTGGGGGGAGAAGAAACCGCAACGGTAAGGAAGTTACAGCCTTCCAAGTAGGAAGATGCCAAACCGTGGGTGTACCAAGATGTGACGAAGGTGGTGCCGGTGAGCCAGCCCCCGAGGGCCAGATAGGCACAGGGGAACAGGAGCAAACCCGACCAACCGACGAAGACGAAGCGATCGCGTTTGAGCCAGTCATCGAGGACGTCGAACCATCCTCGTTGGGCTCGGGCGCGTCCAATTGCTACGGTCATAATCTAAAAACCTCTTGCTTTTTATCGATTGGGGCAAGATTTCATATTGAGATTTCTCGCAAGTTTTGTTAAAAGAGACTTTTCGGTAGAAACTGCGATCTATGAGCCATTCGACCGGCGATCGCAGTGTCTTTGAGGGTCTCTTCCCGCTCGGATTGCGATTCCGAAACGGCAAACTTTATGTTTATTAACAGTACAACAGGGTCGGAAATTACCAAAATCGATCGGCTTTCTGTCTGGGTTTTGACGGAGAGCATTCAGATATTAGCCTCTGACCCGCTCCAAATATTATTACCGAAAATTTTACAAAATGACACATTTTTCCTCAGAAATCTGACTTTGGTAAAGGATGAAGGAGGAAAGAGGAAGGATGAAAAGACTGGGAAACGTTGAAGGATAAGGGATGAGGGATGAGGGAGGAAGGATGAGGGAGGAAGGAGGAAGGAGGAAGGATGAGGGATGAATTCCCCTCTTCCCCTACAATGAGAGATCGTTCAACGAACAGGGCAACATTGACTTCACCGTCAGCACCTCGCTCTGCGGTTTCCGTTATCCCATGAGGTTTACATGACAGCACCGACGACACGGCAAGACAGTCTTATCCTGCGCCAAGAGATTCTTGGCTCTCGTCGCTTCAGTAATTATTTTTGGGCGGCGATTGCGGCGATGGGTGGAGTGGGCTTCTTCTTGGCCGGGCTTTCGAGCTATTTTCAGACCAATTTCTTGCTGGTGAGCGATACGAGTCAATTAATATTCTTTCCCCAAGGTGTCGCGCTCTTGTTTTACGGCTCTGTGGGCTGTCTCATCGCACTGTATTTAGGGGTTGTTATCTTGTTGGACGTTGGGGGAGGTTACAACGAATTCAATAAAGAAACGGGAAAAATGATAATTTTTCGCTGGGGATTTCCGGGTAAAAATCGCCGCATCGAGATTGAATATCCTTTAGAGGATATTCAATCGGTACGGGCAGAAATTCGCGAGGGTTTCAATCCCAAGCGATCGCTCTACCTGCGGGTCAGGAAACAGCGCGATATTCCCCTCTCCCGGGCGGGAGAACCTCTCTCCCTGTCGGAACTGGAAAATCAAGGCGCAGAATTGGCGCGGTTTTTACAAGTCCCCTTAGAGGGACTATAAGATTGCCTCATCTTTTTCTCTTTTTTTGTTAAAAAACCATGAATAATAAAACGCGGATGTGGTTGAGAACTTCGGTTTTGGCGATCGCGGCCATTGCTTTAATTTTGGCCGGGTGCAGCCAACCCCAAGTAAGTTCGACCTCGAATACCGCAGAAGCCAATACCATTACGACAGGAGCAAGTACTCAACAAATGAGCGAATTACCAAAACTAGAAGGGGTCGCGATCGTGGAAATGACGGTCAAGGGTTCGCCGATCCGCATGACAATCGATGGCGAAAATGCTCCCATTACGGCGGGAAATTTTGTCGATTTGGTGGCGCGGGGCGTTTATGATGGCTTGGTTTTTCACCGCGTGATTAAAGAACCTCAGCCTTTTGTGGCTCAAGGAGGCGATCCCCAAAGTAAAGATCCCAATTTTCCTGCCGCTCGTTTGGGAACTGGCAGTTTTATCGATCCGGACACCGATCGCCCTCGCTACATTCCTTTAGAAATTACGCCAGAAGGGGCGGATGCTCCCGTTTACAGTAAAACCTTCAAACAGGCCAATATCTCTGCTCCCCCTGCTTTACGCCATACCAAAGGCGCGATCGCTATGGCACGCTCGCAAATGCCGGATTCGGCTTCTTCGCAATTCTATTTTGCTTTGGCAGATTTGGGCTTTTTAGATGGAGATTATGCCGTTTTTGGCTATGTCTCCCCAGAAAGTATCCCGGCTGTTGAAGCGATTAATCAGGGCGATCGCATTGAATCGGCAAAAGTCATTGAAGGATTAGAAAACCTTAAGAAATCTTAACGAAACAGGTGGAAGTTGTCGCGACCGGGATCGGTTTGATTTCGGCATTGGGATCTTTAAGTTCCAGTTGGCAGAGTTTGATGGGGGGGGAAACGGGAATCAATTGGCATCAGCCATTTCCCGAACTTCCCCCTTATCCTTTGGGGTTAATTAACCGCCAACCGGAACAATTGAGCGCGATCGCCGAAAAAGTCGTTCTCGCCGCCCTTACCGATGCGGGTTTATCTCCTCCTTTGCCCGATTGTGGCGTAGCGATCGGCTCGAGTCGCGGCTGTCAAGGAGTGTGGGAATCAGTCACCAGTTACCAGTCACCCGTCACCCGTTATCCAATTACCCATTATCCATTACCCATTACCCATTACCCTTGGCTCGATACTTTGCCCAATCGAGGGGCTGTTGTGGCAGCGAGGACGATCGCGACGAGAGCGCCCGTTCTTGCGCCGATGGCAGCTTGTGCGACGGGACTTTGGGCGATCGCTCGGGGGGCGGAACTCGTTCGCTCGGGGGAGTGCGATCGCGTCCTTGCGGGCGCTGTAGAAGCACCAATTACGCCTTTAACTCTGGCAGGATTTGAGAAAATGGGCGCTTTGGCAAAAACGGGGTGCTATCCCTTCGACAAGAGACGCGAGGGCTTAGTTTTGGGGGAAGGCGGGGCGATTTTAGTTTTAGAGTCTTCAGAACTGGCAAAACGCCGAGGGGCTAAGCATTACGGTAAAATCTTGGGATTTGGCGCAACGGCAGATGGCTATCATTTAAGTGCGCCGGAATTAGAAGGAAAGCGTGCTGCGATCGCGATTAAAAATGCTCTCCATCGCAGCAATCTCAAACCCGAGGAAATCGATTACATTCACGCTCACGGAACTAGCACTCGTTTAAACGATCGCAATGAGGCAAGATTAATCCGTCATTTATTTCCCGCAACCGTACCCGTGAGTTCGACAAAAGGCTCAACGGGACATACTTTGGGCGCATCCGGCGCGATCGGGGTTGCTTTTTGTTTATTAGCTTTAAAACATCAAGTTTTACCGCCTTGTACGGGGTTGCAAGAGCCGGAATTTGACCTGAATTTTGTTCGAGAAGCGCGATCGGCAAACATTCAAAACGCGCTTTGTTTAAGTTTTGGGTTTGGCGGACAAAATGTTGTTTTAGTAATAGGAAAATGAGAAAAATTGTGTTAGAGAGAAAAGCGATTGCTTTTTTCTTGCAGCCATTTTTGTAAATCGAATTGAGTCATTTCATAAAGATATTGATAGACTTCATCACCTAATTTTACTTGCCAGCCTCCTGTACGACAAGCATTAATTGCTTGCGGTAAATTATCAGTACGAAGAATTAAAATAATGGGATTAAATCCTTCATCAATTAATATTTGAGCATTTTGCTTGAATCCTCTTAATGTTTTAGCATCTACCGAACCTAAGCGATATTTGGTATCAATAGCATCATTGGCGATCGCCAGATCGTAACTGGTATTATGAGGTTCTTGGAAGCGATCGCAAGTTAATCGACATAATTCTTTAACCAAGCGTTCCCAACACGCACCTAACTCTCTCCCCCAATACTGACGGTTGGTATTTTTCATTTCTTGAGTTAAACCAAAAACGCGCATCAAAGCATCTTCTTCTGAAGATTGTTCGTTAAAAGCTTTGGTTGAAAATGATTCATTATATTTTGTTAAAATAGTTTCTAAGGAACTATCTATTTCATTTAAATTCATCAATCTTATTTTTGTAAAACAACAATTGTATCATATTTAATTGTATTCGCCCAATTAACATTTCTAGGAAGATTAAGGCGACGGTTTTTCAATAACAAATGAAAAGAAAAATCTTTCCTAAATCCAATCTCTACTGCTAAATCTGTCAAGAGATCGGCTACGGGAATTTCGACCCCACAAATTTTACTTTTGTTACCGATCGCAAAACAATAATATCCTCCATGTTTGAGATGATTAAAACAACGATAAAAATGTTCTTTCATCTCTAGAAAATATTTATAGACAACTCTGTCTCTTAGTTGGTTTTGTCATTTACTTGCTTTATATTTTTGTCCTGTATAAATTTCTTCAATTAAGCAATCTAGAATAGGCAAACCCATAGATCCCAATTCTAGATACTCTTTTTTGGGGATTCTTTCCGTCCCAAGTTCACGAGAATACAAATCTAATCTTTCTTTATTATTTTTTACTAAACCCAACCAATGCAACTCAAATTTACATGCCCAAATATAATCGATCGCATTAATATAAGGTGGAGAAGTAACAACGGCATTAATCTGAAAATCTCCATCAATTCTTTTAGCATCTTCTAACGGTAACTGAATAGAATTATCAAAAGAATTCTTGAACAAGTATTGCCATTCTCCAAGAGCTTCCAACGTTTTATCCAGATAAAATTTAAAATATTGAAATGTATCTTCACGCGAACGTTGAGGAATATCTTTAACATGAGAACGTTTTGCTGCTAAAATCATACCATCGTTCATATCGGATGTTTTTCTAACAGTAGCAGCAAACGCGAGCCACAGAAGCGGTTGAATAGTTGAAGATGCTAAATTAATATATTCTTTGAGAATTTCTAATCCTTCTCGAACGGGTTGTTGAAACCAAAAATCTCGATTGGAAAATTGTACGGTTTCTGGAGCAGTTTTGCGATCGCCTGCCTTTTCTAGAATTTGTACGCCAATTTCCCGAACTTCTACCAAATCAAATTTTGTTGTTTTGACTTGACAAATTAGCCGACTGTATGGATTATAATCCAACCAATAAACTGATGCACCATAGCGCAAACTTTCCAGAATTGTAGTTCCCGAACCGGCAAAGGGTTCGAGTATGGTAAAACTATCAGAACCATATTTTTGTAGAAACCAACGCGGAATTTCTGGAATTGATTTAGCGGGTTGAAATCCAAGAGAATAGATTTTTAAGGGAGTTTTGCGATCGAGGGAAAGAAATGTATTTTCTGAGAGATCGATGGGAATATCGCCTTTAATGTACTGGTGAATATCGCGATGTTCGGATGCGATCGGCTCAAATAGGGAGAGTTGTTTCATATTAACAGTAAGATTTAAAAGACTGTTTCTTCTACAGTTCTACGACCTATCTCGACTTTTCAGAATGCCTCTTAGACACTTTTTAGACTCGTTTGAGATTGCTCGCCCGACACCAATCGGTATCTTTGCCAACCTGAAAGGTAATATAATCTACACCGTAAGCGTGCCAATAGTCGATGACCTCTCCCGTTAAATTTTCGGTATCGTCGAGGCGTTGGACGGGAGTTCCCAGGGGAAACTTTTGCACGATCGCGCTATCTTTCCAGCGTTTGAGGGTTTTAATGCGATCGCGATCGCCCTCCGAGAGCAATTCCCATACCTCTTCTTTCCAATGGGCATAATTTCCCGTCAGTGCTTCGATTTCTCGCCAAGAGACGGCAGATCGCAAATAAGATGCTAGCTCTTGGGGAGTATTGAGGGTAAAATCGGGAATAGGTAAAGCACTCATGAGGAGAGAATGAAAGTAGGAAGAAAAACGCTAAGGATAGTGTTATCGAAGGAATGAAGGGTAATTCTACTCTAAATATAGCGCTTTTCTCGATTTTGCGGTAGAGGGGGTAACAATTCGCAATGGGGAAATTCTGGCTTGGTAGAGAGAACGAAAAATAATCTGGCAATTTCGAGATATAATAAACAATTGTCTGTTTATTACCCTCGTAACTGAAAACCATGGCAGTCCCCAAGAAGAAAACCTCGAAAACCAAGCGCGACCAGCGTCGAGCCAATTGGAATCGCAAAGCCGCGATCGCCGCGCAAAGAGCCTTGTCTCAAGGAAAATCCATCCTCACCGGACAATCTAATAGTTTTGTTTATCCCACTGATGATGATGAAGAGGATGAAGAATAATAGATTCGAGATAACAAACTCAAATAGGCGGTAAAAGATGCTCGGTAAATTTTTTCAAAAACCTGAAGAAGAGCAACGCGATCGCGTTCCACCGGGTCAATATCTCGCTAAAGGGTTTCCCGTTCTTACCTATGGGGAAACCCCAGAAATTAACTTGCAGGACTGGGAATTACGCGTTTGGGGGTTCGTCGAACCCAAAACCTTCACTTGGGACGATATGATGGCACTCCCCCAACAGGAATTTACCCAAGATTTCCACTGCGTGACCCGGTGGTCGAAACTGGATGTGAAATGGAAAGGCATTAAAATCACGGATTTTCTGGCTGCGATCGCGATCGATCCGAAAGCTACTCACGTTTTACAACATTGTTACGGGGGATATACCACCAATGTCACCCTAGAAGATTTTGCCCGAGAAGATAACTTTTTCGCGCATACCTTGTTTGACGAACCCCTTCCTCCTCCCCACGGCGGTCCCCTGCGCGCGGTCATTCCTCATCTCTATGCGTGGAAAAGCGCAAAATGGATTAATGGGTTAGAGTTTTGCGATCGCGAAAAGCTCGGCTTTTGGGAGGTCAACGGCTATCATTCCCGGGGCGAACCTTGGGCAGAAGAGCGATTTAGTGAGTAGTCGATTGTGAAAGAATTGGAATTCTCTTCACTCTCACTCTGCCCAAGAATACTCACTCTTCATCGTGAATTTTTCCTCGTACCCCTCGAACGATGCGAGAAAGTTCGGTCTTTTCATCAACGCTAATGCGCGTCGGAGAACCGCTAATAATACCCTCATAATTGCGGAACGAGTCCTTAATATCGGGACCTTCCGAACTAATCGTGTATTCGCGAATGCCTTTATCGTGCCAAGAACCGCGCATTTTAAAGACATTAATCGCCCGGGACATTTCCCCGCGAATCTCCACGTATTGCAACATAATAATTGTATCGGTAATCGTCGAAATATGGGACTCCGTAATCGAATTTGACCCCATAAACTGATCTGTTGTATTGGTAAAAAAGCCTGTAATTTCTTCCTGTTTGGCGTATCCCGTTACTCCAATGACAAACTGTCGAAACGCATTATTCGTTACTCCCCTCGCTAATGCCGACAGAGAATCGATCGCGATGCGAGCGGGTTTAAACTCTTCAATTTCCGATTTAATCATCTGTAAATGGTCTTCCAAACCTGCTGATTCGGGATATGTACAGAGCAGTTTTAGCAACCCTTTTTGCTCCATTTCCTCAAAATTAACTCCCCAAGAATTGGCATTGCGAGATAACTGGGCGCGAGATTCTTCATAAGCAAATAAAATGGCTCTTTCTCCCTGTCGGCATCCTTCTTGCAGAAACTTACTCACCAAGAGTGTTTTCCCGGTTCCCGTGGCTCCCGTTGCCAAAATAATCGAATCTTTAAAGAACCCGCCACCGCACATTTCATCCAAGGTTTTAACTCCCGAAGAAATGCGAACGTTAGACGAACGCTGAGTCAAGCGCATTGCCCCCAAGGGGAAGATATTAATCCCATCATTAGTAATCGTAAAAGGATATTCTCCTTTCATGTGGGTCGTCCCCCGTAACTTTAAAATTTCGATGGTGCGCCGTCGCCTTTCTGCCTCAATGACATTGCGCAAGATAATAACATTATCGGAGACAAATTCTTCGACTCCAAAACGCGCCACCTGACCGTATTCATCGATTCGTTCCGTGGTCATAATTGAGGTTACACCAATTTGTTTGAGTCGCGCGACGAGGCGAAAAATTTCCCGTCTTATTACCGATGCACCTTCGTATTGCTGAAAAACTGCCGTTACTGAATCAATGGAAACTCGTTTCGCTTTATATTTTTTAATGGCGTATTGAATGCGTTCGATTAACGCGGAAAGATCGAAATTTCCCACCACTTCTTGACCTTCGGGATCCGGCGATGCGTCGAGAATAAAAAGTTTGCCGCGATCGACGAGATCTTGTAATTCCCAGCCGAAACTGCAAGCATTGGTAATAATATCTTGGGGGGACTCTTCAAAGGTTACAAAAATTCCTGCTTCTCCAAATTGTTTGATGCCGTTATAGAGAAACTGTGTTGCCAGTAAAGTTTTCCCCGTCCCCGATGTTCCGCTTGTTAATGTCGTTCTTCCCACTGGCATCCCGCCATGACTGATTTCGTCAAATCCTTCGATCATCGTCCGAATTTTGCGAACGCCCTTGAAAGGAGTCTGACCGTTGGATTGTTCGTTAGAATTTGTTGGATTCATTGCTCAGTTTTTCCAAAAATAAATTTACTAAATGTCGTTTTACAAAATGAATTAAAACGGAAAAAAAGGGTTTTCAATTTTTTTAGGCTTCGGAGATTTCTTCATAGAGAAGATCTAAACCGATGAGAACTTTTTCGCGATCGGATAAATCGCCAATAATTTTACGCACGGGAGGCGGTAAAACTTTCGATAGGGTTGGCGTGGCTAAAATTTTATCTTCTTCTGCCAGTTGCGGATTTTTGAGAACATCAATAACTTTCAAGGCATACACTCCTTGAAAATCTTGTTCGAGAATTGTTTTGAGGGTTTTTAAAGCTCGAGCGGAGTTGGGAGTATTTCCCGCAACATAGAGCTTGAGAACATAAGTTTTTTTCGAGAGACTCATGGGCAGTTTGATAGAAACGAGAGAGCGACAGCGAACAAATTAGCAGTTTAACGTACATTGAGATTTTATTCCTTTGCTGCAAAGACTTCAAAGGGGATGTCCTCTCGCGGAATCGATCGCCGATACATTTCGCAGAGATGGGCAATAATGTCAATCAGGACGAGACGATAGTCGAGTAAAATTTCTTCGCTGCGTCCCTCGAGTTTCAACTGTTGGGCAAATTCGTCAATGAGTTCCATGTGAATTTCTAAAATTTGGGAAACGGAGATGTCGGCAAAAAAGGCGCGATTGACAAATCGATCCAAAATCGGATTGATGGGATAGTTGGGGGTGAAGTAATTTAAGAATATCTCGCGATAGTCTTCGCTTAAATCCTGCAACAAGGCTTTTTTGTTCTGGGGAGACAGATTGCGCAAAAAGTCTTGGGAGTTGCGTTTATAATAAATGCCCAAGTAACCGAGGCGTTCTTGGAGTTTTTCGGCCAGACGGCGTTGCTGCAACAGGAGAAAGTTTTGCTTGCTTTGTTCGCTGCTGGATTCTGCGGTGCGGTCGGGGGACACGAGATCGCTGGCCGGGGCGAGTTTGAGAAAATTGGCGATCGCGCGATCGATGGCAGTAGAAATTTGCTCGAGTTGCGTCCCCAGCAATAAAACTTCTCCGGTATGATAAAAATAACTGGTCGCGTTGGGAACGACATGACGAAAGGTTTCTGAGGCGGGTTCGCCGTTGGCGTTCGCATTTTGCGAATTGGCAGGCTCGATAATGACGATGGGCAGGAGAATCCCAAGATCGTAGAGGCGATCGAGTACGGCTAACTCGGACTCGATATTTTGCAGGATCAGACAGTCAATACGTTCCTTATCCCGTTCGACCAAATCGAGGAATGCGTCTGGGCTGCGAGATTGTTCGTAGAAGTAGCGATCGCTGCTTAATAAATTCTCCAACGATTGGCACAGACCCTCGGTTTTAGCATACACACAAATAAACAATTGAGGATTTACGGGATGGGAAAAGGAAGAAGTCTCGCTCGTCATTAATCATAAACCTTAGCCGACCATTTGCTCTTGTTGTTTGAGATCTAATCTTAAAATAATATAAAACTCACTTAAAATGGTAAAAAGATTTGAGATAGTTAGAAAATTTAGCGATCGAGCGCGATCGCAGTTGTTGAGCCAGACTAAGAATTGTAATTAATTGTAATTCTTTTCTCCGATCGGTTGGCTTGGGACGCAATAATAAAATCGGGTCTCATTCTGGGATCGAGATCGTTAAATCCCCAAGTTTTCCCCACTCCCCGCCCTAAAGCCCGATCGCGCCCCCCGCGACATTGCGACCCATGTCCAGTTTATCGCGCCCCTTATACCACTTTATTCGTTCTGTTCCCGTTTGCGAACGGGATGCAAACTCAGACACGATCCTCAAAATTTTTCAAGACAGCAAGAGCGAAATCATTATTGCCTTGGGAAAGAAAAACTATCCCGTGGGTCTCATTCGCTTGGCCCATCTCCTTGCCTATAACAGCAGTCCTCCCCTCGAGGAGGATATTTTTCTCAAAGCCGGAAAAGTGGAAGTGGCGAGAATGAAGGTGAATGCTCCACAACCCGACCCGCGAGAGCAGTGGTCAGAGCCTCCCATCCCCGTCGTTCTGCCCTCAGAAGCCCAAATCCCCTCCCACTCCGCCCCCAATCCTTCGAGCGCCCTCCTCGAACCGATTCCCGTTCTCTCGGCTTCCGCGAGCGTTGAGGAAGCGCGATCGCACCTCCAAGGGGAAGGGTTGGGACACAATCGACAATATTGTGCCCTCGTCGATGAAGAAGGGCAATTTCAAGGACTGCTCGATGCTTGGCAGCTTTTAAATGCAACTTGGCCCGAGTCCCTCGCTCTCGACGCGCACATCCTCGAATCCCTCCGAAACTTGTTGGAACAATTGCCCATTCCTTTAATGCTGCAAGGGGAACGAGGACAGGTCATTCAACAAAACGGGACTTGGCAGAAACAAATCGGCACGGGAATGGGGGGCGTTAAGGATCTAACCCCCAAAGAATTGGCTCAATTCTCTCGAAACGAGGGCGAAGATTCTCGGCAACCGGGGAAAATTGAGTTGAATCCAGAGGCGGTTCTCGATCGCTGGTGCAATTTCATCGCAGAACGAGACGACGAGGAGGAAAACCTCGAACCCGAAACCGAGGGAGCCTTTTCTCCCCCAACTGCAGATTTAGCGACAGATTTAGCCAAATGCTCTCACCGCGTTTGGCAGTTCGTCAAACTTCCCTTGAAAGTGCGCTCGACCCCAAACCCGCAAAACCCAAATTCCTCCCTTCCCCCTTCTCTCTGGCTCGTCTTCGCAACCGATGTCACCGAACAACGACAACTGTGCAAGGAACTGACGGCGAAAAATGCCGATCTCGTGCAGTTAAATCGCCTCAAAGACGAGTTTTTGGCTTGTATCAGCCACGAATTAAAAACCCCTCTAACGGCTGTTTTAGGGCTATCCAGCTTGCTCAAAGATAACAAGCTCGGGGAACTCAACAAGCGTCAGGCGCGCTACGCTCAATTGATTTATCAAAGCGGACGGCAATTGATGAGCGTGGTCAACGATATTCTCGACCTGACCCGCATCGAAACGGGACAGTTAAAATTGAATCCCGAACCCGTAAAACTGCAAGAAGTCTGCGATCGCGCTTACCAACAGGCCCGACAGCAACTGTTTGCATCCCGAGGAAAAGAGTCGCCGACAATTCCCCGCATTGATTTTTCTCTGACTATCGTTTCGGGATTGGAGGCGATCGTGGCGGATGAATTGCGCTTGCGTCAAATGCTGGTTCACCTGTTGGAAAATGCCCTTAAATTTACCCCCAGTGGCGGCAAAATTGGCTTGCACGTCGATCGCTGGCAGGGGTGGATCGATTTTACGGTCTGGGATACGGGAATTGGCATTCCCGAGTCGGCCCAACATCTCATCTTCCAGAAATTTCAGCAGTTGGAAAGTCCCCTCACCCGTCAATTTGAAGGAACGGGGTTGGGACTGGTGCTGACCCAACGCCTCGCCCGGGCTCACGGGGGGGATATTTCTTTTACTTCCAAGGTAGGACGGGGGAGTAAATTTACCTTACTTTTACCCCCGGCTCCCCCGGAACGAGAATTCCGACGCGATCGCTCGCGAGCGACCCCCGAACCCAATCGTCTCATTCTCATTGTGGAAGCGGTGCCCCAATATATCGAACGCTTGACCGGGCAATTGCAAAAATTGGGCTATCGGGCCATTGTCGCGCGATCGGGTACTGAAGCCCTCGAACAAACGCGGCAGATTCAACCGCGAGCAATTTTTCTCAATCCCCTTTTGCCCTTATTATCGGGCTGGGACGTGCTGACTTTACTGAAAGCCGATGCAAAAACCAAAAATATTCCCGTGATTATTACGGCTACGCGAGCGGACAAACGTCAGGCACAACAAAATGAAGCCGACGGTTTTTTAAGTTTGCCGGTTCAGTTCCAAACGCTCCAAGATAGTTTATCCCAGTTGAAAACGACCCCTCCGGCAACCCGGAAGCATCTCACGATTTTACATTTACATGCCGGGCATTTTCGGGATGAGGAGGAATCTGCCTTTGTTGCCGAGTTGGAAGACATGACGGACAGTGCGACGACGCAAATCTTTCGCGATCGCATCTTAACGTTAAACTATCGGATTTTAGAAGCTAACGATATCGAGCAAGCGGAAATTTTAGCGAAGGTTTGGAAGCCCGATGTATTGCTCCTCAATGGTCGAGATTTGACAGATTCTGATGGATATTTACAGGCGATCGGCGCGATCGAATCCCTCGCTCGCTTGCCTTTAGTGACGTTAGATGCTGCCATTACCGAGGCAGCGAATAAGATTCCGGGATTATCGGTTTTTCCTTGTTTGATTCCGATTACGGAGCAAAGTATCGTGGCATTATTGCAGGTGATTCAGGTGGCTGCGGGAGTCACTCATCAAGCCAATATTCTCATTGTGGAAGCGGGAAGCGAATGTCGTCAAGGGAGCGAGTATTTAGAAGAAAGGCAGGAGACTCAAACCCATGCGGGGATTGATTTTGCTCATGCGTTAACCCAATATTTGCAAACGGCAGGATTGCGGAGTTTGCTGGCACAATCTTGGGCAGAAGTTTATAGCCAAATTCGCCATCACAGTGTCGATCTGCTGATTGTCAATTTGGGAGAAGTCAAGGATTTAGACTGTTGGTTGGCAGGTTTAAAGAAATTGGCAGATCTTGCCGATCGCCCGCCGATTTTAGTTCTCGAACACGGTTCTCTTGCGGGTACGGGCGATCGCGAGTTAGATGAATTATTGGATAGATTGGCAACTAAAACAATTGTAGATGATGCTCAATTGATGCCGGAACTTTTGACACAAATTAATCAAATGTTGATTTAGTTATTTGTTATTTGTTATTTGTTATTTGTTGTTTGTTATGGAATAATAATAATGGAAATCAAACAAAATCAAACTATTCATTTTGCCGTTTGTCTTAACAATGAAGGATATGAAGCCTCCTTAGAAATTGGCAAACTTTACCGCGCGATCGCTGACGAAGAAGCAACAGAACATGGTTTAATTCGTGTTATTGATGAGAGTGGTGAAGACTATGCTTTTGCTGCCAATCGTTTCTATCTCATTTGCGCTTTATACCAATATCCCAGAAACAGAACTTGAAGATTCTGCACCGCAAATTTTTGATATTTTATTAGAGGGATGTGAAGAAGCGCTACGCATGGCGATCGATGCGGGGAAACTTTCTGCACATGAGGCGCGATCGGAATTTCGGCATCGCATGATTTTAGATGAATTGGCTGCAATTCAGAAAAATCTGGAGTTTTTAACGGAACATCGACAGTTAGATATTAAAGCAATTTTGCAGTTTGAAAAACAATATCGAGCGCAAGTTGCTCAGCGTCACAGTCGGATTACTCCCCCTTATCTCAACGATGTGAAAAAACTAGCGATCGATCGACTCTACGTTGCTCCTAATTTCATTGCATTGCAAAATCAAAGAGAAGAACATCTAGAAAAACTCGAACTAGAACAGTTTCGAGGTACAATTTATCGCTCTGTTTTACTGGGAAATCCGGGAGCAGGAAAATCAACTTTTTCTCAGAAACTTTGCTACGATTTAGCAAGAAATTCTTCACAAGTATTGTTATTTGGGAAACAATTTACTCCAATTCTTGTAATCTTGCGAGAATATGGTGCAGCCAAGAAAGAGCGCAATTGTTCAATTTTGCAATTTATTGAAGAAAATGCAAATGCTAGATATCAAGTCAAGCCTCCTGATAGTGCATTTGAATATCTCCTCTTAAATGGTCACACAATGGTTATTTTTGACGGATTAGATGAGTTGACTGATACCAGTAAAGCAAAAACGCGATCGCATACTTTGTGGTACGCTAGACGAAACTGAATAACCCCAAATTGGAGAAATACGGAGAAAACCAGATGACAGAAATTATTTTTTGGGTTGAAAACGATCCCGAAGAAGGTTATGTCGCTAAAGCGATCGGCGAATCTATTTTTACTCAAGCGAATAGCATTCCAGAACTCAGAGAAATGGTAAGAGATGCCGTTCATTGTCATTATCCTGATGAAGCAACAATTTCTTATCGAGTAGAGCGATCGCGATTCATTGTTCGTGGAATCTGGATAACAACCAAGCTCCCACCCGGCTATGATTGGTTTGACGGGTGCGTCTGAGTGCTTCTTCTAAGAGGGCAATTTCGAGACCGGGTAACGCATTAGAAATGTTAATTCTACGACTACCTGCATTTTCAATGGTAAAGGCAAGAATTTGGTTTCTTGTAACATCCACAATCCAATATTCTCGTACCTCTAAATCTTCGTCAAGAAGGCGTTTTGCACCGCGATCGTCAGCAAGGGATGTATTGGCAATTTCGATCGCTAATGTGGGTGGAGGATAATCGTCTAGATGAATAATTCCCGTACCATAGGGAACCGCATCAACAGTTTCACCAATATAATAGGATAAGTCGGGTTGAGCCTCTCGAACTCCCGTTTTGCGATAGGTACAATTATCTTTCCCATTCAGTGCGATCGCCGGATGGTTGAATCTGACTCATAAACTCTAGAGAAGAATTGAAGATTTCAACAACTTCATGATAGTTGAACCGATCGCCAGCGATCGCCGAGAATATAAGTTTCTGAAATGGCGCGATCGTCTCCCAACATCATCAAGGCAAAAAGGCGATCGCCAAGTTCTTCTAAAGTTTGCGGAAATTCCCCTGCATTTCGCAAGGCCATTAAGGGAGTTGCTTGTAAGTTTGTAACAATAAAATCGGCTTCTTTCCCCTTGTCAAAATTACCAATTTTATCTTCTAAGTTCAGCGCTCTCGCTCCTCCTAAAGTGGCTAAAAATAGAGCTTGAAAGGGGGATAATTTTTGTCCTTGTAATTGCGAAACTTTATAACCTTCATTGGCTGTTTGTAAGAGTGAAAAACTTGTTCCCGCTCCCACATCCGTTCCCAAACCGACTTTAATGGGGGTTTCTTTCGACTTGGCTCGATGAAGTTTAAAAAGTCCGCTTCCCAGAAACAGATTGGAAGTCGGACAAAAGGCAATTGCCGAATTTGCGTCGGATAAGCGTTTAAACTCTGCTTCTGATAATTGGATTCCGTGGGCAAAAATCGAGCGATCGCTCACTAAACCTGCGCAATCGTAAACATCCAAATAGTGCTTGCAATGAGGAAATAGTTCTTTTATCCAAGCAACTTCTTTGACATTTTCTGCAAGATGTGTATGCAAATAAACATCGGGAAATTCTTGGAGTAATTTGCCTGCAAGTTGTAATTGTTCTTCTGTAGAAGTTGCGGCAAAACGAGGAGTAACTGCATAAAGCAAGCGCTCGGTTTTATGCCATTTTTGAATGAGTTTCTTCGTTTCTTCGTAAGACGATCGCGCTGTATCTTTGAGATAATCTGGGGCATTGCGATCCATCATCACTTTACCTGCAATCATTCTCAGATTGCGATCGCGTGCCTCTTCAAAAAATGCGTCTACAGAGTCGGGAAAGATGGTCGTAAAAACTAAGGCTGTTGTCGTGCCATTTTTCAATAATTCGTCCAAAAAGAAAGAGGCAATTTTCTTGGCATACTTTTTTTCTTTAAACTTTCTTTCTGTGGGAAAAGTGTACTTGTTGAGCCATTCTAAAAGTTGTTCCCCATAGGCAGCAACCATCTCCGTTTGGGGGAAGTGAATGTGAGTATCGATAAAACCGGGAAGAATTAAGCGATCGCGATAATGAGTTAAAGCAATATTCGTATATTTCGAGGCAATATCCGCATAATTTCCCAAGGCTTGAATGATGCCATCTTCGACAACTAACAAGCCATCGGGAAAATAACGAACGCTTTCTAATTCGGAGACATAAAAAGGATCGCCGACAAAGTCAAGAAATGCGCCGCGAAATCCTTTAATCGAAGATGCAACCATAGATTAAAAGCATTAAAATTCAAAGGATAAAATTAAAGTCTGGCGAAAACTGTTACATTTTTTCAATCTTCTTTTAAAAGCCAAAAACCTGCAAATGATTCTGATTCTGGACTAGATTGAATCGCGAGAAAATGGACATTATTGACTTTTTGCTTTGCGGCTTCAAATCCCTTAGCTTCTGCTAAGGTTTTATCATCTTTAATGTCAGCTAAAATCCAACTATCGCTGACTCCAGTTTCCAAACGCAAGCGTGGAAATTTGCCCCCTTCAAGTTGTAAAAATCCTAATTCTAACCCCGACATCCAGGCTGCTAGAGGGGTTGCCCGAGGAGAAAAGATAATTAATCCCGGTATCTCCATTTCGGGGGGAACTCCCATCATTTTTAAGGGAAATGCTTCGCTAAAGCCAATATCCCAATCTCCCATTTCTGCAAAGGCTTCCGCTTCTAAGGAAACAAATGCCCATCGATCCGTGCGATCGCCTTTGACGGCATCGGGAAGGGGAACGGCATTTAAGGCTGGATACTTCACTGAGGCTGCTTTAGCAGATTCTACATCGTAGCCTTCTTGACTGGGATAAAAGTTAGTTAAGCGCTCGCCGATCCATTGATTGAGAGCATAAGTGCGACGACTGGGAATGGCAGGAATATCTGCCTCTTCGCAGGCTTTCACAATCATGTTATTCATGGCACGACGAAAGAAACGAATGCGCTTGGGAGGGTGAGAGGCTTGTGCGATCGCTTCTTCGATCGCTTCTCGCAACCATATTGAATTCACGTTTTTATTATTCGTGAATTTTGAGAACTTAAACAAGGTGTCTGGCGATCGCGTCATATCGAGAGGACTTTCACAGATCAGCACCTCCCAGAGTTTCTTCTTGTTTTCATCAAAAATCGGACGCGAGTAAAAATCGAGTTCCCAAATTGTCGTTCCCATGCCTGTTACGTTGCTTTATATCTCTTTACTCATCATAGGGTTTTCGGGGCACGATCGCTCAACAAATTTTTAAACCCGACTCAAACTTGACTTTTGCAGGAATGGAAAGGATAAGTTCTCTTGTTTCAAGTCCAACCCTTTCTCGAAAATTTCGTCAATGGGGAGCATTTTACCCTCTTCGGTCATAAATTTATGATCTTTTGTGGCACGAATAACAGACCCATCTTCTAACTCGTATTCAAATATTTCTTGTCGTCCGCGATCGTGCCATTGAGCGATGGGTTGAGTGTAAATAAAACCATGGCGATCGCAACTATAAACCGTACATTCTAGTTGCTCTTCCACGATTTTACCAATCGGCATTGCACCATATTCCACGGTTAAAATTTTTGTATCGTAACTGAGGCAATATTCGGCAAATTTTACCATCTGCTCAAACAGGCGATCGGCAATATTTTGTTTAACGCCATTTTTAGTCGCACCATCAATAAATTTAGTCCGATGTTTCTTCATTTCTGCCAATTTTTTCTTCCCCATTGCCCTTCTGAGTAAGTCTGCTTCTCCTAAAGAGTATCCCGCTAAATCTTGGGCAATTTTCATAATTTGTTCCTGATACACCATAATTCCATAGGTTTCTTTCAGGATCGGTTGTAGGAGGGGATGATCGTATTTTACGTCTTCACGACCGTGTTTGCGATCGATATACATGGGAATGAGTCCTGCATCTAACGGACCCGGACGATAGAGGGCAAGAATGGAAGAAATATCTTCCAATTCTGAGGGTTTTAGATCTTTCACGATTTGTCGCATTCCATCGGATTCTAGCTGAAAAATTCCCTCTAAATTCCCTGCTTTAAAGAGTTTATAGGTGGTATCGATATCTCCGGGCAATTTTTTTAATGTCCCTTTTTCTTTGATTTCTAATGCCCGTCTTTCGTCTAAAGGCAATTGATCTAAATCCAGATCGACTTTCTGATTTTCTTTAACGAGATCCGCAGCTTTCTGCAAAATTGTCAAGTTTTTCAGTCCCAAAAAGTCCATCTTTAAGAGTCCCATTGACTCTACATCTTCCATAGAATATTGAACGATGGTCGATCCTTCATTATTCTTTTGCAAGGGAATTGCTTCGTCTAAAGGTTGAGAAGAAATAACGACTCCTGCGGCATGAACACCAAAGGTTTTGTTCGTTCCTTCGATCCGCATTGCCATATCGATCCAGCGTTTAATTTGCAGATCGCTTTCGTATTTCTCTTTAAATTCATTACAAGGGGTATCGTTGGAAACCATCACTTTTAATTTAGTGGGTTTACCTCGAGAAACTGGGATTAGTTTAGCCATGCGATCGGCATCAGCAAGGGGAATATCTAATACTCTCGCTACATCTCGCAAGACTGCTTTCGAGGTCATGCGGTTAAAAGTAATGATTTGAGCAACGTTATTTTTACCGTATTTTTCAGTGACATATTCAATCACTTTTTCTCGTTTGTCAATACAAAAATCTGTGTCTATATCGGGCATTGATTTCCGTTCTGGGTTCAAGAAACGCTCGAATAGAAGTCCGTGACGCACGGGATCGATATTGGTTATTTTGAGGGAATAAGCAACGAGAGAACCTGCGGCAGAACCTCGTCCGGGACCGACGGGAATGTTATGATCTCGGGCAAATTTGATGTAATCCCATACGACTAAAAAATAGGTGGAAAAACCCATTTTTTGCATCATTTTTAGTTCTCGTTCTAACCGTTCTTTATAGGTTGTATTGACTTCAGGCCGAGAACGGCATTTAAGGCGTTCTAAGAGTCCTTCCCAAGTGACTTGCTCGAGGTAACTATCGGCAGTATAACCGGAAGGAATGGGATAATCGGGAATGCGCGGTTCTCCCAAAATTTTGTAGGGTTGAACTTTTTCTGCAACTTCGAGAGTGTTGGCGATCGCTTCTTCAATAATCTCATCAGAGAGGTGATCGCGAAACAGCAATTTCATCTCTTCTGCTGACTTGAGATATTCGGTACCGCTATAGCGCAAGCGTTTATCTTCTATGATGAGTTTTCCCGTTTGAATGCACAATAAGGCATCGTGTGCCTCTACATCGTTACAGGAGATAAAATGGGAGTCATTCGTAGCAACGATTTTAATCTCTAATTCCCGCGCAATTTTCACAATTTCAATATTAACAATGCGATCTTCTGCGGAACCGTGATCTTGGATTTCTAAATAATAATCATCCCCAAATAAGTTTTTATACCATTGCGCCACTTCTCGTGCTTCATCTAACTCATTTTTCAGAATGCGTTGCGGCACTTCTCCTCCCAAACAAGCGCTGGTCACAATTAACCCTTCATGGTGCTTTTCTAGAAGTTCTTTGTTGATACAAGGACGACTAAAAATTCCTTTTCCTTGCACGCCTTCGAGATGAGAAATTGTAGTCAGTTTGGTGAGATTTTTATATCCTTGAGTATTTTTAGCGAGAACAACTTGGTGATAGCGTTTATACCTTTTTTTCTTGTCACGAATATCGCCATTAATGACATACATTTCATTGCCAATAATGGGCTTTATTCCTTTACTACGACAAATCTTTAAAAGTTCGATCGCGCCGTACATGACTCCGTGATCCGTTAAAGCGATCGCGGGCATTTTTAATTCTAAGGCGCGATCGATCAATGCGGGTAATTGTGATGCGCCATCAAGAAGACTATAATCGCTGTGGATGTGTAAACCGACAAACATAATTTTGTTACTGGTTGTTTGTTGTTTGTTGTTTGCTATTGGTTATTGGTTATTGGTTGTTGGTTGTTTGGTATTCTTCCCAACTGTCAACTTTTTCTGCACTTCTTGAATAAATTCTTTTAGTTTGCGATAATAGGCTTCTCCTCCTATCTCAGCAATGCGATCGTGATCGCCTTCCGGAACAATATAAAGGTCTTTTAGGGGGGTTTTTGCTGTTTCATAGAGAGTCTGACTCATCCAACTGGGAACGCGCCGATCTGCGTCGCCATGAACGAAAAGAATCGGCATTTGTAAGGTGTCAATTTTATTAATGGAATCAAAATAATATTTTAACAACCAATCAACTGGAAAGATTTTATAAATTTTATCGTGATCGATCATATCTCGGATGGATGTGAAGGATCCTTGAATAATTAAGGCGGCAAGATCGGGATTTTTCGTTGCCAGTTCGATCGCGATCGCGCCTCCCAATGAATGTCCGTATACCATAACATCTCTGGAGGAAATATTTTTTTGTTCTGCTAAATAATCTAAAGAAATTTGCGCATCTTCATACACTTGAGATTCCGTGGGAATTTGACCTTGACTTTTGCCATAACCGCGATAATCGACGATAAAAACGGATAATCCCAAACGATGAAAAACTTCTACCTGTTTTAAATTTGCGCCAATATTGAACGCATTCCCATGCAAAAATAATACCGTTCTCCGAGGAGCGTTTTCGCGATCGCCTGTCGATGCGGGAATCCACCAACCATGTAATCTTTCGGGTTTAGACGCCAAATTCTTTTCGCGATCGCTTGCTATATCGTCCTTTTCTTTTCGGACAGGAATCCAAACCTCTTCATAGTTCAAATCGAAATCTTCAGGTGTTTTCTTAAGTTGTGAAGAAGGCACAAACATAAAGCGATTTTGCCATTTTAATAAAGCCAGACATAAGAAAACATAAACAACGCCAACGCTAGCGATAGGAAACAAAAAATTAAGTAACATTGGATAATAAACAAGATAAAAACAGGGACAATTGAAAAAGTGTCACACCTCTAAGTTCAAACTCAACTGCATGGGTTTACGATCCTGCACTTTTACTTCATAATTCGTAATCATTAATTCTCGACCTTTGCCCGCAGTCTTTTGTTTATAGTTATTCATTCCATATTGTAACTCCCATTCATGGATATAAGCAAATTTAAAGTTTTCGCGAATTTCTGGGGAATCATCATAGGTAATTAACCATTGATGGGGACAATCTTTTAATAAACTCGCAAATCGTTGATGATCGAAAGAAGTATGCAGGTTTCCCCGCTTACCATAAAGTCTTGACTCGGTGGCGGTTAAATAGGGCGGATCTAGAAAGATAAAGACGTTTTCGCCGGGTTCTCTTAATACTGCACTATAGTCTAAATTGGTGATTTTCGTGTTTTTGAGAATTTCGGGTAAGGGCTGCAATCTTGAGATCGATGAATCCGTAAAGCGCTTTTCAAAAGAGCATTGAGAGAATCCTCCCGCTTCAATTGTTCCGGAAAATGTAATGCGATTTAAAATAAAGAAACGAACGGCTCTTTCGTCTGCTGTTAATCGGTCTGTTTCCATTTCGGCTAATTCTTGAAACAGTTCTTTTCCCTTGCGATCGCTGGCTTTAATCCGGCGACTTTCTGCAATCAGGCGATCGGGATTGTTTTGCAAAACTTTCCAAAAATAATAGACTTCTGGATTCAAATCATTAATCCAAAACTGACGATAGTGATGTTTTTGTTGTAAGTAAATAAAGAGAGAACCTCCACCGACGAAAGGTTCTCGATATTCAGCAAAAGTCGGTGTTAAATATTGCAGAATGGTTGGAATTGCCTTGGATTTCCCTCCCGGATATCGCAAAGGACTTTTAATGGTTTTTCTCACCTTCTGTTATTTTTTCTTTTTCTTCTTCGTTTTGGTCTCGATTTTTACAGGAGGTTTGTTGAACTGCCAATCCGTGGATTGTTCGTAAGCATGGGCAACTTGGAATAACAAATCCTCTCGCAAGACTTTACTAATTAACTGCATTCCTACGGGCAAACCCTTCTCATCGAACCCACAAGGGATACTCAAAGCGGGCAATCCTGCTAAATTAACGGGAATCGTCATTAAATCGGACAAATACATACTTAACGGATCGTCTGTTTTTTCTCCCGCTTTAAACGCTGTCGTGGGAGAAGTCGGACAAACTAAAATATCCACTTTCTCAAAAGCCGAATCAAAATCTTGTTTGATGAGCGTCCGTACCTTTTGCGCTTTGAGATAATAAGCATCGTAATATCCCGCAGAAAGGGCGTAAGTTCCCAACATGATCCGGCGCTTTACTTCCGTGCCAAAACCCTTCGCCCGAGTCTTTTTATACATATCGATGAGATTGTCGGCATCTTCGGCGCGAATGCCATATTTAACCGCATCGTAACGGGCGAGGTTGGCAGAGGCTTCTGACGGGGCAATGATGTAATAAGCCGGCAAACCGTATTCAAAACGAGGACAAGAAATGACTTGAATTTCTGCCCCCAAAAGTTGCAATTGTTCGATCGCAGTTTTCACGCAACCTTCCACCACAGAATCCAAACCGCTCCCAAAGGTTTCTTTAATAATGCCAATTCGCAAACGGGCTTTCGGGCGAAAATTCGGGCGCAATAACTGGGCGTAATCGGGGATTTCTAACTTTAAACTGGTGGAATCTTTGGGATCGTGTCCCGCGATCGCCCCCAATAAAATCGCAGCATCTTCGACGCAGCGTCCAAAAGGTCCGATCTGATCCAAAGAAGACGCATACGCCACCAAACCGAAGCGAGAAACCAATCCGTAGGTGGGTTTCATCCCCACGACACCGCAGAGGGAAGCGGGTTGGCGAATGGATCCCCCCGTATCGGATCCTAAAGCTACCGTACATTCTTCCGCCGCCACTGCCGCCGCCGATCCTCCCGAAGATCCCCCCGGTACGCGATCGCGATCCCAAGGGTTGCAGGTTCTCCCGTAGCCGGAATTTTCCGTGGAACTCCCCATGGCAAACTCATCGAGGTTGGTTTTCCCAACTAAAACTGCACCCGCATCTTGCAGTTTTTGGGTGACGGTAGATTCGTAGGGGGGGACGAAATTTTCTAAAATTTGCGAGGCACAGGTGGTGGGGACTCCCTGCACGCACATATTATCTTTAATGCCGATGGGAATGCCTGCCAAGAGCCCGATCTCCTCCCCGGCGGCAATTTTCGCATCGACGGCTTTGGCTTGTTCCAAGGCGCGATCGCTCATCACGTGCAGAAAGCTGTGGAGTTGGGGTTCGAGACTTTCAATGCGCTTTAATGACTCCGTTGCAATTTCAACGGCAGAGCGCTCTTTACGGATTAATTGTTTGTGCAGTTCGCGGATCGATGCCATGCGGGGTACTCGTTTAGGAATGAACCATCTTACAGTTTACAAGGTTCGGGGGAGTTTTCTTACCAATCCCTTGCCGCCGCCCAGAAAAGAGCAAAATCGAAAGAGAGGCGAAATATTTGCCTCTCTCTCGAGTTGTCAGTGTTGCAGTGCAAAGTCCATCGCCTTATGCTGCGTCTTTACGACGGCGCAAACCGATTGCCCCGGCTGCGATCCCTAATAATGCTAAAGTGACACCGGGTTCGGGTACATCTTTAACGTGTCGAACGTTGCGGATAACGATGGCAACATCATTGAAGTCGAAGTCGGGTTTATTATCGACTGGGAAACCCCCGGGATTGAAATTGAGATCGGGAATATCTTCAAAGCCAATATATACCCATTCATCGCCATCATGTTGGAGGTTGTAGGCAACGGCGTGTTGGAGGAGATCCACGTTTTCACTGGCAACGCCACCTAAATAAAATCCGTCGTTGCTGGGATCGTCCCAGAATCCTTTGGTCCACACGTTAAAGTCGAGGATGTCTCCTGCATTCGTGTTAATTGTAAAGCCTTCTCCATCGGGAACTTCTTGGGGAACCAAGCCATCATCCAAACGTCCACCCAAGCCATTCGTTCCAAAGTCGGCAAAACCTTGCTGCACGGCACCCCCATTTACAGAGTACACGAGGCGATCGGCATAGTCAGCTTGGGCTGTTGCGTCATCGATGAAGTAAACTTCTACTTCATTTCCCAAAGCTGTAATTTGTCCGGTGATTGCGAGATCTTGATGATCGGATAATTCCTGTCCCTCGAAAACTTGTAACAAATAGTTAGTCTGCAAAAATTCGTAAAAGGCAGGATCGCTGGTTTTGAGATTAAATGCCTCAGCGCTTCCTCCAATGAAGGCAGTGGCGATCGCTGCGGTTGTGGCAACAAGACTGGTCAAAAATTTAACTTTCATGGTTGAGTTATTTCAGTATTTTTACTGTCTATAAATTTTTGTGTTGGCGATTTTGGATTGACTTTTTGGCATCAGGAAAAACTATCGCTTTCCCTTGTTTTGAGATGCTTTAGCCCGCCCACTTATAGATATAAGCCATTTGACTAAATCCTGTCTATAGCTTAGGCAGAACTTCATTAACTCTTTACAGAGATAATTAGTTTCTCGATAGAGACTTCACATTGTTGCTCTTAATTGATTGGGCAACTCAAACCATAAAACACGATCGCTCGATCGTTTACATGGTTGCGTTTATCAAACAATGAGGAACGATCGCTCGAAAAGATTACTGCTTTCTCCGGCGCGATCGTAGGCGCGCGATCGCAGGCGATATCGTCCGGATCCCAATCCCAAACTCCCCAAATTGAAACTGTGGTTAAATCCCAACCACTGTCGTCGCCAATCCCAAGTGGGTTGAATAAAGTTAGTAATCTCGTCTAATGTTGTCACACTACCATTCTTATCCACAAGTTCTAATTCAATGCGGGAGAGATCGTCCCAACCGTCGCGATCGGATACCCAACCATTCTTAAGGGTCATTGTATCGGTCTGGCTATAACTCGTGCGATCCAAGCTAAAGCGCAAATTCGTGGGGGCAGTATTGGTGACGGGAGCGGTTAAAGTAAAGGAACGCTCGAACGTATTGCTGGTGCTTCCCGCGCGATCGCGGGCGAGTCCTACAAGGGTATAGCTGCCGCTTTCTAACCCATTTAAGCCGATATTATGGGTAAAGCTGCCCCAATCCGGGTTCCAAGATGCAGGGTTGATTCCCACGGCATCGGCAACCTCGACGATGCTTCCGTCTGCTTTGCGCAGGTGCAGTTCAATTTCCTGCACGTCTTCAATGCCATCGCTATCGAAAACCCAACCGTTGCGAAGATTCAGGGTTTCTCTGACGGTATAAGTATTTTTATCGAGACGGAATTGTAACTTACTCGGAGCAGTATTGGGAGGAGCAACTTGGAAAGTCCGTTTAAAGGTATTGCTGGCATTGTTGCTGCTATCGTAGGCGATCGCGGCGATGGAATAAGTCCCGTCGCTTAAACTGTAATTGCCTAAATTGAAACTGTGGGTAAAACTCGCCCAATTATCATCCCAAGTGGCAGGGGTTAAATTGAAGATATCCCCGATCGGTGCGATCGCGCTACCATTTTCTCCTAAAAGCTGCAATTCAATGCGAGTAATATCGATCGCCCCATCTTTGTCTTCTACCCAACCGTTGGTCATGTTGAGAGACTCAGTGGAGAAATAGGTGTTTTTGTCAAGGGAGAAACGGAGGGATTCTGGTGCATTGCCTTGAGGGACGATGAGGATAAAGTTTTGTTCGTAGGAATTACTTTGATTTTCGGCTTTATCGTAGGCGATCGCTGTCAATGTATAATTGCCGGCGGTTAAATCAAATTCTCCCAAATCTAAGTTGTAACTAAAGGATAGTTGATAAGGATAGTTCGGATCGGCAAGGAAATTCGTGACATCGCTAACATCCGTAATTGTTCCGCTTTCATCTTGAAGTTGAAAATCGATGCGATCGAGATCGGCCATGCGATCGTACTCTTCTAAATATCCAAAATTGAGGGTTAAAGTTTCACTAGCAGAATATTCAGATTTTGAGAGCACAAAATTTAAGTTAGTTGGAGCGGGATTAATAATTTCAAAGGTAGGATACCAAGAGGCTTCATTGGTATTTCCCGCTCGATCGTAAGCCGTCCCTCGCAATTCCCATTGATAGCTGGGTTGGGGAGAAAGTCCGAGACTGCTTAACACCAAAGATGTTTGAA
>JBFRWJ010000183.1:0-10528 GCA_051439525.1 Spirulina sp. | reverse complement strand
TTCCTGCGTTCTGGCCGTGACTTTGGCCTCTAAAGTATGACTGTATTCCTGCAATTGCTCGTAAGAATGTTGTAATTGTCGCGTCATTTGGTTGAACGCGCGAGCGAGGATGCCGATTTCGTTCTTCGTTAAAATCGGCGCGGTTTCTAAAGTGGCAAAATTGCCTTTTTTCACCTTGCCTTCTACCGATCGCGCCGTTTGGGCGATGGCTAAAATGGGTTTGACGATGCGGCGACCGAGCATCAGTATTCCCACGGCGAGCAGGGCAGACAACCCCGAACCCACTAAAATAATCCCATAAGCTAACTGACGGGCGGGAGCAAACGCTTCTTCCTGTTCCATTTCCACCAGCAACGCCACATCCTGATATTCCAACCACCGATACACGCCAATGACGGGAGTACCGCGATAATTCAGATACAAGCCGCGATCGTCAACGCCCTCCATCGCCGCCAAAATTCCCTCGCTCTCAACCCCATCGGGAAACTCCGCAGAGCCAAAACCTGCGGCCGACACGAAGGCATTGCGGTGGGTAAAATTGTTGCCCAAATTGGCCACCAAATAGGTTTCTCCCGTATCCCCCAAACCCGACTTATCGCGGATAATCTCATCGATGCGATCGAGGTTGATATGCACTGCCAGCATACCCAAGCGCTTGCCCGTCTCGTCGAGAATGGGGGTGGTAAAAGTGGCAGTGGGTTGCTGGGTATCCGAAGATTGGTAAAAATTGGAAACGAGGGCAGTGCTGGCAGAACCTTGGATCGCTTCGCTGTTTTGATCGAGAGGAGCATAATTGCCAATATTGTCGGGATTGGTAGACATCAATACCCGTCCTCCTTTCGAGAGAATGATGATTTCTCGATAATCGCTGCGATCGCGGATAAAGCCCCCGAGGGAGGTTTGCAAAATGTCGAGAGCTTCGCGATATTCTGGGGTGGATTTTTTCTGAGTCAATAAAACTTGGGCTCGAGTCTTGACTTCTAACAACTGACTCAGAGAAATGAGGGTATCGCGGCGATCGAGCAGCCAACGGTTTAACTCTCCTTCTTTTAAAGAAGCTGCCGCTGTCAATCGGTCAAAAACCGACTGTCCGATCGCGACTCTGGCTTGGTTAAAGGCCGTATAAGCCACCAAAGCCACGATCGCCAAAGATAACAGCGAAAACGAGCCGACAATTTGAACCAGCAGGCTTTTTTTCCAAAATTCGATCGGATTCATCTCCGAGAGCCTCTGTAATGTCTAACGATCCCATTGGGCAAAAATTGCTTCGATCCGCTTTAGCGCCTCATCTGCCGCCTCTTCAGGGGATGCACCCTCAATAATAACCCGCTCGATCGCTCGACCCCAGACACTTTCCGATTGCACCGCCGCATAAGCCGGATTTAAAGATTGGTAATTGGAACGGGTTTCGCTTTGAAATTGCTGGTTCGCTACAAAAATATGGGGATCGGCAGGATCGTTCCAAAAGGGTTCTGATGTTAATTTTGGCATAACTGGGAAGTAGCGGCCTAAAGAACCTTCCAAATAAGGGCCGAGATTCTCCGGTTGCACGAGGAAGGAGAGAAAATCCTTGGCGGTCTCTTGGTTCGGGGATGATTCAAAGAGTAGCACTTGTTTGACCGTAACGATCGATTTTAAATGTTCTCCATCCGGCTCTTTGGGAAATCCAATGGTTGCGATTTGCTGGGTGTAGACTTCTTCATCTTCTCGCTGGGAACCCGGAATTGAAAGGGTGGGATTGACCACCATCAGCACCTTTTGATTGAGAAATGCAGAATTATTAGAACTATTCGTCCAGTTTTCTGCTTCGGGGGGGATGTAGCCCTCCTTGTAAAAGCTAGCGTACCAGTTTAAGGCCGTGGCAACGCGCTGGCGGAGTTGGGGAGCATCGAGGAGAAGATTGCCCTCCTCATCTAACAATTGCACGTCGTAGGCATCTAAAACATGCTCGAAGGCAGCGTGGGTGTCGCTTGCTTCTGCGGACATGGGCAAACCGATCGCATAGATATCTTCCCGTCCTTTGCGCCGTAAGTTATCTTGCGCTTGCTTCCAGAAGTCCCAAAAGGCATCCCATTCCGTGGGAATTTCTTCGGCTTTCAAACCCGCCTCCGCCAGCAATTCTTGCCAGTAGTGGATGTGTACGCTTTGCTGTTTGAGGGGGACGGCATAGGCAGAGCGCTTTTGAGTCTTGCTGTTGTAGAGGTAGACCGATTTGAGGGCAGTCTGACTATAAAGCTCCTTTAAGGGTTCGACGACCTCGGAAACATCTGCCAGTTCCCCATCCCATGCCCAACGCGGACCGAGGGTATCGTCCGCGCGACTGGCAAAAACAATATCGGGAGGATTTCCGGCTTTGAGGGCATTTTGGGTATCTTTGAGAATGTCATCTTGAGAAACAAAGGAAAAATTCACTTTTTTTCCCGTCTTGCTTTGCCATGCGGCGATAACCTTCTCGAGGGCTTCGTCTTCTTGAAGATAATAACTCCGATTCCACCAAATGGTTAACGTCTCATCTTGTGGGGATGTGTTTTCGGACGTTTTTGTTGTTGACTCCGCGATCGGCCCGGCACAGTTGGTTAGCAGTAAACCGCCTAAAACTAGGCCAATGAGTTTCTCCCGTCGTAGAAATTTCATCGCTTCCTCCGAATCCTAAAAAATTGCAGTAATGTAACCGTTTCTCTATTCAGCCTAAGCAAAGATTGTGAAAAACTTGGGAAAGCCATAGATCCGTACAAGTACGATGAGATCTAACGATCCCATCGAGCAAAAATTTCTTCGATTCTTACCAGTGCTTCATCTGCGGCTTCTTCCGGGGACGCGCCATCCAGAATAATCCGTTCGATCGCTCGACCCCAGACGTTTTCCGCCTGCACGTCGGTATAAGCTGGATTTAAAGATTGGTAATGGGAACGGGTTTCCTTGTGAAATTGTTGGTTGGCCGCGAAAATATGGGGATCGGCGCGATCGTTCCAGAAGGGTTTCAATGTTAACTCGGGCATAACCGGGAAGTAGCGTCCGAATGAGCCTTCTAAATAGGATTCGAGATTTTCCGGTTGCACGAGGTAGGAGAGAAACGCCTTGGCATTCTCCTGATTCGGAGATGACTCAAAAATTACCGCTTGTTTGATGTTGACAATCGATTTTAAATGTTCTCCATCCGGCTTTTTGGGAAATCCAATGGTTGCGATTTGCAGATAAATCTCTTCCTCTTCTCGTTGGGAACTGGGAATCGATAGAGTGGGATTGAGGGTCATTAAAACCTTTTGATTGAGAAACTTGGTATTATTAGAACGATTTATCCACTGGTCTGCCTCGGGGGGGACGTAGCCTTTCTGGTAAAAGCTAGTATATTGATTCAAGGCCGTAGCAACGCGCTGGCGGAGTTGGGGATCCTCGAGGAGAAGATTGCCCTCCTCATCCAATAATTGCGCGTTGTAAGCATCTAAGAAATACTTGAAGGCATGATGGGTATCGGGGGCTTCTACCGACATGGGCAAACCGATCGCATAGATCTCCTCTCGTCCTTTCGCGCGCAAGTTATCTTGAGCCTGCTGCCAAAAGTCCCAAAAGGCATCCCATTCCGTGGGAATCTCTTCGGCTTTCAAACCCGCTTCAGCCAGCAAATCCCGCCAGTAGTGGATGTGGACGGTAACCTGCTGGATGGGGACGGCATAAGTCGAACGCTTTCGAGTGCTATTGTTGTAATAGTAGACCGATTGGAGAGCAGTCGGACTATAAACCTCTTTTAACGGTTCGACAACCTCAGAAACATCCGCCAATTTGCCATCCCATGCCCAACGCGGACCGAGAGTCGCATCCGTGCGGTTGGCAAAAACAATATCGGGGGGATTTCCCGCTTTGAGGACGTTTTCAGTGTTTTTGAGAATGTCATCTTCGGGAAAAAAGAATAGATTCACCTTTTTTCCCGTTTTGTTTTGCCATGCCGCAATGACGGCCTTGAGGGCTTCGTTTTCTTGAACGTAAAAACTCCGAGTCCACCAAATGGTTAAGGTATTCTCTTGTTGGGATGCTTTTGTGGTCGATTTGGGGGTTTGTCCGACACAGTTGGTTAGCAGCAAACCGCAGAAGAATAAGCTCATTAGTTTTTTCTGTTGCAGAAATTTCATCTTGTTTTCCGAGCTCAAAAGAATTGAAGGGATTTAATCGTTTTTATTTCAGCCTAAGCCAAGATTGTGAAAAACTTGTGAAAGCCATAGTGTCGTTAATCAAACAATCTCGCCATCTGGTAAAAATTTGCGTAAAATCAAACAATTGCGATCGCGGCATCCTTCCTCTTTGACGCGAATATAGTGCACCTCATCCATTAATTCATCCATCCACTGTAATCCTCGTTCCCCCACCTTTAGGGGATTTTCGGGTTCTTGCTTAATTTCCTGTAACTTTTTCTCTAGATCGAAAAAATCTCCTTTATCCCAAATATTTATTTCTAATAAGCGATCGCTTAATGCCATCTCCACCAAAATCGGCGTATCCTCCGACAAATGGCGGTGCGCGTGACGCACGGCATTGGTAAATCCCTCTGCCAGTGCCAAACGACACTTAAAATAGAGTTCCTCGGCGAGCGCGGTTGAAGCCAGCCGATCGAATTCTACCAATACTTGCAATAAAGCTTCAAGATTGGTTTTTAGATAAAGATGCGATCGCGCGATCGCTTCATCAGAATCCACCTTTTATTATCCATGCGTTCGGGACAAGATTTCCCCAAACCGTATCGAACCTCAAGAGTCGATTGACGATTTATCTCTAATGATTGATCTCTAATTTCGTCATCATTTAAGGAATCAAGTAGAACTCGAGCGTAAGTGCCGAAAACTTCGGATAAATAATCTGATTATTTTGCGGAGAATCCGCTCGACTTTTCGGGCAACGCGCTTGAGAAAAGAGACAAAATCACCTTTTTGGGGAGAGCGTTGCGGTAGCTGCTTCCATAACACCAAACAATTGCGATCGCGATGACGCGGGAGATAAGCAAGATCGAACAGAGATAAATCTTGCAGGGTTTCCTCACCATTATCGGCTGGAATATAGCGATGCTCGTCCATGACCTGATGAATTAAGAACAATCCTCGTCCTCCTATCGCAAAAGGATCGTCATCGCCTTGTAATTTTAGCTGCAATTGGCCGTCCCAATCGAACGGTTGTCCGCAATCCCAAATGCGCATCTCCAAACCGCGAGAGAAGAGATCGATCTCGAGATCGATGGGGGTAGTTCGCGGCAAGTTGCGATGAGCGTGACGCACGACATTGGTAAAACTTTCCGCTAATGCCAGTTGACACTCCCCATAAAATTGACCGGGGAGTCGAGGCAAAGCCAGTTTTTCAAATCGATCCAAAACTTCGGGTAAGGCATCTAAATCTGTTTTTAAACGGAGATTTAACTTTTTAATGGGTCGGCCGTGTGTTTTGGCATTTTGTTGTTTGGCATTTTGTTTAAACAGCACCGCTATTTTTCCGAAATAAAATCCAAATGGTTTTCCAAATTAGTTTAATATCGTATATTAGACTCCAATTTCGTTGGTAGCGCAAATCCAGTTCGATGACATCCTCAAAATTGCGGATTTTCGATCGCCCGTTAACCTGCCATTCTCCCGTCATGCCGGGTTTGACATCCAAGCGCTGCCACTCCGGTATTTTATACGATTCCACCTCTTTGGCCGTGGGAGGTCTCGTCCCCACCAGACTCATTTCTCCCTTGAGAACGTTCCAAAATTGAGGAAGTTCGTCAAGACTGGTACGTCGTAAATATTTGCCGACTCGGGTGACGCGAAAATCTTTATCATTCTTAAAAAATGCTCCCGAGGCTTGGTTTTTGACCTTATCTTTAAGTTGTTCGGCATTGTTGCACATGGAACGAAATTTCCAGATGCGAAATTTTCTGCCCATCCAACCGCATCGTTCTTGGGCAAAGAAAATCGGGCCCGGACTGTCTCGCTTGATGGCGATCGCGATGGGAACGAATAAAATTCCCGTAATGGTTAACCCGACTAAACTGCCAACAATATCAATTCCTCGCTTTACCCAAGATCGCACGGAAGGGTGCGTTTCCGGCAGTCGCCGATCGAGCGAAGCCGAAGTCCGGGGCAAAGTGTCGATCGCGACGGGATAAATGGTAAAGACGCGATCGAGTCCGGTCATGGATAAAACGGCCATGACGGGAGGATGAACATTTTGGAGAACCAAACGAACATTTTGAGATTGAGCTGTTTTAAAATTGCTGACTAATGCTCCCACCCCACTACTATCAATAAAATTCGTGTTTTGGAAATCGAGAACGATCTCCTCGGGTGGAGCAGTTTCCTCAAGGAGCATTTGATAGGCGGTTTTAAATTCAACCGCCTCGAGAATGCTCAAACGAGGAGGCAAAGAAATAATCGGAGTATTGTTAGAGAAGACAATGGGAAAATGTTCGTTAGTTGGTGTCTCGGTCATCTCTGTTTCATACTCCGCATTCGTTTTGGTGTCAATCGCTATTTTTCCCAGAACCATTGCGGTTTTTACATCCCTATACGACAAACGTTAACGTTAAAGTCGTAGATGCTCCCTTGCCCGAATCGAGAGTTCAAAGTTATTAAAGAGCCGGCCGCGTTCCTGGCTGGGAATCCATTTTCGCTTTGGCTTTTGCCGCACTGCGTCGGAGAGCTTGCAAGCGAGTTTCATAGCGTTTCCGTTGCTTGCGGTTGGGGGTTTGTTCGATTAACGTTTTCAAAGCACTTCCCAAACTCTTATAGGCATTGGGCAAACTGTAGCCAAAACGCGTTGCCAAGGCGATCGCTTTTTCGTCAGCTTCAATATTTTCGGCCAAACGTTTTTCGCCATTATTTTTTTGCCAGAGACGATACCCAGAAAAGCCGCATAACCCTAATGCGAGTAGTAAAAGCAAACCATCTTGCACCCAAAGTTCTCCCACGGCACCTCCCAAACCAATCGCAAGGGCCGCCATTTCCCACCCTTCTCGGGGGATGGTATCGTTTTGGATGCGTCCGACTTCGTGCCAGAAGAGTAAATTGCGCTGGTCGATGGCCAAATTATCCCACTTGGCCAAATCTACTTGAATTTCAATTTCATCGCGTCCCAACTCTTCGCAGCGAATTAGCGGAGGATTGACGTCCGTGGCTGATTCTACCATGACCCAGCTTTGTAATTCTGGGGGCAGTAGGCTTTTTAAGCGCCGGAGTTCGCTCATTTCCGCTCTTGCAGAAGTAGCTGCATATGATGTCATAGGATTTTTACCGAATCAAGGCAATATTCTTATATTTCCATCTTACCCTTTTTCCTCCTTCATCCCCCATGCTTCCTCCTTTGCTCCCCAAATTGCGCCTTCGATTTTGGCGATCGCGGCTTCGAGGTCGTCGTTGATAATTTGGAGGTCAAACTCTGGGCTGGCGGCTAATTCCCCTCGAGCCCGCTCGAGTCTTTTGTGAATGGCGGCCTCGGATTCAGTCCCGCGATCGCGCAATCGGCGTTCTAATTCTTCCCGAGAGGGGGGCAGAATAAAAATACGATAGGCTTCGGGAAAACTTTTGGCGATCGCCCGGGCGCCGACCAATTCAATTTCTAAGAGGACGAATTTCCCGAGGGCAATTTGTTCTTCAACGTTTTGCCGAGGAGTCCCGTAATAATTGCCGGCATACTCCGCCCACTCTAAAAAGTCTCCCCGCTCGATGGCCGCTTGAAAGGCTTCTCGTTCGAGAAAAAAATAATCGCGTCCGGAAACTTCCCCCGGTCGAGGTTGGCGAGTGGTTGCGGAAATGGAAAGATAGAGATCGCGATGGCGATCGCGCAAGGCTTTGATTAAGGTGCCTTTACCGACACCCGACGGACCGACAAGAACGATTAAGCGGCCGCGTTTTTGGGGTTTGGGGCGATCGCTGACGAGGGTTCGCAGTGTTTCTTCTTCAATCGTCGGGCGATCGGAGGGGACAACTTCTCGAAGGAGGGTTTTGGTCATTTTCATTATCTTTCTGGTGGGAAACTGCGAATTATGAATAACTGTAAACGATCGCGTCAAGTTGATTGACACCGAAGGCAAATTAAGCGTTAAAGTTTCCTTCTTTATGACTTACAAAGCGATGTGCCACGGTTTCCGGTTGAATTGCTGATAAAATGACGTGGCTGGAATCGGTAATAATCACTGCACGGGTACGGCGACCGTAAGTTGCATCAATGAGTTGTCCGCGATCGCGGGCTTCTGTAATAATACGCTTAATCGGCGCGGATTCGGGACTGACAATCGCAATAATTCGGTTTGCGGCAACAATATTGCCAAAACCGATATTGATTGGGTGAATATCCATGAGCAACGAATGGCTATACCATTTCGGGAGCGACGATCGGGCTTCCTTTCATGTTATCTGGAAAAATCGGGAAACGGGTGATTTTAATGACCAATGAACAATGAGCAATGAACAATGAACGACCGCTAAAGCGATAAAGTAAACCTTAAGCACAATCGCACGCCTTCTAACTTCTCATGCAACCCGTAGACTTTACCACCCTAACTGCCGTTTGTGCGGATCTGCGATCGCGTTGGATTCCGGCGCGAGTCGAACAGGTTTATCAGCGCGACGTTCACACGATTTTTATTGCCCTGCGAACCTTACAGGGGCGAGGATGGCTAACGATTTGCTGGCATCCCCAAGCGGCGCGAATTTGTTTGGGAAGTCCTCCCCCGCGCGATCGCGATACGTTTACCTTTAGCGACCAACTGAGGCATCAATTGAATGGACTCGCCTTAATTGCGATCGCCCCCGTTACTCCGTGGGAACGGGTTATCGATTTGCAATTCGCCCAACGCCCCGACGATGAGCCTTTGTGGCATCTTTACGTGGAAGTCATGGGAAAATATAGCAATGCGATTTTGACCGATGGAAGCGATCGCATCATTACCGTGGCACATCAAGTCAGTGCCAAACAATCTCGGGTGCGCACGGTACAAACGGGTCAACCTTACGAACTGCCCCCCTCTCTCCTCGGAGACACTCCTTACCTAGAAGAGAGCCGAGAACGGTGGCAAGAAAGAGTCAGTCTCGTACCAGGGGCAATTGGCAAACAACTCGTGAAAATTTATCGCGGGTTGAGTCCGACCTTGGCTAATTTTATGGTCAAAGCAGCCAAGCTCGAAACCTCGCGATCGACAGAAGATTTAAGTTCCCAAGAATGGACGAATTTGTTTCAACACTGGCAAGAATGGTTAAGCGCGATCGCCACAGAAAATTTTACCCCCGGATGGACGGAAACGGGTTATACAGTTTTGCCTTGGGGATTGACGAAACCGGAAAAGAACCTACAAGTCTTGCTCGATCGCTACTACAGCGAGGCTTGGGAACGCCAACAATTTCAGCAGCTGCATCACCAGATCGCCCAAAAACTCAAAAATATTGGGAAAAAATTGACCCAGAAAGCGCAAGGATTTCGCGATCGCCTCGCCCAGTCGGAGGATGCCGATAAGTACCGCACCCGTGGAGACTTATTGATGGCGTATCTTCATCAATGGCAACCCGGAATGACCTCCATTTCCCTGATGGATTTTGAAACGGAAGTCCCCGTTACCATTCCCCTCAACCCCGAAAAAAACGCCGTCCAGAACGCCCGAGCATTCTATAAAAAGCATCAAAAACTCAAACGCGCCCGAGGGGCGATCGCACCGCTTTTAAAAGAGGTCGAGACGGAGATACAGTATCTAGAGCAGGTGGAGGAGGCGTTAAATCAGTTAGATCGGTATCGGAGTACAGAAGATTTGCAGGCTTTGCAGGAAATTCGCGAAGAATTAATCCAGCAGGGGTATTTAGAGGGGAGAAAAGGAGATACGAGCAAAAGACGCGATCGCGTTAAGGAATCTCAACCCCATTGCTACCCAACCCCCTCGGGTTTTGAAGTTTGGATCGGACGTAACAATCGTCAAAACGATCGCCTTTCTTTTGGCATTGCAGGAGATTACGATCTCTGGTTTCACGCTCAAGAGATCGCCGGGAGTCACGTTTTATTGCGCTTGAAACCGGGAGCCGTGGCAGAAAATATAGACGTACAGTTTGCGGCGGATTTGGCGGCTTATTATAGTCGAGGAAGGCAGAGCGATCGCGTTCCCGTCGTTTATACGCGTCCTAAGTTTGTCTATAAACCGAAAGGCGCAAAACCGGGAATTGCCATTTACAAGCGAGAGCAAGTCGTTTGGGGGCGATCGCACAAAGCTCGAGAATATCTGGAGTCACGCCAATAGTGCCGAGTTTTGCGAATTTTTTTGGCAAGATTTGTATTTGCTGTTACAATACCTCTCGGTAAAGAAATATTACAAGCCGCGCCGTCGAGAACGGGAGGCTTGGATTTTCTCAATCTTAAACGACAGACTACGAACTTGACGAACCAGCAGGGACTTCTGCTGGTTTTTTATTGATTTTGTCGCAATGGCGAAAATATTGCTTGCGAAATTCGCGATCGTGCGTTAAGCTAGAAAAGCGTCTTTTGAGAAAGACCTGCCGGGATAGCTCAGTTGGTAGAGCAGAGGACTGAA
>JBFRWJ010000182.1:0-3645 GCA_051439525.1 Spirulina sp. | reverse complement strand
AGTCCGTCCGGAATCGCTCGAGTAATTGAGGGGACAATAAAAACACGGCACCATTAGCTAAATTGCCGGGAGGAAATTGGACTTTTTCGTGAAATCCAATAACGATGTTGCGATCGTCTAGTTCGACAATTCCACAACTGGAAGGAGTCTCGCTGCGAAAGGTCATCATCGTCATCAAACAATCAGGAGGGCGTTGTTGATGAGCGCGAATAAAGGTAGAAAAATCAGCCAAACAATAGTTATCGGCATGAATTAAGAGTCCATCTTCTCCTTGAAAAAAGTCGAGGTTAGCAAGAAGAGTTCCTGCTGTTCCTAATAGTTCGGGTTCATATCTTAAAGTTACTCGATCTTGATAAGAACTGGATTCGATAAATTTTTCAACGCGATCGCGGAGGTAGTGAGTATTAATTACAAACGAATTAATATCTGCTTGACTTAACCGTTCTAACCAAATTTCCAGTAAAGGTTTGCCTTGAATGGGAACTAAACATTTGGGGATGGTATTGGTTAGAGGCTGAAGTCGAGTACCGTAACCTGCGGCTAATAAAAGAGCGTGCATTGTTCGATCAATCGAGTTCTTGCAATAGCTCATGGGTATGAATCGGAGTATTGCCGAGGCGACCGACTTGGACGGCGGCGGCCAGAGATCCCAAACAGCCGGCCTCCCAGATATTCCTTCCACTGGCTAGAGCGAGAGCGCTAGCAATTAATAAGGAGTCTCCCGCACCCGCTACATCTTTAGGAGCAGAATTTAAAGCGGGAATGCGATCGGTAAGCCAATCTTCCTCTTTCTCCGTTTCTGCATGGATTAAGAGTCCTTCTGCTCCCAATTTCAATAAAATATTACGGGCAACCGATTGCTGTCTTAACTTTTCAGCTAAGATGACCAATCCCGAAGCACTATCTTTAACGGCAAGGCGAGCCTCTCGTTCTGTTGGCGTTAATAATTTCATCTTTTGAAAGCGACTGATATCGCCGATTTGAGAGGAAGATTGACTGTCAGCGACCATCATGACGCCGCGATCGCCAGCGAAGGAAACAATGCGATCGACAAGGCTTTGGGGAAGACACCCATAGTTAAAATCTGAAAATACCAAGAGGTCGAGGTCATCAACCATTCCTTGAATATATTCAAAGAGTTGATTTTGCAATTTCGAGTCGATCTCGTTCTGATGGAGGTGACTGACCCGCAAAAGGGTTTTTCCTTGGCTGCGAAATCGCTGCTTGAGAGTCGTTGGACGGCTTTTATCCACAAGGAGGGTGGATTTCACGCCTGTTGTCCCTAATTTCTCCTCCGCAAAATCCCGCACGGAATCTTCTCCCGTTACGGAGATAAATTCAACTTGAGATCCCAAACCTGCGGCATGAGCTGCTACAATTCCCGCCCCTCCCACAAAACAGGTAGAATCAACAGGAGTCACCACAATTGTCGGGTCTTCTCGAGACATTCCCAAGGGTTCGCAGGTGATATATTCGTCTACGATGAGATCCCCAATTACACAAACTTTAAGTTTGGTAAAACTGTTGAGAATCTGGATCAATCTGGTGGTTTCTAGATTATGACGATTGAGGTAATCATGGGGGAGAGAAATCGATCGCAGTTCGACTTCGTAAAATTCTTTGCGAAGTAAATCTACTGAAGAAAAGACCGTTTCTCCAGAACCGAAGATCAGTCGTCCCCCATACTTATCTAATACAGCTTGTTCGGGGTTAAATTTTGTTTCATGTTCTTTTCCTTTAACCACAATATCCGGACGCAATTGAGCAATTATTTCCGGTACGGGTTTGTCAATAATAAACGCTTTATCTACCCAACTGTTACTTTTAACGCCTTCTAAACGCAAATTTTCGGGGATATGGGCGGCTTTAGCGGCAAGGCGATCGGAGTAAACCGCGACGATTAAGCGATCGCCGCACTCTTTAGCAAAACGCAACAAACGTAAATGACCCGGATGTAGGATGTTAAATGCACCGGTGACAAGTACCTTGACAAGGGACATAAAATAGATTGAAACTAAGATTCAATGAGAAGTTGGCGATCGTCTCAATAGAAGCAAGCCATCATTAAAAGGGATGAGGGAAATGTCCCACCCCGATAAGTTTTTGATTTTTTCCAAGCAGTTCATTACCCCTAATCCTTTAGGAGTTTTTGGGGGAGAATTGAGAATGTCTCCTTGAAAAGTTACATTGTCAATAACAATAGTTCCGTTTTCAGAGAGAAGGGCGATCGCAAAGTCTAAATAGTCTCCATAATGTTCTTTATTCCCATCAATAAAAATAAAATCGAAGGAATTCCCTAAATCTTGTTCTTTTAAAACCTTAAAAGCATCTCCAACAATCAGTTTAATCTTATCCTCAAATTGATTTTTTTGGAAATTAATCCGAGCGATATCTGCAAAATCTGCAAATTTTTCAATAGTTACGACTAAACCATCCGCAGGCAATGCCTCAGCAAAATACATCGCTGAAAGTCCGATAAACGTTCCAATCTCCAAAATCTTTTTCGTTCCCGTTGCTTGAATGAGAAACTGCAAGAATTGTAGGATGAGAGGACCTGAAGCCATCTGGGTTATCGTAAACAAGTTCGATTCTTGCAATATAAATTTTTCATGGGGTTCGGATAGATTCAAAATCGACATAAAGAGAGCATGAAATTTCTCTTCATAAGGAGTATCTCCTTGATAATTCTCCCGCAGAAATATTTGATTGGGTAAGAATCTTTCCCAGTTGGAATTAATTGAGCTAATCATTTCGGCAAACCGTTAATCAGAAAACTAAAAATATATTTGGATTAGTTGGCTAGGAGCAAAATCAAGGGGAGATATTGTTACTTGTATAAAAATCAACAAAAGAGTGGGTTTTACTTTTTATCTTTTTGTATTGGGATGTTTCAAGTGCAAAAGTTCTCGAGCGAGACTTTCTTGACTGACTAGGGACAGTCCACCATCAATCAAAAATGAGCGTCCAGTGATAAAAGACGAGCGATCGCTGCAGAGAAATTCAACTAGATTGGCAATATCTTGCGATGTCCCCATTCTCCCCAAGGGGGTAATCCGTTCGAGCATTCGACGAACGTCGTTCTCCTTTGTAAAGAAATGTTCGTTTTCGGGTTTGATTGTCGTACAAGGAAGCACGCAGTTAAAACGAATTCTATCTTTGCCGCAAACAACGGCATAATATTTTGTTAAACTTTCTAAACCCGCTCGAGAAGCATGATAAGAAGCTGGCTGTTCGCTCACAATGAAATGACTGGCATTAGAGCCGATAATCACGACAGAAGCCTCACGCTCGAATTTTGTTTTCAAAGCATTAATTATTCGCTCGACTCCTTTAAGAGTAACTTTAAACTCATCATCCCATTCATCACCGCGATACCGATGGGTAAAAATCAAATAATTAAAAGGGGTTTCAATTCCGTTCAGTAGAGGTTGTATATTTTCCGATAAAATATCAAACTGGATGTGATCTCGATGTTGAAGTTCTCGTCTCGATGCCGTGTAAACGCGATCGCCTCTTTTTCTAAGTTGTTCGACAATGATTTTTCCCATTCCTCGAGTGCCGCCAATAACAAGACTTATAGACATAAAGTTAATTTAGATTATCGATCGGCTTGAACTCAAAACTTTAAAAGTGGGGAGAGGGAGG
>JBFRWJ010000181.1:0-10095 GCA_051439525.1 Spirulina sp. | reverse complement strand
TATTGGGTAATGGGTAATGGGTAATGGGTAATGGGTAATGGGTAATGGGTAATGGGTAATGGGTAATGGGTAATCGGTAATGGGTAATCGGTAATCACTCTTTACTCTTTACTCTTTACTTTTTACTCTTTACTCTTTAATCGGTAATGTAGAATTGTTTACTCGGCGTCTTCGAGTTCTCGTTTGCGACAACCGACAACGAAATTCGTTTCTATGAAATGGACGGAGTAAATATAGAAACTTTGCAAATAAGTTCCGATGCCGACGATATAGCCAATATCTCCTTTCTTGGCTAGGGTCTCGCCAATTTCTTTGCCCGGAAAAGTGCCGTCATTGCGGATTAACTTGCGAATCCGAACTTTCTGTTCTAAATCGAACGCTGGGGGTAAATCGAGTTCTAACTCATCAACTGCCATAGTTCTAAATAGGTAATAGGTAATCGGTAATGGGTAATCGGTAATTGCACGCTGCTTAACTGGCGAATTGAGATTGGGTTAAACGGAGAACCTCATCCACGGTTAAACTCCGTTTGGCTTGAATGGAAAAATTGCGCACGGCATCTAATATTGATTGAGCCTCTTCTTTGCTCGGGTGAATTCCGTATTGTTTTAACAGATTCAAGACAGAATGCCGTCCGGAATGTTTGCCGATCGCGAGTTTGCGATCGCCCCCCACTTCTTCCGGGGTAAAAGCTTCGTAGGTTTGCGGGTTTTGCAGGATACCGTGGGCGTGAATGCCGGATTCGTGGGCGAAGGCATTATCTCCGACGATCGCCTTCCAAGGGGGCACAGAACACCCGGAAATCGTCGCCACAAATTGGGAGAGTTCTCGCAGTCGGGTGGTCTCGATCCCCAAATCGAGGTCGTAGATGCGCCTAAAGACCATAACAATCTCTTCGAGGGCGGTATTGCCGGCGCGTTCCCCCAAACCGTTGACCGTGGTATTGACCGAGGTTGCCCCCGCTTGAATGCCCGCGATCGCGTTGGCATTAGCCAGCCCAAAATCGTTATGAGCGTGCATTTCCACGGGAATTTTTAGCCCGCTCACGAGTTTGCCTACTTTCCTCGCCGTCATTGCCGGATCGAGAATGCCTACAGTATCGCAGAAGCGAAAGCGAGAGGCTCCCCATTGTTCGGCAGATTGGGCAACTTCGAGGAGAAAGTCCTCATCGGCGCGGGAGGAATCTTCCCCTCCCACCGAGACAAACAGCCCCCGATCGCGAGCAAAGGCGATCGTATCCCGCAAGCGATCGAGAACTTGGGAACAGTTTCCTTGAAATTTGGCGGCGATTTGGATTTCCGACACGGGGACGGAAATATGCACCCGTTGCAAACCGCAAGCGATCGAGGCTTCGATATCGGAACGCACGGCGCGATTCCAACCCGTGAGGGCGCTGCGGAAGCCCGAACGAACCATTTGGGTAATGGCAAGGCTCTCATCGCCTCCCATAGCCGGGATGCCGACTTCTAATTCGGGAATGCCGATCGCATCCATGAAGGCAGCGAGGGTTACTTTTTCTTCAACGTTGAAGGCAACACCGGCAGCCTGTTCGCCATCTCGTAGGGTTGTATCGTTAATATGGACTCGATTCATGAGCTGAGTAATCGGTAATGGTTAATCGGTCATGGAGAACCGCTACAGGCGAGCGTCCAACCAGTCAAAAATGCCTTGAAGTTGCTCGAGGGAAATCAATCCGTATTGCCAGAGGATCATGGGTAACGGATCGCTGGCACATTTGCGATTTTGTAAGGCGATGGATAGTTCCTCATCAGAAATGGCGAGATCGTCGTGCAGAAATTGACTGAATTCCGCGAAAGCAGGGGTAGAATTGTATTCCATGACAGCACCTCATTGGGAAGGATGAGGGATGAAGGAGTTTCAGAAGGATGAAGGATGAAGGATGAAGGATAAATTTCTCCTCTTCCCCTCTTCTCCTCTTCTCCATCTCTCGTGGATTATTCGACAGGGTGGGAAAGTTGTAATTGGGTTTCCCAGCATCGCTCCAGCCAGTCGATCGATTCTTGGCGAGTGGAACTCAGTTGCAGAACCGTACTGCGAAGTAAGAGGGCTTCTAGTCCGTGACGAATGCCGACCCAGAGAGAACCATCGGGAGTACACCAACAGGGAATGGTGAGTTCTTGCAAGCGGCGGTAAAGCGTCCAGCGATCGCTGCGAGAAATTTTAGCAACTGGACTGACGAGAGCTTCGGGATGCGCAATTTTAAAGAGCTTCATTATCTTAAGGTGGAGTAATTGACTATTTCTGTATCTGTTGTTCCAATTTTTCAATTCGGTCTAAGAGCATCCGAATCACTTTTGCTTCTACGTCGGGCAGTTTGCCATGTTCTAAATGTTCCAAGGGACAACCGTGACCGGTGCGAGAAATAATGCGTCCCGGAATGCCGACGACGGTGCAGTCATCGGGAACGTCCCGCAAGACGATCGACCCCGCACCCACCCGAACGCGATCGCCAATACAAATATTTCCTAAAACTTTCGCGCCCGCGCCAACAATGACGTTACTTCCCAAGGTGGGATGGCGCTTGCCGCTTTCTTTTCCGGTGCCGCCGAGAGTGGCATTTTGGTAGATGAGGCAATAATCGCCGACAATGGCGGTTTCGCCAATCACCACCCCCATCCCGTGGTCGATAAAGACCCCTTTACCAATGGTTGCACCGGGATGAATTTCGATACCGGTAAACAACCGCCCGATATGGGAGAGCAAACGGGGAAAAAAGCTCACGTTATGGCAATAAAGCCAGTGGGAAACCCGATGCAGTGCCACGGCGTGCAAACCGGGGTAGCACAGAAGAATTTCCCAGAGATTGCGAGCGGCGGGATCTCTTTCAAAAATAATATTTAGATCGGTGCGAAGGTCGCCAATGAGAGTTTGTATGCCCGATTGGAGACTGGCGAACGCGCCGGATAAGTTCTGTATTTTTTTAGCAAAAATAGGCAACGTTAAGCGAAAAGTTCGCTTTTTCTTAACGTTCGGGGATTTAATCAGGGGGAGGGACTGTGACATTGAATTCCGGGAGTAGGGGGGGCGGTGGTTTTGTTTTTTGTAGCAAGCCCCGAATTGGAGGGCGATTGAGTTCATTGCGATTAGATTAATTAGCCCGAATAATTGACTGGGTTGTCCCATTTCTCAAATCCAGCACTCGTGAGGGTTTGAGGAACTCGAGAAAAAATTTGAGGGGCGGGGGGCGGGTTTTTTCCCGTCGGGGGTCGGGTTTTTTCCCGTCGGGGAACGGGTATTTTGTGAAATCGCGAGAAACCCAAGTCAGTTCTGGGTTTGCGGTGAATTTAGAGCGTTGGTTGCTAGAGGCATTTTGGTACTCGGCGATCGCGAGGGACAAACGGTCTCAAACCCGCTTGAATCCTAATTTTTCGGCAGTTTGTTTTCCCGGGCAAAGTAGAAAATTGACAAGGGCTAGGAAAATGTTAAATTAGATACAGAATTGAATTCCGTGATAGCACTGGAGTGGCATTGGGAGCTTACTCCAGTCTTTTTTTTAGAGGGATGAGTCTGGACAATGCCGAACTATACAAATAGATGTCTACAACCGGGAAGATGAACTGAGGAAGAGAAAATTTGAGTACAGGATTTAAAGGGCAAGGCCGCGAAGAAAAATGCCTTGAAACCCTTACTAGGCTTATCTTTACCCCTGAGTACAGAAAAACAAGCCCCCACCCCGTAAAAATACTCGGCCCCACCTGCAATAATACCCGCACCCCTTCCCGAAAAAAATATTAAAAAATCCTTTAATCCTTGTGGGGTAAGACTTTCAGAATTTGAGTACTTCTTGATTATATCAATCAACTTGACCGCAATGCCATGGTCTTTTTGCCAAGACCCCCCGTGCTATAACTCATTCAACGCTTAAATCGCATTGTCGTAGCTACAAATTTTCTTCCACGGAATTCATTCAATGTTGCAAACCAGTACCCCTACCCTCACCCCCCCAACAACTTCTTCCCCTTCTCCCACCAAGAAGGCAAAAAAGTCCGGAGGAAACTGCGGTTGTAGTTCTACAACCCAAGAAGAAATTAAAGACCAGAAGATGCTCGATCGCATCGCCAAGCACCCCTGTTACAGCGAAGAGGCTCACCACCACTACGCACGGATGCACGTTGCCGTCGCTCCGGCTTGCAACATTCAATGCAACTATTGCAATCGCAAGTATGACTGCTCTAATGAAAGTCGTCCCGGTGTGGTCAGCGAAGTGCTGACTCCGGAAGAAGCAGCCCATAAAGCGTTAGTCATTGCCGGTAAAATCCCCCAAATGACCGTTCTCGGCATTGCCGGACCCGGAGACCCCCTCGCGAACCCCAAACAAACCTTCCGCACCTTTGAACTCGTTGCCGAAAAAGCTCCCGATATTAAACTGTGTTTATCTACAAACGGTTTAATGCTCCCCGAACACGTCGATCGCATTAAAGAACTCAACATCGATCACGTCACCTTAACCATTAATACGATCGACCCGGAAATTGGGGCAAAAATCTATCCTTGGGTGCGTTACAATCGCAAGCGTTATAATGGTGTCGAAGGGGTAAAAATTCTCCTCGAACGCCAACGGGAAAGTTTGCAAGCCTTACGAGAAGCCGATGTTCTCTGCAAAGTGAATTCCGTGATGATTCCGGGCATTAATGACGAACATCTCGTTGAAGTAGACGACTTCATTCGCTCTCACGGGGCATTCTTGCACAATATTATGCCCTTAATTTCTGCCCCCGAACACGGCACCTATTTTGGCTTAAACGGTCAGCGCGGACCCAATCCTAAAGAATTAAAAGCGCTGCAAGATGCCTGTTCCGGTAACATGAAAATGATGCGCCACTGCCGTCAGTGCCGCGCCGATGCCGTCGGTTTACTCGGAGAAGATCGTTCTCAAGAATTTACTAAAGATAAATTCTTAGAAATGGATCCCGAATACAATCTTGAAAAACGTCAGGAAGTTCATGCCGGCATCGAGAAATTTAAGGACGAAATTGCAGCAGCCAAAGCCAAACGCGCGGCGGAAAAAGCAGCTAAAACGGCTGAGAAAATCTTAGTTGCCGTTGCCACCAAAGGAAGTGGACTGGTTAACCAGCACTTCGGTCACGCCAAAGAATTCCAAATTTTCGAGGTAGACGGTCGCGAGGCGAAGTTCGTCGGACACCGGAAGATCGACCACTACTGCCAAAGCGGTTACGGCGAAGCAGCCACCTTAGACGAGATCGTCAAAGCGATCGCTGACTGCAAAGGCGTTCTGGTTTCCAAAATCGGCGATTGCCCCAAAGAAAAGTTGGAAGACGCAGGGGTTGCTACTTTTGAAACCTACGACACCATTAATCAAGCGGCTTTAGACTTCTACGAAGAATATCAGAAGCAAAAGCAAGCATAATCCATTCGCCACGGCGAAGAAACAACAAAATTATTTTAAATCCGAACAGAACCGACCCGGTCAATTAGAACCATGACTTATCGAATTACTAACAAATGTATTGCCTGCGATTCTCGTTGCCAAACGGCAGAAGTCGCCCTACGCGATCGCGGGATGTCTGCAAAACGCTTGTCGGTAACGCCCTGTCAGTCCAATTGTCCCACCGGAGCCATACAAAGGGAGAACGGACAAATGACCGTCAACCAAAGTTTGTGTAATGGTTGCGCTGACTTCTATTCCGTTCCCCAATGTGCGGCAATTTGTCCCGTCGCGGGGGCTTGCATTCCCCATACCGAAGAAAATCTGTATTGGGATGAGTGGTTTGCCACTTACAATCGCTTGCAAACGCGCTTGCAAAATAAAACGCAAGCTTATTGGCACCAGTGGTTTGACTTTTATGCGCAAGAACTGAGAACCCTCGTTTTTGACAACTAATTCGCCATCGGCACAATCTTGGCAGATAGATAATGGGGAAGAACTATGAAAGATTGCATATATCTCGATAACAATGCCACAACGCGCATTGATGAAGAAGTACTATCGGCAATGCTTCCTTATTTGACGATGTACTATGGGAATCCTTCCAGTATGCACACTTTTGGCGGACAAGTGGGCAAAGCCGTGAGAACCGCTCGCAAACAAGTGGCATCGTTACTGGGAGCAGAAGATAGCGAAATCGTCTTCACCAGTTGCGGCACCGAAGGAGATAATGCTGCCATCCGCGCTGCATTGCTCGCCCAACCCGATAAGCGGCACATTATTACCACTCAAGTCGAGCACCCTGCCGTTTTAAATCTCTGTCGTCGTTTGGAAAAGGAAGGCTATACGGTCACGTATCTTTCCGTTGACGGTCGCGGACAACTCGACCTCGATGAAGTTGAAGCCTCTCTGACAGGGAATACGGCCTTGGTTTCGGTGATGTATGCGAATAACGAAACCGGAACGATTTTCCCGGTGGAAGCGATCGCGCAAATGGCCAAGGAATACGGCGCTTTAGTTCATGTCGATGCGGTACAAGTTACCGGAAAAGTGCCTTTGAATATGAAGGAAAGCGCCATCGATTTCCTCGCTATCTCCGGTCACAAAGTCCACGCACCGAAAGGCATTGGCGCGCTCTACGTCCGACGCGGCACGCGCTTCCGTCCCCTACTCATCGGCGGACACCAAGAGCGGGGTCGTCGGGGGGGTACGGAGAATGTTCCCGGTATCGTTGCGTTAGGAAAAGCGGCGGAACTGGCCGAGGCCCATTTGGTGAATGTCGATCGCGAGCGTCATTTGCGCGATCGCTTGGAAGGAACTATTCTTGAAACCATTCCCAATACGGTGATTAACGGCGATCCCCGCAACCGCTTGCCCAACACCACCAATATCGGCTTTAAGTACATTGAAGGGGAAGCTATCCTTCTCTCCTTGGATCGCTACGGCATCTGTGCGTCATCGGGTTCTGCTTGCACTTCGGGATCTTTAGAACCCTCCCACGTCCTGCGTGCCATGGGATTGCCCTATAGCGTCCTCCACGGTTCGATCCGCTTCAGTCTCTCCCGCTATACCACGGAAGAAGAAGTCGATCGCGTCCTCGAAGTCATGCCAGAAATTACCGAACGCCTCCGCGCCATCTCTCCCTTCAACAGCGACGATGCGGACTGGTTGCAAGAACAAGAACAAGCCGTTCTCGCTCGTTAAAGGATGAAGGATGAAGGATGAAGGATGAAAGATAAAATTCCTTATTCCTAATCTCTACTCCCTATTCTCTATTACCCACTACCAATTACCCCTCACCGAATCATGTGGAATTATACTGACGAAGTAATGGAGCATTTCCACCAACCCCGCAATCAAGGAAAGATTGCTGAGGCGGAATGCAACGATGGCGAAAAAGTCGTTACGGGTGAAGTTGGCAGTATTGCTTGCGGCGATGCCCTGAGATTGCACCTGAAAATCGACGAAGCCAGCCAAACCATTGAAGATGCACGCTTTCAAACTTTTGGGTGTGCCAGCGCGATCGCCTCGTCTTCCATGCTGACGGAATTGCTCAAGGGCAAAAATGTCGAAGATGCCCTCGCCATGACCAACCGGGATATTGCAACGGCTTTGGGAGGATTGCCCGAAGAAAAGATGCACTGTTCCGTCATGGGTCAAGAAGCCTTAGAAGCTGCCATTTACAGCTATAAAGGTATCCCTCTCGATAATCATGAAGATGATGAAGGTGCGCTAATTTGTCGCTGTTTTGGTATCTCTGATACAAAAATAAAACGAATTATACGCGAGAATGATCTTACAACCGCAGAACAAGTTACCAACTACGTAAAAGCAGGCGGCGGTTGTGGCTCTTGTCTCCCGGATATCGACGACCTCTTCATCGATATCGCACGAGAACAAGAAGAACGGGAAAAAGAAGCGGCATTAAAAGCGGCACAAGATTTGGCCATTGCCAGCAAACCCAAAACTCTTACTCCCGTTCAAAAAATTGCTCTCATTCAACAGATTTTGGACGAAGAAATCAAGCCCGTTTTAGCCTCTGATGGCGGCGATGTCGAACTGTACGACGTAAACGGCGACCTCATTCAAGTCATTCTCAAAGGCGCGTGCGGCACCTGTGCCAGCAGTACCGAAACCCTGAAAATTGCCATCGAAGCTCGCCTGCGCGATCGCATTTCTCCCGCCCTCGTGGTCGAGGCAGTCTAAAGAATTCAGAATGGCTCGGTTATGCCAGCGAATAACCAACAACCCACAACCAACCACTAACAACTCACACCAAAATGCAAAATAACGATCGGGAGCGATCGCCACCAGCGTGACGCTTCTTGACCTCCGGATTCGCCGACGAATCCTGTGACCTTCCCCCAAAAAGGAAAAAGACTCAGAGGCAGCGATCGAGGGTTCGCAAGGGGCGCAATCCCCAAATATCGGAAGATTCTGCCAAATCCTTCCAACATCAGCAAATCATCTCTGCCTCAAAGAGTCGAAAATCCACTCCTGTGTTTTTGTACCTTTATTCAGTTTAAGCGAGATCTATCATTATGCGACAAATTGCATTTTACGGCAAGGGCGGTATCGGAAAATCCACGACCTCCCAAAACACCATCGCAGCTCTCTCCGAAAACATGCGCGTCATGATCGTCGGCTGTGACCCCAAAGCTGACTCTACCCGCTTGATGCTGCACTGTAAAGCTCAAACCACCATTCTTCACTTGGCTGCAGAGCGCGGTTCCGTTGAAGACTTGGAACTCGACGAAGTGCTCCTCCAAGGTTACAACGAAGTTAAATGCGTTGAATCCGGTGGTCCCGAACCTGGTGTTGGCTGTGCTGGACGCGGAATCATCACCGCTATCAACTTCCTCGAAGAAGAAGGCGCTTACGAAGACATCGACCTCGTTTCCTATGACGTATTGGGCGACGTTGTTTGCGGTGGTTTCGCCATGCCGATTCGTGAAGGAAAAGCTCAAGAAATCTACATCGTCACCTCTGGTGAAATGATGGCAATGTACGCGGCAAACAACATTGCTCGTGGTATTCTCAAGTACGCTCACTCCGGTGGCGTTCGTTTGGGCGGCTTAATCTGCAACAGCCGTAACGTTGAAAACGAAGTCGCGCTCATCGAAGAATTGGCTCGTCGCCTCGGCACCCAAATGATCCACTTCGTACCCCGCAGCAAGCAAGTTCAAGAAGCTGAACTGCGCCGCATGACCGTGATCGAATACTCTCCCGATCACCCCCAAGCTGGTGAATACCGCGAATTGGCTCGCAAGATCGAGAACAACAAAAACTTGGTCATCCCCACCCCGATCACCATGGACGAACTCGAAGAACTCTTAGTTGACTTCGGTATCCTCGGCGGTGAAGACGAGTACACGAAAGCTATTGAAGCTGACAAAGCTAAAGAAGCAGCAACCGTTTAATTCCCCTCCTCGGGTGTGGGAAATCCCACACCCCACTCCCCCACGCCCCTATAACCCTACACGCTAAAGAGAAGAATTATGACCACAGTAGAAGAAAGGAAAGCTCTGGTTAAAGAGGTTCTCGATGCCTACCCCGAGAAAGCCAGAAAGAAACGGGAAAAGCACCTCAACGTTTACGAAGAAGGCAAATCCGATTGCGGCGTTAAATCCAATCGCAAATCCATCCCCGGGGTCATGACCACTCGCGGTTGTGCCTATGCAGGAGCAAAAGGGGTGGTTTGGGGTCCGGTTAAGGACATGATCCACCTCAGCCACGGACCGGTAGGTTGCGGCTACTATTCTTGGTCTGGTCGTCGTAACTACTACATCGGTACCACCGGAGTCGATACCTTCGGTACGATGCAGTTCACCTCCGATTTCCAAGAACGCGACATCGTTTTTGGTGGAGACAAAAAATTAGCCAAACTCATCGACGAACTCGAAGTTCTCTTCCCCTTAAGCCAAGGCACCACGATTGAATCGGAATGCCCCATCGGGTTAATCGGAGATGACATCGAAGCCGTTGCTCGCAAGAAAGCCAAAGAAACCAACAAGCCCGTCGTTCCCGTGCGTTGCGAAGGTTTCCGGGGTGTTTCCCAATCTTTAGGACACCACATCGCTAACGACATGATCATTGACTGTGTTTTCCCTTCTGCGGACAAAGAAGGTATCGAGTTTGAATCCACTCCTTATGACGTAGCGATTATCGGTGACTACAACATCGGTGGT
>JBFRWJ010000180.1:0-13011 GCA_051439525.1 Spirulina sp. | reverse complement strand
GGACAATTTCTTAGTTTGTTCCAAGATACAACCCTCTTATCGATCGTAGGAGTGGAAGAATTTTTGGGAATCAGTCGTTCGGTTTTAGCCAATCCTAATTTTCTCGGCCGTGCTTCCGAGGTACTGCTTTTTAATGGTCTAGGATTCTGGCTGTTTTGTTATGCCATGTCTGCGGGAAGTCGATATGTTGAGAAACGCTTGAACACAGAAAATTAATTCAATTATTAGTTAAGCTATTAGAGATCGGCGATCGATGAGAAACCAAAAAAAGGTTTATCCCAATTCCCCATTACCGATTCCCCATTACCTATTACCCAAGAAGGAGCAATCATGATGAACGGCCAGTCTCTCACGACCAACTTACAGGATACCAACGGCGTAACGGATAGACACGAAATGATTGTCGCGCGGGACGTGCATAAATGGTATGCAAGCAATCAATTTCACGTTTTGCGCGGTGTAAGTTTGACAGTGAATAAAGGGGAAGTGGTCGTGGTGATGGGACCGTCGGGGTCGGGAAAATCCACTTTTATTCGCACCTTTAATGCCCTAGAGGAATACCAAAAAGGGCACATTACCGTTGATGGCATCGAATTGTCCCACGACCTCAAGAATATTGATGCCATTCGCCGGGAAGTGGGGATGGTCTTCCAACAATTCAATCTTTTTCCTCACTTAACTGTGTTGCAAAATGTCACGCTTGCCCCGATTTGGGTGCGCCACCACAAGAAAGCCGAAGCCGAAGCGATCGCCATGCAGTTATTAGAAAAGGTCGGCATTTTGGAACAGGCGAAAAAGTTTCCCGGACAACTTTCTGGAGGACAGCAGCAACGAGTCGCGATCGCTCGGGCTCTCGCCATGCAGCCGAAAATCATGCTCTTTGACGAACCCACCTCCGCATTAGACCCGGAAATGGTCAAAGAGGTATTGGATACCATGCGATCGCTAGCCAGTGAAGGGATGACGATGGTTTGCGTCACCCACGAGGTGGGATTTGCCGAAAACGTCGCCGATCGTGTCGTTTTAATGGCAGATGGGTTATTAGTCGAAGAAGCCAAACCCGAGGAGTTTTTTAATAATCCCCAACACGATCGCACCAAACAGTTTTTATCCCAGATTTTGTAAAATCAGCCTCTAAGTCGGTATTGTTCATTGATTATTGGTAATGGGTAATGGGTAATTGTTCATTGTTCATTGTTCATTGCTCATTGTTCATTGATAATTGTTCATAGCGTGCGTCGAGGGTTTTAACAATGCGATCGCGGGTCTCTTCCAAATGCGCCCGGGTGTAGGTATCCCAAGGACGATCGCTCGCGTCATCCAAGCGATCGCGCAACTGACGCAACTGATACCATGCTAAGGTGCGGGCATCTTCGGGAACCTGCCTGCGCCCGAGAACCATACCGATGAGAAGATTGAGATGCTCCCGTTGTAAAGAACGGCGCACGCTGGAAATATTATCCTCAGCCGTAGACTGTAAAATTTCCGACCAAATTCCCTCGGTTAAAGTATCGTATAACTCCGGTATTGTCAGAGCCTCTCCCGCAACCGCTTTTAACTCCAAATCTCTTAAATTGCTCAAGCGTTCGTTAGAGAGCAGCGATCGCAAAATGCGACCTTGGAAAAAGAGAATATAGTCGTGAATGGGATAGTCGAGAGCCGTCCGTTGGGCGGGATGTCCCCAATGATTCCAACGGGAGGGGGCGAGTTGATTGAGTAATTCTGGCGGGAACGTCAATGCTTCTTCGGCGAATACATAATCCTGCAAAATTTGCAAGGCTTCGCGCTGCTTTTCGAGGGGGACTTGTTCAAAAGGCAAGCGTCCGTTAGAGAAACCGGGGCGATCGCGGTTAAAAGAACGCCCGCCGATATAATTGGACACCAACCGTGCCTGAGTGAAATAATAGGTAAGAACTCGGTTGAATTTCTTGCGCATGTCGCTGTAGCGATCGCCTTGGACGGGATAGCGTTTTTGCAGTTTATCCCACATTTTTAAGGCATTGTCCATTTGCGATCGGGAATGAGCCATAACATCTGAACTTAAATCCCAGCGATTCACTGCCGGATCTCGCAAGCCTCGAACATCTTCATCTGTCGCATAGGCGAGTTCCGGTTGGGAAGATTTGCTGGCGATCTCTTCTAAAAAACGCCGTTCCGCGACGGGGATTAAAGCACCACTCGGTTTATACCCGTAGGTAATTGCCCAGCGATCGTAAGGACCGACAATTACGGGATAATAATCTCCCTGTTGGACTCCTTCAGGGGCTAAATTCACTCCCACATAATCCATAACCGAACTCACTAGACCTTTTGTGCGCGTAATTTCGGTATTGTGTAAGTCCTGCGGCTCGAGAAGGGTAGACCCGTGAAAATTATGCCGCAATCCCAACCCGTGACCGATTTCATGTGCCACTAAAGAGCGTAAATATTGATTGATATAGTCTTGATTCTGTTCGGAAGAGGGAATGGTATTTTGGAGGAGAGACAGGGCTAAATCCCCCATTGCCAATTGTTCCCGCGCCCCCACATTAAAACATATTTCGAGATCTTCGGGGCGATCTCCAAATAGAATGGTCTCAAAAGATTGCTCATTGTCTTCAGTTTCCGAAGCGAAAGGTAAAGCCATTTCATTTTGACAAATTGCCGCGATCGCCCTAGCTTCATTTAAGCCGGTAAAATTCTCGTATTGTTCTATCTTGCGGCGAATTACATTGGCATTAATCACGATATCGGAAGCGAGAATTTCTCCCGTTAGGGGATTGACTTGAATCGGCCCGATGCCATCTGCGCCACCACCAGCCGTACTCGACCAACGTATGACATTATAACGAATATCTTCAGGATCCCACGTGGCGCGATCGCTCATTTGACGAACTTCTATCGCGTCTTTAAATCCGGCATCTTCAAAGGCTTTATTCCAAATTAAAACCCCTTGGCGAATTGCCTCTCGATATTCTGGGGGAACGGTGTTTTCAATCCAGAAAACAATCGGTTTTTGCGGAGGAGAAAGAGGGGCATTCGGATCGCTGGGTTGCAGATTCCAGCGATGAATGTAACGCACAAAACCTTCTTTAGAAGTGATATCGGAAATATCCTTATAAGCCGTCAGGAAATAACCCACGCGATCGTCTGCAAAACGGGGAATATAGCCGTTATTATCTGGGATTTCTGCAAAACTATAATGAACGGCAAGATTAAACGCGCGGCTATCGGGAACGGCAGACAAATAAGGCGGTCTGCGACCGGGGAGCAATGTAAATCCGTAAACCACTTCAATTTCCATATTGGCGGGAAAAACCTTACCGCTTTCAAAATACGATTTGTCAGCATCCAAACTATACAAACTGGCAAAAGATTGAGCTAAACCTGCTAAATCTTCATCTCCGAGTAACAAATCTTTGAGATCGACGAGAATGCTTTTGGTTTCGGGATGAATACTTTTAATGGGAAGGGCGTAGAGAACAGAATTGCTAAAAGAGCGATCGAGATTGCGCCGTTGGGGATCGTTGGGGTTGGCGCGAAAATTCAAATTAGGTAAGAGAAAATGCAGTTTATTATCGACCTTTTGGAAGCGAAATAAAAAACTCTCCCGTTGCAAGCCGTTAATCAAGCGACCTTGTCCCAAACCGCTGGCCAAGGTGGCGGTAAAAAGATAGTTTTTGTTCAGTTGGTCGGGACGCACTTCCAGATAAAGTTTGCGACCCCCTCGGTAAAGTTTAAACACTCCTTGAGATTGGCGCATATTGGCAACAATCTCGTCAAAGGATTTTCGGGCAGTTTTTGCGATCGTCTGTGGGGGAGACTTTGCCATTGTGGGAGAGGGAGGCGCGATCGCCACCAGTCCCCAGCACAAACACAATCCCAAGCCAAACCAAGCTAAAAATTGCAGTTGTTTTCTCATGTCGTTTCTTGCGGTCGTTCGCTTCTCATTCTATTTTAAGCCTTCATTCTGTCTTCTGGCCGGACAGAGGATTTTTATGCACTCCCCATTAATTTTATGACAAAATTTTATTCTTTTAGAAAAAGTTATTTAGAAGAGATGGAACTTTTTAGTTCATTTAAATAGCCGTTTCGAGGATTGAGACTGATTCCGGAACTAAACCATACTCGATGGGAATTTCTGGGATTGGACGAGATTTAATATTTTCATCAGTATCCCATGGACGAACGAGAATCCAATCCCGATGAATACCCACTTGGGTTAAGCGTGCGATCGCGCTGTCTATTTCTTGCTCGGATATCGAACCTAAATAGTACGCACAAATGCTTTCATCTTCATCAAAAAGGTAATTTAGTTCAGAATTAGAAAAGCCGGCTGCTTCAATGAGTTCTAATACCTGATAATCAAATAAAGGTGATAAATCCGGACTCACAGCTAGCACGATTTCATCAGTTTTAGGTTGAGGTAATTGAGGGATTAACCAACCATCTTGCCGATTCCAAATTGATTTACTCATCGTTACTCTCCTCATTTTCAGCTTTAAAAATTCAAATATAGATGGGATGACCTGTCATATCGCGATCTTCACGAATGGAAACTAGCTGTTTATTGTATTTTCGAGCGATTCGCCAGCATAAATAACGATTGTACACTAAGACTTCTTCGCCGGGTAGCCAGCCTTGCGGATTTTCGGGATCGATTAAGGGGGTCATAAAGAGTTTAAACTATAGCTAAACTCGATAATGCCGTAAAGTTGAGTAATATTTCAAGAGCGATCGCTCGAATCTAGAAACGAACGATCGCAATCCACAAAACTAGGTCTGGATATATAGACAGTTGACCTGACCGATCGCCCATTCCCCAAAAAAGCAATATCGTACAAAAAATATGACAAGATTCTCAGCCCCTCTATCCGATATTGTGGTTAGTGTCGATCGAATCAAAAATTAAGGAATAAAAATAATGTCTCTCAATGCCTACTATACATTAGGACGTTCGGGTTTGCGAGTTAGCCGTTTGGCGCTGGGTACAATGACTTTTGGGACGGAATGGGGTTGGGGTTCCGATCGCGAAATCGCCCAAAAGTTATTTAATACCTATGTGGATGCCGGGGGAAACTTCCTTGACACCGCAGATTTATACACCAATGGGACGAGCGAAATTTGGTTGGGAGAGTTTATTCAAGAGCGAAATTTGCGCGATCGCGCCGTTATTGCCACCAAATTTACCTTTAATACCGATCCTGCGAATCCCAATGCGGGAGGAAATGGACGGAAAAACATTCTCCGTGCTGTAGAAGGGTCTTTAAAACGGCTGAATACCGATTATATCGATCTTTATTTTTTACACGCTTGGGATACGATTACCCCCGCAGAAGAAGTGATGCGAACCTTAGACGATTTGGTGCGATCGGGAAAGGTTCGTTATGTGGGTTTGAGCGATGTTCCCGCTTGGTATGCCGCGCGATCGCAAACCTTAGCAGAATGGCGGGGTTACGAACCTATTTGTAGCCTACAATTAGAATATTCTTTGGTGGAACGCAATATCGAAAAAGAGTTCATTTCTCTCGGCACGGAATTGGGAATGGGAGTCATGGTTTGGAGTCCTCTCGGAAGCGGTTTGTTAAGCGGAAAATACAAGCCGAGTCAAGATGGCGCGACGGGAGACGGACGCTTGGAGATGATGAAAGATACCAAAAATCCGGCTTTCCAAAAGTTTAACGATCGCAACTGGAAAATTGTCGCTGAATTAGAAAAAGTGGCGGGTGAATTAGGGCACAGCATGGCGCAAGTTTCCTTGAATTGGACGGCAAATCGTCCCGGTATTGGCTCGGTGATTATTGGGGCGACTAAACTCTCCCAACTGGAGGATAATTTGCAAGCGCTATCCTTCCAAATTCCTGAAGAATTAATGCAACGTTTGGAAGAAGTGAGCCGTCCCGATCCCGAGTTTCCTTACTCTTTCTATGAATCAGAAATTCAAGCAATGGTGCATGGAGAAAAAACAGTTGGTGTCAAACCCATTGGCTATCATCCCAATGTTTTGATACAAAGTTCGTAATTGAAGTGGGGTGGGCATTGCCCACCCTAGCGATCGCGAGAGAAGTGTCAACATCACTCAAATACATGGCAAGTCTTTCGAGAGCGATCGCACAAAATTAACTGTAGCGCTAATAAAATTCGCCCATTCAAAAATGAAACGCGACAACGCATTAAAGAAGCATATTTCCGATAAAATTGGCAATTGAAGAATTAGCGATCGCGCTCTAAATCGATAATCGCTTCCGATTCGATTTCTCCATGAGAGGGCTTATATTGGGAATATTTAAGAATGATATTCCGAACGAGTTCGCGATAGCGTTCTAGGGTATCCATTTGATAATCCTCCGGTTTTCTTCATCAAAAACAATGAGTTGAATTTGCCAGCGTTTCACGACCAGTCGGCCTAATTTTTCTGTTAAAATTGTCTCATAGGTTCGCTTGGGAACGGCAAGATATAGTTCTCGCTCGGGTTCGAGTTCCGAGAGAATACTTTGATAAATTCCATATTGTCCGATCGCCTCGCCCAGATCCGTAACGGGAGAAGGTTTCAAGAAACTTTTAATTTCCACCGCTATTTTACGATCGCCTTTTTCTGCCGCAACTCCCTTTCCTTCTCGATTTTACGGTATCGGCGGATTGTCGCGATCGCTCTGTTTCCGGATCGGTCGCGATCGCGCCAACCAAAAAGAAAATTTTTCGATATAATTGCTGAATTATTTGCCAGTGTCGGAAAAATTGCGATCGTGAGGAAACAGTACCAACAGAACAAGCAGAAACGAAAACGGCAGGCTTTATCTCTGGAAACAATTTTAGGCTGGATTCAGAGCATCTTAGCATTTGCCAGACGAGAGAATCTACCCCGCTTATTCATGGTTGTAATTGTCATTATCCTCAGCAGTTCGATTTTGCTGTTTTGGGTAGAGCCGGATGTATCCTTCGTGGATAGCCTCTGGTGGAGTCTCGTCACCATGACCACCGTCGGCTATGGCGATATTACTCCCGTCACGTTTTTCGGACGCGTTATTGCCGCAATTGATATGTTAGTAGGCGTTGGAGTTCTGGCGGTTCTGACTGCTAAGATTGCTAGTACCTTAGTCGAACAAAGAAATCGGGAAAGTTTAGGAATGAAAGCCTATAATCATCAAAATCATATCATTATTTGTGAGTGGAACTATCGAACCCATAATATTCTCAGAGAACTGCGACACGAGCCCAAAACCCAGCAGTTACCCGTCGTCTTGATTGCCGATATCGATCGCAAACCCATCGATGATGACTATCTTTATTTTGTTCGCGGTCAGGTTTCCGATGAAACTTTAATGCAAGCAAACTTAGCAGAAGCCACTACAGTTATTATTTTAGGGGATGAGGCATTGGACTATGCCAACCGGGATGCTAAAGTCGTATTGGCAACCCTGACGGTAGAAAGTATCAATCCCGAGGTTTATACGGTTGTCGAGCTGGTCAATGAAGCCTACGTGCAAACTTGCAAGCGAGCCAACGCTGACGAAATTATTGTGGGAAGCGAGTTGAGCAGCCGCCTGATTCTCAATGCCGCCTTAAACCACAGTATTAGCCTCATCATCACGGAATTATTGTGCTACGAGTATGGCAACCAACTGGACAAAATACCGGTACCCGAAACAGAAATCGGACAGCCTTTTCTCGATGTTTTACTTCACATGAAACAGAAGTATCAAAGCATTGTCGTGGGCATTCAACAAGGGGAAACAGGGGAAGCGATCGCAAATCCGGATGCCAACTATCGGCTACAATCCGATGATTTTCTCATCCTCATTCGAGCCGCCCGAGGGCGCAACTCAAAATCCCTCTCCCCCTCTTCTTACTAAAGTAATGTTCGCGATCGCTTAGGTCGCTTCGGCAAAGATCGGTACCAAATTATACCCCTCCGGCACCCACTGCCATAATTCTCTCAATTCTTCAGAAGTCGGTTGCGAGCCGAGTCCGAGTCTGGCGAGAATGACCCGAATAATCGTTTGATTAAAATGGGGGGGAAACCGATACTGTTCCTGAGCGTGATCCAAAAAAAATGTCTTGTAGTAGGTATTTAAGTTGGCTTCCAATCGAGAAATCTGCCCTAACAAACTTTCGACTTCCTGCAAGCGATCGCCGTGATAGGCGAGCAATAACTCGGCAGCGTTATTAAAGTGCATCCCTTCATCTTTGACGAGATGATGCCCGATTTTCTGAATTTCTCGCCCAAAATGTCGATAATATTCCTGCAAATCGCGACGATAGGAATAGACCGAACCGATTTCGTCAAACATCAGCGCCACCAGCAGGGTAAATTCATCTTTGAGAACGAGTTGGATGGGTTCAAACTCATGAACTCGCTTGGCAAAACAACGATCCATCTCGGTAAAACTCACCCCCGAGAGACAGCGATAAGTCCGGCGCAGGGCTTCGTAATGCTTCAATTCGTCGTCAAGCCAGAATTCTAACATGACAAGAAATTCATCGCACATCTCGTCTTGGCGAGAAATGATGTAATCGTACAGCACCCGAGAGTCTCCCTCCGAGTACACATCTCGGGCCAGCAGGTTGCGAAAATTCTCGATCGCCCCGGGGGGAGCTTCGGTAAAATAGCGTTGGGGAATGCGATGATCTCGAGGCAGAACATCATCCAGAATCCAAGGATTTTGCTTCAATCGGGTCTTGAATGGCATCTTTGCTTTCCTTAATCGCTCACAATTCGATAATACAATCCGAGCCTAACCCGACCCGGCAATATAGAGACCATCATCAGAGACGATGTGAGGAATGATGAGACAGTGACGACCCGTAATGCGGGAGGTATCTCCGCGAATAATGAGTCCTGCTGCCTCGTCCCCCACAATCCAACTGCCCACCGTATAATGATAATCAAAGGCACGAGGCAGTTCGATATATTCCTGAACGATAAACCCTTCCGAACCATAACCCAAGGTTTCCCGTTTCTCCAATTCGCCGACTCCGGTTTCAATGGAAACCCCTACCCCTTCCAATCCCAAGATGGGTTTTTTAACGTGCATTCCCAAGATTAATTTGGTGGCTTCGGGGGAGATATCGCTGTCGAGATAGGTTTCTAACAGATATTGACGATAATCCGAATCTTTAAATTGCGCCCACATTAAGGCCAGGGTTGCCTTATTGGAAAGCACTTGTTTCCACAGGGGTTCAATAACCTTAGCATCTCCCATCTCTAAACGGCTTGCCAAGGCATCCGTACAGCCGGCATTGTCCATATCATTTTGCATATCCGACCAGTCGTACATCTTCCAGAGAACGGGAATGCGCTCGTTGACGTGATCGATAAAGTATCCGTCCTCATCGAGTCCCAATCCTCGCTGCACCTTGTTTCCTTCCTCGTCTTCGAGACCGCGCAAGTAGACCATTTGGGTATAGATATCTGCATTCACCTCATCGTGGAGGATTTGAATGAGCTGCATGGCCATTTCTTGATCTTCTTCCAGATTCTCATCGACGAGGAAAGAGATCCCCGTTTGCTCGAGCTCGTAATCTTCGATAATTTGCCGCCATTGACCGGCGATCGCGTCCCAAAATTCATTAAATTGGTTGGCATTACTGGGGAGGGGAAACTTACTCTTCTGATGGTTGCGTTTATAGTCTACAAACCAGTTCCACTGATAAACGGTTTCTGCACCGAGTAAGGGAGTTTCCCCATTGATTTCCATCAGTTTAATTTGACCTTCCTCCGTCACCGCCAAATCGAAACGGCTGCATAAGGATAAGTCTTCAACGGGATCCGTGCGCTCCCAACTATTTTTAATCCCTTGCCAGTATTCGGGACGGATTTTCAGCATCGCCAAACGGCGATCGACATCCTCTCCCTCGAAAAACCAGTCTAAAAACTCCACGCACATTTCCCAGAGCTGCTCCGTTGCTTCTGCGATCGCGGTTTCTTCTCGGGTGTCGAACTGGATGGCAAAGGGTTGGGGAAGTGCCTCAATCCAATATTTCTGCTTGCGATCGCTCAATGCCTCGGGCTGATAGGCGTTTTCTCGCACGTGACGTTGCCAGTTGGGACGACGAATGACTTTAATCGGTTTCATGTGTGCTTACTTGCCCCCTTTTCCGGTACTTTTGAAAGTCGAGCCGAATCCCGTACTGCTCCGGCCTTTAATCGTTCCCTTGGCGGCAGTCCCCGATGGGCGTGCCGGAGCGGGTCGAATGGTATGTTGGGGAACGACCGTCCGTCCCGATTTTTGCTGGGTTACGGTGCGACCGTGAGGCGTGACCAATTCTCCAAGGTTGCGACCCCGATAAACCGTGCGCGGTTGATAGATTCTCCGACTCGTGCCGCCGCGATCGATGTAAATATAATTAGAGCCGCCATAGGGATACAAGTAAGTTCCCCCATAACTCGGTCGGTATCCCGATACCTGAGAGCCGGCTGGTGTGGCTTCGCATTGCAGTCCTTCCGATTGGCAATCCGCCAAGGTGGAGTAGACCGGGGCATTGCGGTTATGTTCCTCCAAAGCAGCCTGCATTTGCGGTGCGCAGTCTTCCACCTTCATAATCGGGGAAGTGGGTTTCTTGGAGAGTTTCCCCTGTTGGTGAGCCTCGAGTAAAACCTGATATTCTGCCTGCTGCTTTTGGATATCTGCCTCGCACTGTTCCGTATTTTCATAAAATACTGCCTGAATCTCCTCATTTGCCTTCTGCGCGATCGTCGATCGAGGCCTGGGGTTGGTCGAGTAGGAATTGTTCTTCCCGCCGCATCCGGTCAGGAAAACGGCTAGAACTGCCGCCAGAGCTAAGCTATGTTGTAGTTGTTTGCGATGAATGCGACGAATTTGGAGATATTGGGAGTCTGGGTTGGGGTATGTCATTTCAGTGAACAGTGAACAGTGAACAGTTATCAGTTCCGACCTTTTGACTATTTTTGAATTGATTTGACCTCGATAATTCTACGGTATCCCATGATTTTCGCGATCGCCACTCTTATTGACTGAGACGCGAAACCCACAACCTCTCTTCAGTCCGCCGCAATAAAAAAGCCCGCCTCAATCCAACGCTCCCGGGTGCTGCCCGGTCTGGCCCAAGATTGGTATACTCGTTCGATGGGTTGCTTGACTTCCCGAGCCGCGATCGCGATCGCTTCCTCAATATTCTTGCCTTTTTGAAGCGCCCTCAAAAAGATATACTGCACTCCTGTCAAGGGGAAAGTATGGGTTAAATAATTCTTCCGGATCAGTGCTACGAGCGATCGCTGTAAGGGCGGAAATGGAGGATCGTTGTTCTGCTGTACCTCGTGATAGTACCATGCTACCGGGAAGCGGTAATCGCCGAGGGCAAAGCAAGGTTGCAATCGCAGGCAACGATCCGGAGTATTCGCGTTGGCAAAGGGCTTCCCTTCCTGTCCGGGAGCATCGAACATCACAAAAAGTTCGCGTTCAAACCGCGCCAGATCTACCATGAAATCAATCCAGCTTTCTCGTTGGTCTGCCGTCTCTTCCCGATCCGGTCGCGTTTCCTCCAAGTAAGCGGGAAATCGCGTGCCCAAGTCATATAAGGTGTAGCTGGCAGAAGGATAGGTTTGGAGATACTCCCGCGCAAAATCGGTAAATAAGTCCGCACCGAGGGCGTGGCACAGGGCGGGAAACTGCTCTCGCATACACTTCAACAGTCTGACCTGGTAGCTGCGCTGGTAGATTGCTAGCCTCCGATCCCCACTTAAGTGCGAGGAAGATTTGACAATGCGATTGCTTTGTTCTCCCGATACTTGCTGCGGGAATATCAAAGCCTTCTGCATCCAATTCTGTAGATCGTGCAACGATTGGGGGAGTTCGCTCATCCTTTCTCCAAGATTGTATTTCCCATCACTTCAGGCACGAGAAAATCCACCGGAGTCGCAACGGATTCCTCACGATTGACAGATGCCGTCGCGATCGCGATCGGTTTATCCTTGGCATTCATGTACTGTTTTGCTTTCAACAATTCGTCATGGCATTCCGTAAAAGAAGGGATATTAGCATCCCACTCCAGCAGGGTCGAAGCACCGAGACTCCGTACCCATGCCCGTCGGAATAACTCCCAAACGGCAGACTGCACGGGACGATCGTGAGTATCAATGATGTGAGTTCCGCAATGCTGGTGTCCTGCCAAGTGAATCTGAACCACGTTTTCCCAAGGAAATGAATCGAGATAGGCGATCGGATCGGTGTCGGCATTGAAGCAGGTCACATAGACGTTATTGACATCCAACAGGAATCCGCACCCAGTTTCCGCCGCGAGTTGGCTCAAGAATTCCGGCTCCGTCAGAGTCGATTGGACAAATGTCAGGTAAGTGCTGGGATTTTCCAAAACGAGGGGGCGCTCCAAAAAATCCTGAACCTGACGGACGCGCTCTGCCACGTGGTTTAAAGTCTCTTCTGTCAAAGGAAGAGGGAGCAGATCGTGGGAATTTAACCCCAGCACCCCCGTCCAACAGAGATGATCGCTCACCCATACGGGTTTGACTTCTGTGGCCAAGGCTTTTAACCTGCTCAAATAAGCAAAATTCAGAGGCTCCGTACTCCCGATGGACAGAGATACGCCGTGCAAAACCAAGGGATAGCGATCGGCAACCTCACGAATGACCCAACGGGGACGGCCGCCAGAGTCCATAAAGTTTTCTGAAATTGCCTCGAACCAATCCACTGCGGGCCACCGGGTCAGAATTTCGTTAAAGTGAGTGCTGCGCAGCCCCAGACCCAGACCGAGCTTGGGCAGCGATGGGACTTGGATGCCGTCATTTCTCAATTTACGGAGTTCCACCGCTCATATCGCTAGAACCACAAGCGATCGCATTGTGTCGCTCGGTATTATTCTGGGAAATCCACAGAAACGCGGGGCCATTTTGGAAAATTTCTCCCATGCGATCGTCACCGCCAATCGGGGGAAGTTCCTCCGGCAGATCTGGATTCTCCTCGCGAAGTTGAGGCCAAATCTTTTCGTGGAAAACCTGCCGAGCCCTGAGCCAGACGCTTTGTCCTTGGTATTTCCCATTGACGATGAAACGTTCGG
>JBFRWJ010000179.1:0-10285 GCA_051439525.1 Spirulina sp. | reverse complement strand
ACCCTCTTTAGCCTCCTCCGACAAATTCAATTTCAACTGTTTGGGAGCGACCAAATCTTGCAAAATGCGAGTATCGGTGCGACTTTCCGCCACCGTATAAGTTGAGGTTTCCAGAATGGGTTGCAAGATGGCTTGACGGGCTTCTACATCGAGAGACAAAGAACGATATGTCACCATTTGCCCGTTGCTGTCTTGAGTGCGGTAGATTGCTCCCGAAAACGCTTCTCGATAGGCAATTTCCAAACTCATCTCCTCGATCGCTTCTCCCGTCTGTTCGTTCGTCAATCGTACCGTGCTGCCTCCCAACCCCCCGCGAAAGTTGACATCTCGATGGGGAAATCCCTTGGCCCACAAACGCCCTCGCGTTTTTCGCAATGCTCCTTGCTCTAACAAAGCCGAGGCAATGTGAGGGGCGGTTTTGCCAAAATAGCGCTTCAGGCGATCGCTCTCGATGCCGCTTTCTACCGCCGCACACATCAAATGCTTGCCCAAATCGACGGGATAGCGGGCATTGAAGGACACTCGTTCTGCGGGGGCGAAGAGCAGGAGTTCCGGGTGTTGGGCATAGTAGCGGTCTAACGGCGATCGCTCCAAGGGCAGAAAAATCGCCAATCCCTTCTGCTTGCGTCCCGCCCTGCCGATGCGCTGTCGGAAACCCTGCAAAGAACCCGGCCAGCCTCGAATGAGGGCAAAATCCAACTCTGCCAAATCGATGCCTGCTTCTAAAGCACTGGTACTCAAAAGACAGCGCATTCGTCCCTCTTGAAGTCCGCTGATAATTTCACTGCGACGCTCTCCCGTCAATCCTCCATAAAAAATCGCTGTTTGTCCCTCAATATTGGGGTACTTTTGAGAGGCGGCTTCTGTTCGCAGGGTGGCCAGCAGGTTTTTAATTGTTGCTCTCCCATTACAGAAACAAATGCCTCGCAACCCTTGCCGCAAGAGGAACAGCAGGATTTTCGCGGCATCTGGGTTGGGGTTGTTGGTGGGCTTGACGACAATTAATTCTCGCTCTGGCATTCCCGCACCGCTTCGATGAATCCAAACGAGGCGATCGCTTTGGGGAGAATTGCGTTTGCGTCGCCTTCCCGACAAGGATCGTGCGAGTTGGCTGGGGTTGCCCACCGTAGCACTCAAAAAGATAAACTGCAATCGACGAGAATTGCCGCCATAGCGATCGACTGCCAGTTTTAGCCGTCGCAGCAAGTTGGCCATATTCGCCCCGTAAGCCCCATTGTAAGCGTGAGCCTCGTCGAGCAGGACATAACGCAAGCGGGCGAGAAACTGCTGCCAAGGCTGACTCCAATAGATACCGCGCAGGGCATAATGGATGAGTTCGGGGGTTGCACCGATGATACCGGGCGATCGCTCGAGCAATCGTTCTCGTTCTTCTTTGCGGGTGTCTCCCGTCAGCATTGCGAGTTGGGGACGGACGGTTTCGGGAATACCTTCGAGTAAAGTGGTCAGTTTTTCTCCTTGGTCTGAGGTCAGTGCTTTTAAGCCTTAAAAAGAAAGGGCCGTATATTGATGTTGGAGAATGCCTTCAAGGATGGGGACATAAGCGCTTAAGGATGTGCCACTTGCCGTGTCGGTACTGAGAATGACATCTTTGCCCTCGCGAATGGCATTGAGGGTTTCGATTTGATGGGAGTATAATTTCTTGATTCCTTGTGTTTTGAGCGCTTTTCTGAGGGGTTTGGGGAGAGTGGTGGGAATGAGGTCGAGTCGGGGTTTTCGTGCTGCGATGGTTTCGCTCCACAGGAGTTCGTCTCCAAGGAATTCAATGATATTGGCAGCGTCGGGGCGATCGGGTTCGGGTAAATTTTCGGGGTGAGGAGCATGGGAACGGCCTAAAATGTTTTGCAGGAGGCTGCTATAGTTCGGTGGCTGCATGGCTGTTTGCGATCGGGTTCATTTGCCATACCTCACCGTTAGGTGAAAAAATAAACTAAAAAAATAGCTGTATTAACATAACTCACAATAACATTAGACCGAAAATTATATTAGCGATTTCCCATTACCGAACAAGAATTATGGTGACAGCCCAGGCTATAAAAGAGAGCATTAACCCACAATATCTGAAATGCTGCTGGATCAAAGCATACAAGAACTTCAGTCTTTTCAATCTATTTTCAACTTGTCTGATATGGTTTCGAGCCAAGTCGAAGAGATACGCTAAAAGCATCTAAGACATACCGAATATTCGGTGAGATTAAAGGTAACTAACCCAGATTCTTACTTCATGAGGAGCAACTCTATGTCTCTCATTCCCGTATTGAGACCGGAGCAAGAAAAGCTCATTCAGCAACGCCGGATTTTACATCAGCGCGATCGGGCCATGATCCAAAAGGAGGAGGAAAGAGCGATTCTACGAGCAGAACTTGCTGCGTTTGAACTGACCTATAATCGCAGGATTGGTTGGCTCTATGTGGAGCTAGACGAATTGGAAGCTCGGACACTGGAATTGCGATTTCAACGTCATCCAGAAGATCGTTCCTTAGAGCAGCAGGTATTAGAAGCCAAAATGCAAGCTGAGGCATCACGACAAGCCTATAACCAAGCCGAAACAATATCCGAGCCGAAAATCAAACCATCTGCCACGATACGCGATCTATTTCGTCAACTCGCCAAATTAGCGCATCCAGACCTGACAACGAATGAAGTTGACAAACAGTGGCGTAAGGAGTTCATGCAGGCAGCAAATCTGGCTTATAAAAATGGCGATGAGGTCAAACTCCGGAGTCTGTTACGGCAAATTGAAGACCCCTCTCACGTTCTTGAAACGTTGGATGTCGAGGCCGAACTCGAGCAAATTCAATATCACATTAAACAAGTCGAACTTCGTACCGATGCGATCGCAGAAGATATCGCAGATTTAAAACAACAATCGCTTTATCAACTCAGGGCGCGAGTGCTGGAAGCTCGCAGCAAGGGTCGGGATCTCTTAACTGAGATGTCTGCGGAGCTTCGCGAGATGCTCGACCAAGCAAGGCAGGAGTTTGATGCGTTGAAGGCGCAAATTAATTGAAATGACTCCTGACACGAACTGTTGCTACAGCATTTTGAAACTTGCGTGTGTTGTTCGCTATTACCAAAAACCAATCTGAATCTTAGGAGGAACGAACCATGAAAGAACGCGAAACAAATTTAGTCAAGGTTGGAAACCCATCTTTGGATAAATCCTGAGACATTTTAACCAGTCGGGGATTAGAATTGGCTTCTGAAGTTGGCGATCGCGATATTATCTTGCGCTCTGTTGTCGGCAATGATTACAGTCAATTAAAGGATCTGCTGGCTCGAGGTTGTTGGAAAACAGCCGACTACACGACCCAAGATTTGATGCTTGCTGCGGCAGAACGGACAGACCCCGAAGAAGACTTTTTACGCATTGAAGACGTTCAACAGTTCCCTCTCACCGATTTACATACAATAGAATCCCTCTGGTTGCATTACAGCAATTGTCATTTTGGATTTTCGGTACATCGGGAGCTTTACCAAGCAGCAAGTCATCCTTACGATTATCTCAAACAGATCGGGTGGATGCGAGAGAAGATGATGACCAAGGGCGATATCATTTGGGATTTGTCCGCACCACGGGGACATTTGCCCGTCGTGAGTTTTCTGATGGGACGAATGCAGAAACCTTTATATTTTAAGGCCTTTTTCAAGCGTCTGGATGAGTGCGGTATACGATCGAGTCATCTCAAACTGAGGTCTTAAAGTCAGCAATACGGGAGTGCTGCAAATTTTGTGTAAATCCCCATATTTTCATGAGATTTCAAGGATTTCAGGTGGGTTCAGCAGAATTTCCCGGACACTCCCGCAACCATCTCACAAGATTGGAGAAAATTCCTCACTACTCGTTTATTCAACACAAGCTCATGAAAGATCGAGATCCCAGCCTGCATCTGAGGGGGCCAGATGGAGAATTGTCAACGCTCAAGCTGTTGCCCCTGCTCTCTAACACGAAGACTCGTCTCTCTATCGGACGCGAGAGTGACAACGATATCGTTTTGCCCAATCCTTATCGTAAGGTCTCGAAATATCACTGCGCCATAGCCTGCGAAAACAATAGCTGGCTGGCGATCGATACGGACAGTGCGAATGGAACGTTCGTCCAGCGAAAGAATGAATTGATTGATGTTGCCCGACAAGAGAATCACGCTTTAACGCTGCAAGATGGCGATGAAATCCTCATCTTGGGGAAATGGAACGAGCCGGATGATTACGTTTACTGGCACTTAACTTTTTGGATGTCGGACATTACTCAGGAAGTCCCGATGCCGTTCAAGCAGTGGTTCGAGTACAGCCTCTCTCAAGAACAGTTGTTTCGCGTGTCTCAGTTCAACACTCAGTCAGTGAAGTTGAGTCCCAATCAACGCAAGCTCATTCATCATATGGGGCAACGCATGGTGGAAAACGATGGCAAGCCCGTGGTCTGCGGTCATAAGGAGTTGATTGAGGCAGTGTGGTCGGAGAAGTACGGTCATACTGAAGCCGAAATCACTCGGCTGATCTGGGGGATTCGTCAAAAGATCGAGGTGGATTCTGGCGAGCCGAGTTATTTGAAGACGGTCAAGGGACGCGGCTATTTGCTGGATATCGAGATTTGTCAGTAAGAAACTTCTGAGTTTTGCAGTAGCGAAGCTCATTTGCATCGATATAGCCCGAGCAATGAGTTTCCAGCATCAAAAGATGTTGTTTGGATGCACGGCACGACACAACAGTAGGAGCAGATCGAACATGGTAAGAAGATTCCTTCACAGGAGCAAATACATCACTAAAGTTTCAAATTTCAGGGAAGCTCTAATAGAGAAAGGCTGGAATCCTTGGGACTGGACTCCTTGGGAAACGAAACTAATTGACGCGGGCTATGCTACTGAAGAACAAATGAGACAGGCTTTTACTGAGAGAATAAAGACTAGACTTTCTCTGAATGAAGCCTTAGAAAAAATAACAGAGAAACAGATACCACCAAAACTACTTCATCAGTATAGGAGGTTGCATCTTTTTGAACTCATGATTCTTTATGGTGTTGAATCGGTCGATCTTCAAGAGAATAAAACATTATTTTTGTTTACTAACAATCTCCTTTCGTCTGCTCACAATCTCGTTGACAGCCTCATTCCCTTCGAGATGTGTCGTCGCTATAGATTTATCCCTCTAGTCAAGCGAAATAAAGCATCGCAGATATCTGTTGTGGTTGCAATGGTTAATCCTGACGATCTCAATGCACAAGATAGTTTAAATAGTATTTTGAAACGTGAGGCACTCTCCCTGCAACGGTTAGTTATTACTCCAGAGGATTATGAATTATCTATTTCAGAACTCGAACGTTTGAATTCAAGCGGACAAAAATTTCTCACAAAAAACAGGAATATTTCAACGTCACAATCCCAAACAAAGCAGAGTTCTACAACAGGACTTAGCGAACCTCAATCCGTTCGGCGGCTTTTAAACTTATATCAATTTAAAAGACATCTTGGTAGTGGAAGTTTTGGAGAGGTATCTTTGGTTCACCATCCCGATTGGAATATTGAGCTAGCAGTTAAAAAACCCAAACCAAATGTTATCAAGAATTTTGGGGGAATTGATCGATTCGAGGAGGAGGCAAAAACTTGGGTTGATTTAAAGGGTCATCCTAATGTAGTAACCTGCTATTACGTTCGGAGAGAAGGCAATATACCGCTAATATTTCTAGAATATCTAGAAGGCGGAACACTACAACACTGGATTGGCAATCGCAAGCTCTATAAAGGTGGTAAAAAGACTGTCTTAAAACGAATTCTGGATATAGCCATCCAAGTTGCTTCAGGATTGCATCATGCCCACGCACATCAACTAATACATCAAGATGTCAAATCAAGTAATGTCATGATGACGGCTGATGGCAGAGCTAAAGTCACGGATTTTGGCTTAGCTAATGCTCGATTTGGTTCGCGTTTTCCAGAGCAAAAAGATGCCAAACAGACTTTAGTAGCAACATGTGTAGGAGGGACACCCACCTATTTTTCGCCAGAACAAGTAAGAAAAGAACTTCTGACGCTCCGTACTGATGTGTGGAGCTGGGCGGTTTTAGTAATGGAGATGTTTATGGGAGACCTTGTGTGGCAGATTGGCTCGGTGTTTGCAACAGTATTCGAGCATTACTATCAGATTCAAAAGAACAAAAGCCGACAGATAGATTCTGACATACCTGAAATTCCGCAAGCTGTTGCAGATTTATTGAAATGGTGTTTTCAAGAACGGGAATCGGATCGTCCCCATAACATGAGTGTGATTATCGAGCGGTTGCAGCAAGATTATCAATCCCTTACAAAGGAATATTATTCAAACACGAGAAATTCGAGCGATATAGAAAGTGCTAGCGACCTCAACAACCAAGCATTATCGCTCCTCGATCTCGGCAAAGTAGAAAAAGCATTAGAGAAATGGCAACAAGCATTAGAGATCGAGATAAATCATCCCGAAACAATTTACAATCTGAGAGTTTTAGAGTATCGAAAAAAAGCTATTGATAGCGATTTGTTTTTGGATTACATGCAGAAGATGCACCAATCTAATCGAAGTAATCGTAGCAAGTATTTACTTGGACTTGCCCATGCAGAGATCGGAGAACACTTGAAGACACGAAAATTATTTGAAGAAATTAAGTCAGATGTCGATGATACTTACGTTACAAATCGAACTGACGATCCCAGTATCAGCTTATCGAGAAAAATACAAGAATTTGAAGGTAGTTTTCAGTCTACCTGTAAAATAGGTTGGCCATTCTTTCCCAGTGCTGATGGCTTCTTGATTTTTGGAGTTATATCCGATCGAGAAATGAGACTATCTGATACCAAAACAGGTCGCATTATTTCAAACTTTGCTATTAACGAACAAGCTACCGCCGTTTGTCTAAGTAGATATGGAGAAATTGCAATTTCCGGTCATCAAGATGGAAGTTTGCAAATATGGAATACATCAAACAACAAATGCTTGCACAAAATTAATGCTCATACAAGAAGTATTACCTTCCTCAGTATCAGTGCAAGTAACAAATATTTACTCTCTGTCAGCCATTGGGAATTTAAAGTTTGGGTCGTTTTCTCTGGAAGATTCTTGGGTAGCATTAATCGTCAAGTAAAAAACAATCTTATTGGCTTCGATCGCAATGGAAGAGTAATAATACCAAATCACGAAAATAGTGCTTTAGAGGTCTGGGATTTTAGAAATGGTTCATCTAAATTTCTTAAAGGCGGCCATACAGGAAAAGTTAATGCCTTAAGAACAAGTCAAAATGGATTGCTAGTCATTTCTAGTGGCACGGACAATACTCTAAAAGTTTGGGATATCAAATCTAGTGGCACGGATAATAATCTAAAATTTTGGAATATCCAATGGGGTAACTGTATCAAAACCATTTCCGCAGATACTAGCAATATTATATCAATCGGAATCAGTGATGATGGCAATACAGCACTTTCAGTAAATTCTGAACGTGAAATAACGCACTGGCACATAAAACAAGAACATCTCTCTTATAAATTTCAAAATTTTAAATATCTTTTTTATTCCTCCATCGATATTGCTAAACCTTTTGTTTATCTAAATGAAGATGGTACTTTGGGTATTATTGGATGTCCGACTTTTCTCAATAATCCCTCCGTCACTAATCAGACTGACGCTCGCAGTCTCAACTTATCAAGAAAAATACAAGAATTTGAAGGTAGTTTCCAGTTTGCTTATGAAACAGGTTGGCCATTCTTTCCCAGTGCTGATGGTTCTTTAATTTTTGGAGTTATATCCGATCGAGAAATGAGACTATCTGATACCAAAACAGGTCGCATTATTTCAAACTTTGCTATTAACGAACAAGCTACCGCCGTTTGTCTGAGTGGAAATGGAGAAATTGCAATTTCCGGTCATCAAGATGGAAGTTTGCAAATATGGAATACATCACGAAAAAAGTTCTTGCGCGCAATCGATGCTCATGAAAAGAGTATTACCTCTCTCCGGATCAGTGCAAATAATCGATATCTACTTTCCACTAGCTATAAGGAGTTTAAAGTTTGGTCTATTCGTTCTGGAGAATTTTTGGGTGGGATTAATCTTCCGGTAGAGAGTAATCTTGTTTGCTTCGATCGCTATGGAAGATTAATAACATCAAGCAATGGAGATGGCATACTGAAGATATGGAGTTTTAAAGGGAATCCATTTGCCCAAATACTAAGTACTTCAAAAATTCATGGAAAAAGAGCTACAGCTGTAGAGATAAGTGCTGATGGAAATCTTGTCATTGTTGGAGAAGAGGAAGGAGCTTTGATCTTCTGGTCGCTTGAATCAAATCAATACTCCCCCATTTTAAAAATCCCTCGCCATCAAGGAAAAGTAAACTGCATCTATATCAACAACGATAGTTCTTTTGTAGTCTCTGGCAGTACGGATAAAACAGTAAAACTGTGGCGAATTCAGTCTGAAACTTCACCAATGCAAACTAAGAGTGCTTCCAAAATTTGGAATCGCTGGAACAATATTATTGCATTAATCGAGCAACACCAGAATGCGAATTCGAGCCTATCCCAAGCTGAGAATATTCCACAGTCACAAATCTTTGAAGGGCATGAAGATAGCGTAACTTCTGTATATTTAATTGGTGGTAGCTACCTGATACTTTCAGGGAGTCAAGACAAGACATTGAAACTGTGGGATGCAAGATCGGGTCAATGTTTAAAGACTTTTGAAGGACATAAATCAGCTATTACTTCTATTGCGATTACTTCAGACGGTCGAGTTGTTATGTCGGGTAGTAAAGATGGTTCGATTAAACTTTGGAATATTAATTCTGGTCAATGTTTAAAAACTTTTGAAGGACATACAGCAGCTATCACTTCTATTGCGATTACTTCAGACAATCGAGTTATTGTATCGGGCAGCAAAGATGGTTCGATTAAACTCTGGAATATTGATTCGGGTCAGTGCTCGATAAGCATTGAGAATCATTCAGTTGCTATTGTTTCTCTCGATATCGATTCTCACAGTGAGCGATTTAGTTCTATCGACGAAAAAGGTAACTTGAAGCTGTGGGATTTAAAATCAGGGTGGCTTTTGGGCAATCTTTTTTTGACTGAAAGAGAATTAAGCATTGCTTGTTTAAATATGAATAAAAATTTGGCGATTATAATAACTGAAAATAGAAACCTAGTAGCTTATAATTTTGACTATTCTAATGTATCGATACAAACTAAAATTTACCAAGGTCACGCAGGCAGAATTAATGCATTAGAAATAAGTCCTAACGGAAAATTAGTTATTTCTAGCAGTACAGATAACACTCTAAAAATTTGGAATATCCGATCGGGTAGTTGCGTAAAAACGATTTCAGCAGATACAAGAAATATCACATCTATTAAAATAAGTGATGACGGATGTACAACACTTTTAGTAAATTCCGAAGGTGAAATAATACGCTGGGACATAAAACAAGAACGCCCTTCCTATCGACTGCACAATTTTAAATCCCTTCTTGATACTTCCATTGATATTGCTAGACCTTGCGTTTATCTGAACCAAGATAGTACTTTGGGCATTATTGGATATCCGACTTTATCAAAAAAGCAATTGTCTCTACTACCTCAATATCAAGTCATTATATTACATCTGAATCATATCTCTTCATTTCAGTTAGCTGAAATTCAAAGTGTTGATGATTTTTTAGAATATCAAAAATTGTTGTTAAACGTACAGAAAAATATTGAAAGCAAGAACTTTGAAACTGCCTTTCTCTTGCTTCGGAAAATCCGTTTCGATCCCACTTTAGCTTATGAAAAACAGGCATTTAAACTTTGGCAAAGTTTATACGATCAACTCCCTCGAACTCAGCTTAAGACTGCTCGAAAACTTTATAATATCGAACTAGACTCACCTGTTCGTTCCATTTGTCTGAGTTTGAATGGTGAAACTGCACTGTCGGGTCATGATGATGGTTCTGTGCGGTTGTGGGATGTTTCTTCAGGGAAATGCCTGCGTCGTTTGTACGGTCATAGCGATCGCGTAAATGCTATCAGCATAAGCACTAATGGAGGTTTTGCGGTTTCTGGCAGTAATGATGAGACTTTGAGGTTATGGGATATTAATTCTGGTCAATGTCTCGACACGATACAAGTAGATGGTGGTGGCATTACGGCCACGAGCATGAGTCTCGACAATCGAGTGATAGTTTCCAGTAGCATGAATGGGAATATAGATCTTTGGTCTATTGAACTTAGCTACAACCAACTGTTGAAACTCAACACCATTAATA
>JBFRWJ010000178.1:0-16617 GCA_051439525.1 Spirulina sp. | reverse complement strand
GAGATATAGAGGGAACATGGTGAGTTAACTCCTAAAGTATACGATCGGGGAAAACGTATCTAAGTTTGGTATAAATTGTAACTGCAAGGAACTAAAAATTAGAAATAATGTTACAACTTTAGTTAAGAAAGATAAAAATTAATACCTTTAGATTTACTTCGATATTTTTCTCGAATTTTAGATACATCGATCCCGAGTCGTTTATAATTCAATGAGACGCATGGCATGACCGTCCGGATCGCGAATGATAAATCCTTTGGTAAATCCCAATGTATTATCTGGAAGTTCGACAATACCGGGAGAAATCAGATCGTATCCGGTATTCCGGAACTGTTGTAATGCTATTTCTAAATGGTCTGTAACGAGAGTCGTTTGCCAATACCAAAGATCGTTCGATCGCGAATCGACAGGCATGGGTAAACCCATCCTCGGGGTTAAATATTCGAGAAATTCAATGCCGATTCCTTCGGGTGCTGTCAGGCTGCTAATTCGCAATCTTGCCCCAAAAACTTGATTGAGATGTTCTTGTTCTATGCCATAGTTTTCGCTTTCTCCCACTAAATTTAATTTTAAAATATCGCGGTAAAATGCAAAACTTTTCTCGCTATCGGCAACGGCGATCGCGGTATGATCGATACCTAAAAATAATTCTTGGGTCTCCTCCTGCCATTTGGGATTGCCTTTTCCGGGGGGGAAATAAATGATTTCTAAATTATGTCCGTCGGGATCTTGAAAATAGAAGGCTTCGATTCCAGCCGCGCTTTCATTCCAATCTGGTAAACGTTGGGGTGCGGTAGAAACGTGCCGAATTTTATGAATTCGCAAGCGATCGTAGGCTTTTTCCATATTACTGACAACAATGGCGATATGTTGAAAAATGCGATCGTTGCTTTTAGTATTAACAGGAATGGGTCTACCTCTGGGAGTCAAATATTCCATGAGTTCGATACTTTCCTTGCCTAATTGCAATTTAGCAACGCGCATTCGTAAGCCAAATAATCCTTGCAAATGCTCGTATTCCGTTCCCCAAACTTCAACCTCGGAGATCTTGTTAAAACCGAGTACGGTGATATAGAATTCTAGGGCGCGATCGAGATCGCTAACGGTTATTCCAACAGAATCAACTGTTTTGACAAGAGAGGACATAATTACTCCATAATACGCGACGATTCTATTCAATGAAGAGCTTGTTAAATTCTGGCGGCCAATTTGCTGAAATTTTTGCCTCTATCAGTTGAGAAAAGCGATCGCGATCGCCAGCTAACAATTGGCGAGGAAAGTATTAATCCCAGAGCGATCGCTCATATTCTCTGCTTTGGCGATGCAGAAATCGCGCCTCAAAGAACTCGATCTTTTATATAGTCTGCAACCCGTAATGTTTGGGCAATAATTGTTAGGGTTGGGTTGACCGCTCCAGCCGAAACAAAGAAACTGCCATCTGTAACAAAAACATTGTCGAGTTCGTGAGGTTTGCAATAGGGATCGAGGACGGAATCTTTGGGGTTTGTTCCCATTTTCATCGTTCCCATCGTATGTCCCAAGGGGATGGCGACATCAGAACCGAGATAAAAATCCACATTTTGCGTGCCACAATCGTGACAGCCCATACAGTCTAGAAGGTCGTGAAGACGTTGTTTAAGTTGTACTCCTGCTTCCACATTATTAGGAGTGTAATCAAAGACAATTTTTCCTTGGTTATCGTAGCCAATTCGATTGTTTAAATCCGGTAAATCTTCGCTTTGCAGCCAAAAATCTAGAGAATGAGCGGCCATTTCTGCATAGGTCATATTTCCTAAAGGTTCTGGAGTTTCAAAGTGCATGATTTGTTCGTTGACTTTACCGAGCATTTGAATCAAGCCCATCGGATATTTAAAAGATTTATCGCCCCAGTAATAGTCTGCAAGCGTCAAGGTTTTCTCAAAGATGGCATCATTGGGAGTTTTACTAATGGCAATGACAGTGGAGTTAGTGTGTCCCATAAAATTACGACCGACTAAATCTGTTGAATTCGCCAAACCGTTGGGATGTTTATCTTGTTTAGATCGTAAAAACAGTAATGCAGAACCTAAAGCACCCGCAGCAACGACGATCGCATCGGCTGAATATTCTACGATTTCCCCATTATCCGATCGCACCACAACTTTGCTAACTTTCCTTCCAGAAGGATCGGTTTCCAATCGTTCGACTGGACTGTAGGTTTTGAGGGTTACATTTTCATACTGTAATGCGGGTCTGACTCCCACAACATGGGAATCTGCTTTGATTTCATAAGGGTCGGGATAGCCATCAAATTGAGGCCACAAATCTAAACTACTCGTTGCTCCCTCTTCTCCATCAAGACCCATTCGCATTCCCATTGGAATGGGAAACGGCTTTAAACCATTCGCAGTCAAATCGTCATTGAGTTTTTGAATGCGCGGTTCGTGTTCTAGAGGGGGATAAGGATAAGGGCTACTGCGACGGGGTTCGGTGGGATCGGCTCCAGCTTCACCATGAACGTAGTACCATTTTTCCCCAAGAGCATAGTATGATTCCAAATCGTCATAGGTAATCGGCCAGGCTGGAGATAGACCACCGTGATGTTCTATTTCTTCAAAATCCCGCTCTCGTAAGCGAAACAGAGCCGCGCCATAAAATTTAGTGTTTCCCCCTACATAATAATGGGGGTGGAGGGGTCGAAAAGCCTTGCCTTTATGATACCAAGTATCATTGGGGGTGTATTTGAGGTCTACCCACATGGCACGAGCATCTAAATTATCTTTTTCACGAGGAACAAAGCCCCCTTTCTCTAAAATCAAAATACGCTTGCCCGTGGGTGCTAGTGCTCTAGCCATCGTGCCACCACCCGCACCCGTACCGATAATAATGATGTCGTAATGTTCTTTCATGGTTTTGTTGGTTGTTGTTGTTGGTTATTGGTTGTTAGTTGTTGGTTGTTGGTCGATCGATCGCCAATTATCCATTACCCATTACCCATTACCTATCACCCATTCTCTAAACAATTTCATGTCTGGATTTAATGCAGCGTGTTGGAGTTTCTTTGCAGTATTTAACGCAAATGTTTTTTAAGCGCCTGCAACTGAGATAAAGGTAAAGTTCTGCACCGAGTAACATTCCCAAGGGTGGGGCGAGAAAATAAACCCATATATCCGTCCAAATTCCCGCCGAAAATGCCGAAGCAAAGGTACGTGCTGGATTCATACTCATCCCCGTAATGGGAGCCGCGACAACAATGTAAATGGCAACGAGAATCCCGACAAAAATTCCCACTTGCGCGTAAAATCTCGGAGTATTCATCAAAAATAGAACCATGAGCATTAAACCAAAAGATAAACCCAGTTCTACGATGAATGAGAGCGGCCAGCCCCAACTATTCGGGATTGTTACAGTATATTGAATGGGAGGATTGGTGTAGAATTCTCCGAGAAGCCGAGAGACGAGAAATACGCCTAATGTCCCGCCGATAAATTGCGCGATCGCATAAAACGCTGCATCTTTTGCGGTCATTTTTCGCAGGCGAAATAATGTGAGAGAAAAAGCCGGATTGGTATGAGCTCCCGATTTTTTTCCCCAAGGGGAATAAATAATGCCAATTAGCGTAAAACAGATGCAAATTCCCATGCAAACTCGGCGCAATAGGGGAGATGCGATCGCTTCCCGCACGGGAGAGGCAGGAGATTCGAGAATTGTTGCATAAATTCCGATGCAAACCATTAAAAAACCCAAGGCGATCGCTTCGATAAGGTATTCTTGCCAGTGTTCGAGTTTCATGGTTGCGCTTGCCTCCTTATTATAACATAAAAACCGAGAATTTCAAGACATTATTGCACTGAATAATAATTTTTTTATATTCCTTGAGAAGCCGCCATAAAATTAGAGAGTTTGTACAGCAATCTTGCGCCGACATTACCATCCCATTGGTCATTTCCCGGGGCAACTTCGCAGAGGTCACAACCAATAATGGTTTTCCCGGCATTGACGACTTCTCGTAGTAAATAAATGGCCTCATTAAATTGCAATCCTCCCGGTACTGGCGTTCCCGTATGGGGGCAAAATTCCGGACTCAAGCCATCAATATCAAAACTAATGTAAACGCGATCGGGTAATTGTGCAACAATCTCTTGACATTGTGCCGCCCACGAGATACCTGTAAAAGCATTATTCTTGAGTCGCCAATCATCAAAAGCAATAATTCTTTCATCTTGTCGAATGAGTTCGATTTCGCCTTGACAAACATCCCGAATTCCCACTTGCACCAAGCGCTCGATCGCGGGAATTTGTAAAGCATGATACATAATGCTAGCATGGGAATAAATAAACCCTTCATATCCCTTACGTAAATCGGCATGAGCGTCAATTTGCAAGATGCCATAATTGGGATATCGTTCTGCCAAGGCTTTCATATATCCTAAAGAAACGCTATGATCTCCCCCGACTAATGCGATCGCTTTATTTTGTTCGAGTAACGGTTGGGTTTGTTGATAAACCCAATCATTGAGTTCTCCACAGGCTTGATTGATAGTTTGTACCTTGCGCAGAATTAAATCGTCGTTGGGATCGCCTCCGTTTTCGAGATGGTGAATGACTTTTTGAGCCGGCGATCGCATTTCCCAATTCTTGTGCTGAATTTCCTCAGAAATGGGAACGGTACCGCGAGGAATCTGCCAACTCTCGGGAAAATCAAAATCATACCATTCGAGTTGATAAGAAGCCTCTAAAATCGCTTGCGGTCCCTCTGCTGTTCCTTCTCCATAAGAGGTAGTGACATCCCAAGGAACGGAAAAATAAATAAGGTTCGCTTCTTCGACATTCGAGGGAAAGCCAAAAAAGTTCCCATTGAGCGTGCTAATATCATTCGGATCGAGATTGAGATACATTAGAAAGAAGGAGATTTAGTTGACAAGGAGTTTTGCAATCGTAGCCACCAATTGATAATTCATCTCGACGGAAAATGAATACTCTATCATCAGTCTTGTAATGTGTCAAGGACAAGCGATTTTACAACTTTATTCTATGGATTTCATTCAATCACAATCTCGTTTAATTATACAAACAGAAATAAAAGACTCTCTCAAATTGGCAATTCCTTCAATTTTGACGCAATTTGCGGGAACTACCATTGGATTTGTCGATATGATCATGATGGGGTGGTTAGGGAGTGAGGTATTAGCGGCTGGAGGATTGGGAGTTATTATCTTTTATATCTTCATTGATATCGGTACGGGTTTATTTGAAGGATTGGGGACGATCGCTGCAGAAGCCTTTGCTCGAGAAGATAGTGAGGAAATTCGCAAAGTTACCATTCAAGGACTTTGGCTCAGTCTTATTTTCTCTTTACCAATGATGCTAATTTTATGGAATATCGGTTCTATTTTAACGCTATTCGGTCAGGAAGAAACCATTGCTCATGATGCCAAAATTTATTTACAAGCACTTGTTTGGGGATTTCCTGCTGAACTGGGTATTGTTATTCTTAAAGAAGTCGCAACAGCGTGCAATCGTCCACAGTTTATTACGATTGTTACAGTCATTTCTGTTCCATTAGGTGCTTTAGCAAATTATGCACTCATGTTTGGTCATTTTGGATTTCCAGCCTTGGGATTAGCAGGAGCGGGTTGGGCAAGTACGATAATCTTTGGGTTGACTTTTCTGACGATCTCAGGATATATTCAGTTTCACCCAGATTTTCAACAGTATCAATTTTTTAACTCCCTTTGGTATGGCGATCGCAAAACATTTTTGAAAATTCTCGAAATCGGGATTCCTATTGGCATTCAATTTGGTGCAGAATTGGGACTGTTCGTATTCGTTGCATTTTTCATGGGATATTTAGGAACGGCAAATTTAGTAGCGCACGAAATCTCTATCTCTATTTTTGAATTAGCGATTATTATTCCATTTGGATTTTCCTATTCTACTGCTATTCGCGTCGGACAAAAACTCGGACTACAAAATATCGAAGGCATCAAAAATGCTGTATTAATCGATCTATTTTTCAATGCTTTAGCAACAGGAATTGTTACCATAGCGATCTGGTTATTTTCCTCGCAAATCATTTTGCTTTATTTAGATAGTTCTAGTAGCAACTATACTGAAATCGCGAACATATCCATCTCTTTACTGGAAATTGCTGCATTTTGTCAAAGTATTTATGGCTTACATTTAATCGCGATCGGTGCATTACAAGGATTACAAGATACCCTAATTCCCATGTGGATTAATATTGGTGTTTATTGGGGAATTGGGGTAGGAGGAAGTTATTTTCTGGCTATTATCTTAGATTTGGGGGCGATGAGTATATGGTTTTCCTTGACTATTGCCATGATAATATCGACAGGAATTCTAGTCTGGCGTTTTTTCCATATACTCCCCCAGCAAGATAAGCATTTAGGTTGATTCGAGAGACTCTATTAAAAATTTAACGAGAAAAGGTAAAATCAATGTTGCATCGGCATGGATCTCACTAAACTTTCCCTTGGTTTCCATTTTTCGCCAAGACATTCCTTCTGAATAACTGCATCCCGATAAATGACCATAATACATGGGATCGGGGCAAATTCGACAACCATAAAATAATTTTCGTTCTGGTAAGTTAAATACTTTGTATTCATTCATAATTTCAATCAAAGGGGCAAGGTTTTGGATGTAGTTTCTGGGTACTCCACCCCCAATTGTAAAAATTCCCGTCCTTTCTGATTTGACAATCATTTCTACTAAATGTTGTGTATCGAGTTCGAGATCGAATACAATGCGCGAACGCCCAGTTTGTTCGCGTATTCGGTTATAAATATGTACGTCATTCCCAATTTCTGAATCAACAAAAGCAGGAACAATAACAGGAACATTCTGCTCATAGGCGGATTTTAAAATCCCCCGTTGTTCCGGATATTCTTGAACCAGATGTTCTCCAACCATCTGATGAAAATGTAAAGTTCCGATGGGTTTTGGATGGGTATAACCATCGAGAATATGATTCAATATTTTTTCAATATGCTCTAAATTATCTTCAGGTTCTAATGTATCGGTAACGCGATTCATTCTCAATTTTGCCAAATTCGTATCATCTTCTTTAGGATTGTATTTAAAGTGTTTTAAACCAACACTTTCAACTAAACCATGTGCCATCAAAGCTCCTGTAGTGCAAACGACTTGCACGGCTTCCATATCAATTAGATCGCACAAAATCAATCCCATTTTAGCAATCGTCATCGCCCCGCTCAAAGTCAAAAAAACCAGACATTCTGGATCGCGTACCATTGCCAATAGTGTTTTTGCTCCCCAACTTACTTCAGCAGCCAGTCCTCCATACTTCGTAAGATTTTGGATAAATTGACTGAGAGAAATTCTGTTGCCTTGTATTCTTTCCTCTAGGGTTGTAAAAATAACGGGAAGTAAAAATTTAGGATCGGAAAAAACAACATTGGGAAAATAGCCATCGGTCGTTTGACCGGGTTTTACCATGCCAAATTGATTCAAGAAAATTGCTTCTTTGGGTGTATTGTATATATTATCTTCAACACTTTCTGAATATGCCCCAATAATAATTGCATTTTCTCCCCCAAAAATAGGTCTCTTGTAATCTCGCGGTGCAACAATTTTAGTCAACCATTTTCGCACGACCATCTCTTGCAATAATTGCCCGATCGCGCTGTCCGATCGCCCGTCATAAATAGCAATGAGGGGTTCATTGCTAGCAATCCAGCTCTGAATTTTAGCAGTCGTTTCTCCTAGCATTCTCGCGCCAAAAGAGCAATGCCTCATGGCTTCAACAATATCGCTCACAGAATGGCATTTTTGTAAATCGAGAAGTTGGAGTTCTTTTTCAAAAGGGTCACTGTTATTCATGGATGCAAAATCTTTGTGAGACATCACTCAAGAGTCTACTGGAAATAGAACCATTTGACAACAATTGTAGATTTTTGGGATGTTCGAGTCGCGATCGTATTGTTTATTTTAGAGATTTCTTCGCAATATAGGGGATCTCCGGATTGACAATTAATTTTTTGCTAAATTCTGCAATAATATTTAAGAATTTGGGTGCGTTACGCTGTCGCTAACGGCACCCTACAATAACTACAATAACAAGGAATTCGGATAAAGAATGAACGCGATCGCTCGACATTCATCCTTTATCCTTCATCCTTTATTTTGCGTATTCTCCGTTTTGTTGGATTGACTTGGCAATTAATCCCGTCCACCCGGTTTGATGACTGGCCCCGATCCCCGCACCATTATCCCCGTGGAAGTATTCGTTAAAGAGAATTAAATCTTTCCAATAGGGATCGGTTTGGAACTTTTCCGTCGCACCGTAAAGGGGACGGCGACCCGATTCATCTTTGGTAAAGATGCGAATCAAACGTTCGGACATTTCCGTCGCGACATCCCATAGGGTTACCCAATTTCCCGAACCCGTGGGGCATTCTACCTTAAAATCATCCCCGAGATAGTGATGGAACTTTTGTAAGGATTCGATCAGCAGGTAATTGACGGGCATCCATACCGGACCGCGCCAGTTGGAGTTGCCACCAAATAAGCCCGTACTGGACTCTGCGGGTTCGTAGTCCACCCGATAGTCCTCTCCGTTGGTATAGAAATTATAGGGATTGTCGGCATGATAGCGAGATAGGGCGCGGATGCCGTAATCCCCAAAAAATTCACTTTCGTCTAGGAGTTTAGTAATGATGCGGCGAAAGCGATCTTCGGGGACGTAGCGATCGCGGGTAGCATAAGTTAAGGCTAGCATCCGCCGCGCTCCGATTCCTTCGGTTTCCATACAGGCCACATTGCGCTTGAGATCGTAGCGGTTATTAATAAACCATTCCAAGCGTTCTTTAAAATTGGGCAATTGTTTGAGGAGATCGGGTTCGATGGTCATCACGGCATAGAGAGGAATCAATCCGACCATCGATCGCACTTTCAGACGAATTTGCTGATGGTCGAGTTGCAATACGTCGTAAAAGAAACCATCTTCGGGATCCCAAAGTTGGGTTTTGTCGTGGCCGATATGATTCATAGCATCGGCAATATAGAGGACATGCTCGAAACATTTCGTCGCCATATCCTCGTAAACGGGATTTTCTTTCGCCAATTCTAATGCCATGGTTAACATATTCAAACAATACATGGCCATCCAACTGGTGCCGTCGGATTGTTCGATATAACCTCCCGTCGGTAAAGGGGAACTGCGATCGAAGACCCCGATATTATCCAATCCCAAAAACCCGCCTTCAAAAACGTTATTATCTTCCTTATCTTTGCGGTTGACCCACCACGTAAAGTTCAACAATAACTTTTGAAAAACCCGTTCGAGAAAGGCGCGATCGCCTCTGCCTTTTTTCTTGCGTTCGATTTGGTAAACCCGCCAAGTTGCCCAAGCATGAACGGGAGGATTGACATCGCCAAAATTCCACTCGTAGGCAGGAATTTGCCCGTTGGGGTGCATATACCATTCCCGCGTCATAATATCGAGTTGATGCTTGGCAAATTCGGGATCGATGAGGGCGATGGGCAAACAGTGAAAGGCTAAATCCCACGCCGCAAACCAAGGATATTCCCACTTATCCGGCATGGAAATAATGTCTTCATTTTCCAAGTGAATCCATTGACTGTTTCGTCCTTTTTTGCGAGATTCGGGAGGTGCGGGCGTATCGGGATCGCCATTTAACCATTGGGTAACATCGTAATTATAAACTTGTTTCGTCCACATCATGCCCGCAAAGGCTTGGCGTTGAATATTGCGGCGATCGTCGTCAAGATTGTCCGGGGCAATATCCTTGTAAAAGGTGTCGGCTTCTTGTTTGCGGGTCTCAAAAATGCGATCGAATTCTGTGCCGAAGGGTTCGCTAGAATTGACATTATCTTTCAGGCGCAAATTAATCACTTTTGTTTCGCCTCCGCCAATTTCTAAAATGTAGTGAGGAGAAACTTTCGTCCCTGTCTTATCGGGATTGACGGCATCGCTTTGACCGTGGACGACATAATTATTAATGCCGTCTTTGACATAAGGTGTTTGATTGGGAGAATTAAACAAACGTTCGTTATTGGTTTCATTCTCCGTAAACAAAAGCGGTGTATCTCCTTGCGTATAAAACCAAGAATTGCCCAAAACCGGGTGATTGCTTTCCACGCAAGTGTAGTTCGGCGTAACGGATTTTTGACTTAAGGTTGGTTTTTGGACATTTTCCCGATCCCAAGCCCATGTATTGCGAAACCAAAGAGTCGGAAGTAGATGTAACGTAGCCGTTTCATTGCCGCGATTGCTAACGCTAATTTTGATGAGAATATCTTCCGCATCGGCTTTCACGTATTCGACAAAAACGTCAAAATAACGGTTATCGTCAAAGATTCCCGTATGTAATAATTCAAATTCCATTCCCCCGCGCTTGTCTTCATTTTTGCGCCGTCCATTTTCTTCGATCAACCAGCTATAAGGATATTCGGCTTGGGGATATTTGTAGAGGAATTTCATATAGGAATGGGTGGGGGTGCTGTCCAGATAAAAGTAATATTCTTTAACATCTTCCCCGTGATTGCCTTGATTTCCCGTGAGGCCAAACAGGCGTTCTTTTAAGATAGGATCGTTCCCATTCCAGAGCGCGATCGCGAAGCACATTTGTTGTTTGTCATCAGAAATCCCTCCGATGCCATCTTCTCCCCAACGGTAGGCGCGAGAGCGAGCTTGGTCGTGGGACAAATACTCCCAAGCTTCTCCCGTTGCACTGTAATCTTCCCGCACGGTACCCCATTGACGTTCGCTGAGGTAAGGACCCCATTTCTTCCAAGGCGCTTTCTGAGTGCGGTCTTCTTCAAGTCGGAGTTCTTCTGCGTTCATGTTATTTGTTGTTGGTTATTGGTTATTGGTTGTTGGTTGTTGGTGATTTCCTACTCCCTACTCCCTATTATCTACTCCCTCTGAGTTAAGGGAATGCGAAAGCGATCGCCAAAAGGAGGAGTGTAGGATAGTTGCAAGCTCTTCCAAGCGTAGGCTCCCGGTGGAATGCCGATATCTGCAAGAATTAAGTCCCCGGTTTTGTCCGGTAGCAATCCTGTTTTGGGTAAGGCAAGGGTCATCGTCCATCGGGATCGGATGTATTCCCCCGCCGTTTCCCCGGTGGTGGAATCTACTCCCGAAGGAGTGTCGAGAGATAAAATCGGCGCACCTGTCTCATTTGCCCAATTAATCAGTTCTAAAGCCGTTCCTCTCGGGGCAGCACGCAGGCTGTAGCCGATAATGGCATCGATAATTAAATCGGGTTTGTCCATTCCGGTTAGGTCTGCGATCGCCACCTCTCGACCAGGAGTTTGTCGAAAAATATGGTACTGCCATTGGGGAACTTCCTTAAGGCGATTGCGACCGGACAGGCATAAACTCACATTTGCCCCTCGATTGGCGAGATGCCTGCCTCCGCAGATCCCCCCGCCGCCGTTGCCTCCCGTTCCCGCCAGCACGACAATGCGCGCCTCCCGCCAGCGATCGCCAAGGCAAGCGATGGCTTGTCGGGCTAAATTTCGTCCCGCATTTTCCATCATTTGAAAGAGATTCGGCCCCGTTTCTTCCATCGCCACGCGATCGACTTCAATCGTTTGTTCGGTGGTGACGGCAGGGACTTCAATTCCTGTATCGGTGAAGAATTTCATATTGTGTCAGGATAGAACTTTCCTATAACATCGATTCACTAATATTTTTTGGGAAGTTGGGGGGGTAGCATTTGGACGGAAAATCGAGGCTTTCAGCGATAGGCGATGGCTGAAATTCTTAACCTATACGGTTACTGAATCGGTGTTCTCGGATAAGAGAACGCCGCGATCGCTATATCAAATCCGGAAAATCAACCTTAATATTGTTGGGTTACGCTATCGCTAACCCAAACTACCATTCAACGATTCGGACTATTGCATCAAACCGTCAATGCGTCGGTTTGTACGGAAATGCTGAATGGTGGACATTGATCGAGAGATTGCCGTCGGCATCACGAACATACCCAAATGTAAACTCCACCTTCACTTCCTCACCGGTCTTTCCATCCGTAAAAAAGTAGTTGCCCATGGCAACAGCAGAGTCGCTGTCAATGATAATGTCGGCATTTTCAAAGCGGACTGCACTCCATGGCTGCAATGCGAAGCCGCTGTCTTCATCCACGATACCGCCAACGAAATAAGAGACGGCTTCCTCCTCAGTGAGGCGAAACTGCTCAGTCGCAGCCTTAGTCGGCTTGAAGAGGACGGTGCCTTCGTCGTAGCCGTACAGCGTATCTACGTGCTCTGCTGCCAACCCCTGATAATCGCCACGATTTGAATAGGCTTGGCCGATCGCAACGATGCCGTCACCCCACACTTTCTGTGCCTCGTTGACCTCGGCTTCTGTGATTGGCTGCGGGATTACCGAACAACCCATCAGAAGAACCCCGACCGCGCTGACTGTAAGAACTCCTTTAATCATAGTAGTTGATCCTCTGGTTATTAAACAACAGGAAAATTGTTAACCGCCCGGATTCAGCGATGAAAGACAGCATAACATGGAAAACTGATGTGCTTCAAAGATTATATTCGTCATAGTAGTTGTTCGCAGGGGTTTCCCAAAGTGTGAATACACCCGCTCATCATCCTTCGGATAGATGAGGGGCTTCACTTTCCCAAAGTGTCGAGAGAGTGACGGGCATTCTCCGTTTGTCCGGGGAACTTTTGCCACCAGACAACTGACGACCATTTCTCTGCGCCAGTTTCAGTTTCCAAGCCCAATATCTCGCGCCAATGTTTTGACTGCCATTGAGATCGGCATTGTAGCATTTCCCAGAAGCAAATTGAGCATTGGCGTAATTGGTTTTCGAGCGCTTGACCTGACCCGAACCATCATAAGCCCAAGAAGATGTTCCTCTTGGGTAAACCAGTTCGACTTTTCCGCCCAATTCGGCAAATTTCTCAGTGGTTAATTGCACCAGCCAACGATGCAACCAACCGTGAAATTTTTGTTTGAGATTTGAGCGTTTTTTCCCACCTTTGGGTCGCCAGCCCTTGAGGTTTTCAAAAACAATGACAGTTGCACCATGAGCGAGAGCGAAATCGACAATCTGACGAGAGATTTTTTGAGTAATTTCTTGATTAATTCGATGACATTTTGAGTAGGTTTTTTGACAGAAGTTCTTAGGAAGTTTTCCTCCAGAGCCAACGGTCAGCTTCGCCTTATGGCGTATTGATTGCAGTCGTTTATCGCGACGGTTGCCGTTCCGCCGGACGCAGGTTCCGGCGGCTGCGGCAACTTCGTCTATGTCGGCTGCTCGATGAAAAAATTTCCGTGCAGTCACAGTGCCGTCAGAAGTGATAACCGTTGCTGTTGCTAAGGTATTAATGCCTACATCAACAGCTACAATTTTTGAAGAAGGCGTTAGGGACTTGGGTTTGATTTTAAAGGGAACGGATAAACGAGCCGATTTCTCATCAACAATTAACGTTGGCGATAATTGCTTATTGACTAGGTTTAGATGACGCTTTCGTTTGGCAGAAATTTTAACAGTTATCCAAACCCAGTCCGAACCATTAAAGATTTTGATTTCCGCATCCCCCCTTCTTTTCCCCCCTTTCCAAGGGGGGTTAGGGGGGATAAACTTGATGCACTGCCCTTTATACAGCACGGCATAAACATTGGTTTTTCCATTTAATTTTGGGGGCTGTGCATTCTGGCGTTTCCTCTGACCTGATTGCCAAGAAGAATATCGCGTGATAAATGAAGAAACTTGACCGATAGCAAACTCGATAGCCGCTCGTCTTAAATACGAGGGGAATTTGTAAAACTTGCGGTCAAAATACTCGTATTTGGGATGAGGGTTCTTTTTCGTTCTGTGAATGAGCTTTTCGATTGCCGCACAAGCACTATCCGCACTGTTAATTTGCGCGTAATGGCTATAGACCACACCTATCAATCCGCGAACGAATTGACGGTAAATATTTTGAGTTAACCGCAAATATTTGAGTTGTTCTGGCGAGGGTTGCAATCCCCATCGATCCGTGCGGACAATCGAGTTAGCCATATTGATTAAAACTACTCATTTTTCTAATCATAGCACCTCCATTACAAAAATTGTAGTATTTGGGTTATTTTTTAATATTTATTTCTGAGACAACGGGAGCTTGAATTGATAATTTAAACGGCTCTGTACGATATCTCGCGCCGCTAACTAACGATTCGTCCTGTCGGACTGAATCGTAGGATGCGCGGCGCATTTTGCTCAACAATTCGGGAATTGCCAGTTCAATTCAAGAGAAATTCTCCCGTCCGTATTTGAGTGTTTTTGTTAGCCAAAGCAATTCTTGCATGAATCGTTCAAACCGACGGGTATAAGTTGCCCTTGCCTCTTCGCTCATGCGTCCGGACTCATCGAAAAGGGTGGCAACATTGCTCACATTGAGATCGGCAACGGTCGCGGCCAAACCAAATGCCTTAAAGGAGGACAGGAGGGATTCAACGGCGCGAACGCCACCAAATCCACCGACGGAGACCGAACAAACCCCAACGGCTTTCCGCAAGTATTCTTTATAGTTGAGATCGAGAACGTGCTTGAGCAGCCCCGGATAGCCGTGATTGTATTCGGGAACCACAAGAATGTAAGCATCGGCACGTGCCACGGTTTCCGCAAAGCCCGGAATTTTGGCATTGGGACCCGCATCCCCGAGAGGAATGGGCAGGGCGCGAATATCGATGAGTTCGGTTGCGACTCCCTCGGTTTGGCGAACCCGTTCCACCACAAACTTAGCCACGGGTTCGCTCATTCGTCCTTGGCGCACCGTTCCCAAAATAACCGGAATAAATAGATCGCTCATAAAGAGTTGATAGTTGACAGTTGACAGTTGATAGTTGACAGTTGGGAAGAGGAGAAGAGAAGAATTTCATCCTTCATCCTTCATCCTTCCGAAATTCCTTCATCCTTCATCCTTTCGATCAGCCTCCGGATTCAAAACCGGGGTAAAGGGTCATGCCACCATCGACGAAGATGGTTGCGCCTTGAACGTAGTCGGAATCGTCAGAAGCGAGCCAGACTGCCGCTTTGCCAATATCTTCAGGTACGCCGATGCGCTTGTAGGGAATGAGGGTCATAAGGGATTCGAGGGCTTCGGGGGTTTCCCAGGCTTCCCGGTTGATCGGGGTTTGGATCGCACCGGGGGCAATGCTGTTAACGCGAATTTTTTGGGGCGCGAGTTCTTGGGCCATGCTCTTCATTAAAAGGCTTACCCCTCCTTTAGAAGAAGCATAGTTGCAATGACCCGCCCAAGGAATCACCTCGTGTACCGAACTCATGCAGACAATTTTTCCGGCAGCAACGGAACGTTCGGGGACGACCCCGCGACGGAGAAATTCTTTGACGGCTTCCCGAGAGCAGAGGAATTGCCCGGTTAAATTTACGCCGATCACTTTGTTCCAATCATCCAAGCTCATATCGACGAGGTTGAAATCTCTCTGCAAGCCGGCATTGTTCACGAGAATGTCGATCGTTCCGTAGGCTTCGTACATTTTCGCGAACATGGCCAGCACTTGATCTTCTTGGCTGACATCCGCTTGCAATGCGATCGCTTCTCCCCCTTTGGCTTTAATTTCTTCAACGACGGCATCCGCGCCTTTGGAACTGCGAGAGTAGTTAACGACCACTTTAGCACCGGCTGCGGCAATGCACTTGGCAACGGCGGCACCAATGCCCGAACTCGACCCCGTAATCAGGGCTGCTTGACCTTCTAAACTTGGCATGATTTTGTGATGGGTTAGTGGTTATTGGTTATTGGGTATTGGAAATTGGTTCATAGTGGGTCGGTGATGAACTCGATTTTTATGATAGTGGCGATCGCTACGCTTGTCTGTCGGAAAAAATTGGGGGTTTGCGGGGCAGTCGGGACGGCGATCGCGCAAAGTTGTTGCTACAGATTAGTAATCAATTGTAGGATAGACCACGTTTAAATCGCCGCTCTGCCAGTGAGCATCAGCATTATTTTTGCGAGTTTGCGGATCGGCTTCCCATTGGGGCTTCGTATTGCCCTTAACAGGGCGATCGGAAAAGTAAGAGACGGGATCGTATTCTTGTAATGCTACCCCGGCTTCGTTGAGATTCTGTAAACCTGCCATGATTGCCTCCCAGTGGTTTGAAAACTTTAGTTTCGATTGCTCTATAGCTCTAAAAACTCAAAGTCTTATCTTTTTGGCAGTCAGGAAAGATTAAAGAAATGATGGAATTTCCGAACGGGTAGCTTGAGGAGCATATTATTAGCCAATCAAGCGATCGCTGCTACGGCACGCAAATTGGCTCGTAATTTTTTAACCCAGGCTTCCATGACCATTGATGCTGATTTTTACATTCGTTCGATTATTTCTATGCTGGTGATTACATCGGCATTCGATCCGCTAAAGATTCTTTTCTTCAATCAGGCAATTTCTGATTCGCGACGCAGGCGCACTGTATCTCCGAACCCGTGAAGTCTCACAAGAACGATAATTTTAACCCAACGTGCTAGTTACAAAGATTATGCCGATGGCAATTAGCAAGTTAAGTTAATCTTATCCTCATCCCGCCAAATCTCAGATTATGGCGGGATGAGGATAAGATAGCATATCTATGCTTTGGGGTCTTCCGTTAGGAC
>JBFRWJ010000177.1:0-12916 GCA_051439525.1 Spirulina sp. | reverse complement strand
CTTCAATCTCAATGCGATGCTCGAATTTGTTGGCACCCACCATGGCAAAACCCGATCGCGTTTCCTGATAGGTTGTATTTCTGGCGGTTTTAATCCCCTGTTCGACTCCTAACCCCAATTCCAGCTTACCTTTTGGCGGTACCGTGGCAATGGGACGGGAAAAGAGATACTCGTCATTGAGATAAATATCCGCCAAACCGGGAAGCAAGGGGGCAATAAGAGGATTGCACAGAATGGCCACGCGAAAAGCATTTTCGTCCTCCCTCGGCACGACAACATAGCGGATTTCCATTTCGGCGTCCTGTTGGGTGAGGGCGACAGAATGAAATTGTCCGTCGCTGGGGATGTCTGCAATCCCATCGGCGCGATAGGCATAGTCAAACGATCCCGCCGCTTGACGCACGTTGCTCCCGCCTTGGGGGAGAGGCAGATTGAGGCATTGTTGCGCTCGCCGTACCTCTTGTTGGACGATTCCTAAAAGATTAAAATCGACCTTAATGTGTTGGCGTTGCAGGACTTCGAGATACAGTTCCGAGGTTTGGGCGAGGAAAAGTTTGCCCCGTTGGTTGCGATCGCTCGCATCTCTCAACCTTAGAGAACCGTAAGAAAGCAAATTGGCAAAAGATTCGATCTCGATCTCTCCCTGGATGCCTCCGGGGATTTTATCGTTAACCTTCGCTGTTTCCCAACGACCCTCGTTCGCGGTGAGGGCATTGATTCTGGCTTGACGAGCTGCTTTTTTTCGTGCTTTCGGGGGTGCGGGGATACGCCCGATAGATTTTTCGGAGGAGAGGGGTAAAGACATTTCGGAGGCAGCACCGAACCCTCCTGCTGCCATGTCTGCGGACTCGAGTTCTGAAAATGTGCCATATTCTTCCTCGCTCTCCAGTTCCATCATGCTATAGAGCACATCCTCAAATTCGTCGATTTCTTCGTATCTCCTAGAGAGAGAGGGAAGGGGAGAGAGGGAAGGCAGTCTGAGTTGAGGGGAATCGCTGTATTGGGGCTGTCGCCGATCGCGATCGTAGTCGGCAAATAATAATTCAACCCCCACGGGAGGACTGCGCCATCCCTGTTTTTTGGGGGAAGGTTGGGCGCGTCCGATGCGGAGAGAGGCAAGTTCGGGAAGTTCGCACCAAGTCGCCGGTTCTGCGGTAGACAGTTCCAAGCGCACCCCCGTCCAATCTTCCCCGGTACGCTGGCAAATCAGGGCGCGGACGGCAACCAGAGCGCGATTTTGACGGCTGTCGATGCGGAAAACATAGGCGGGAGTCCACCGGGCACCGGGAATGAAATATTCGAGAATTAACTGTTGCTCGGCAAAACGGCTGGTATCCCCTTCATAATTTAAGCCGATCGTCACGGTTTTTCGCAGTTCGTCGGGTCGTGCCTGTTTGGCGGTGGAAGCTCGCCTCTGACGCTGTTCTAAGTCCCGGAAATGCTCTTTTGCCAGCCGCAACCGTTCGGCGATTCCTTGCTTTTCTTGCACTCGCAATGCGAGCTGTTCGCTTTGATAGTTCGCTAGTTCCAACCTCGGGGCAATGGGAGATAGGGGCGGGGCTTTCCCTTTTTCGCCTTGGGGGCGATCGGGAATTTGCAAGCCGTTGAGGATGCCGATCTCATTTTCGACGATCGCGATCGCATCTTCCAATCCTTCGACTTCTTCTCGGGCTGCGCGCATTTCCGTTTCTAAGGGGGGTTCTTGCCAATCTTGACGGGAGGAGGGGAGGGCTACCCCTACTTTAATATCCGTCGCGATCGCGGGCTCGGGCAGATTGCTCTCAATTTTTGCCGTGACGCTCCCGTCCTCGAGGGCGAGGGGAAGATCGGGAATTTCCACGCGATCGGGAACTTGCCCCTCTCCGAGTTGCAGTTGAGCAACCCGCGTCACTGTCGCTCCAGCAGCATAAATTTTCGCTTTATCGATCTGCGAAGCAAGCTGCATTTTTGTTACCCCTCAGCCTCAGTTGAAAATTCTAGCCTCATCCTAACATCAGGGAACGGGGAACAGCGAACTAACCCCCAAATCCGCCCAAAGAGGATTGGGAAAAACTGCCCGCACCCTGACTGGCCCGGACTGCCGACTGGGAGAAGACTTGGAAGGCTTGGCGAATCTCTTTTTCGCTTTTGCCGGGGGTTAAAATCCACTCATCCCGAATGCCCATATCTTGGAAAACTTTGCGAAAATCCGTGTATTCGTCATCAATGCCCATGGCGGCAATAATGTGATTTTCTGCTCGTAACATATCCTTAACGATCGCCCTCACATCCTGGGCTTGCGATCGCCGAGAATGTTCGTCTGCGCCATCGGTAATCATCAGGGTAATCGTCCGCACGGGAACGCCATTATCCTCAAATTCCTGCGCTTTTGCCAGTACGGTTCCCAGCAAAACCACGGTTTGGTCGTAGAGGGGAGTCCCTTGGTTGGGATTGTAATTTTTGGGATTCATTCGCACTGCTTGGGAGAGGGGACAATAGGGATAAAGAACGAACCCATTCAAATAGCGGGTGTGAATGAGAATGCTATCCTGTTGTTTGGTGCTGCTCAGGGCATCTAAAACCGAATTATGTCCCCCCCGTACTGCTTGGGAGTTTCCCCCGAAGCGAATCGAGCCGGAATCGTCTGGCATAATAGTCACCAGAACCACTTCACTGGCAGTCACGTCATCCACATTAATCCCCAAACCCGCTTGAATTTCCGCACCGATGTCAATGACATTCAAGGCTTGCATGGATGCGTTAGACAGCAACCCATCATCTTGTGCGGATTGAAAAAGATTGTTGAGATCCGGTGCATTTTGACTCATGATAATCTCCTTTAAATTTTAATTTGACAAACGTAGATGACTCTGAATTGTTTAAAAATCTGTCGATTTCTTCGGAAAAATTGGCAATCTTTGCTGTGGGAAAGCCTTTGCATTGTCTTTGCCAAATTCATGCTTGAGATCGGCTTCCACGAATTGTTCGTTACCGTTCCTCAAGGTGGCATTACGACTCGAATTTATCGGGAACTCTATAGTAGAAATTGGCAGGAATTACTAACGATCGCGTGGTCGATCGTTTTCTTCGGGGCAATTTTGTGTCTCTCTCATTCCCTAATCCTTATCGGATTAACAGTAAGAGGAAAATCGGAATCCGATAAACTTCGCGATCGCATGGGTCAATTTGGGGGATTGTTGGCGATCGTCGGCGGGTTTTTCATAGTGCTGATTTTAATCTACCCAATTTTCTCGATCGATTTTGGAGATTTTGGCTAAAGGGCAAGTAAAGATGAGACTAAATCCGGCATTTTTTCCACCGCCGTTCCTCGGAGAAGAGTATAACCTAACAGTAAATGACTGGGAGGATCGGGATCGATAAAATACTTTTGCGGTACGTCCTCAAAGGAATACAATAAACTCGATGCCGGATAAACTCGTGCTGAGGTTCCTACCCCGATAAACACTTCTACTTCGGGTAAAATTTGGCGAATTTCCCGTTTGGGAAGAAACACGGCTTCTCCAAACCAAACTACATCGGGACGCAATTGTTTGCTGCATTTGGGGCAGCGATCGCTCAGCTCGATCGCCTGAGTTATTTCTGTCCGATAATCGCACTCCCATTCAGCATTTCTGGGAGGAATGGAAACGTGCCATTCGCATTTTCCATAATCGATGCGTCCGTGAATGTGAATAACATTTTTGACTCCTGCTTTTTCCAGCAAAGTATCGATATTTTGGGTGATACAAAGCACCTCAAATTTTTCTTGAAGTCGCGCGATCGCGTCATGTGCGGCATTGGGTTTACAGTTTTGCATTTGTTCAAAACATTGCCGATAAAAGTCCAACACCAACGCCGGATCTTTTGCCCATCCTTCCGGAGATGCCACCGCTTCAATGGGATAATTATCCCAGAGTCCGCCCCGATCTCGAAAGGTGGGAATTCCGCTTTCTGCCGAGAGTCCGGCACCGCTAAAAATGACAGCTTTTTTCATGGGTTTTGCGATCGCGTTATTTCGCTGCGTTAAAGATTTGGTTGGCGGTTAATTGAAGTTCGGGAAAAGTCAGAGAAACGATTTTTTCGTCTCCTCGAAACCGAGTAACTTGGTATTCTCCGTTTACTAATGAATAAACTGAGATTACCGGCAGTTTGGGAGACCCAATATATCGAGTGGCTGCCAATCCCAAATCGTCTACAATCCAATATTCTGGAATTTCCATCTCCTCATAATCTTTAAGTTTTGTTGGAATAAAGAAGGGCAATTTCAAGCGCTGAACTTCTATGCCAAATTCAATTGTTAGAAATCCCGAAATTTTTGGGTGAGTTCCTGTCGGTTTCAATTCAACGACTACTCCTTCATGTAATTCATAGCTTCCATTTTTCGGATACCAATCCAGAAATTCTTCAAAGCTGAGGAGTTTGGGAAGTGTTTGGATCATGGGAAAATCTCCAACTTGCTCATAGTCTAATGCGATACCGTGTTAAAGAGGAAGGCTGATTCAGTATGGCCATTACTTTAAATCACTGCGTTAAAAATCTGTGTTGCAGTTAATTGAAGTTCGGGAAAAGTCGGAGAAACAATTTTTTCTTCTCCTCGAAAACGAGTGACTTGATATTCTCCTTCCACTAATGAGTAAATTGAAATCGTTGGCGATTTAGGAGAGCCGATATATCGAGTCGCTGCTAATCCCAAATAATCTACAATCCAATATTCCTGAATTCTCATCTCCTCATAATCTTTGAGTTTTTTGAGGTAGTCATCTCGCCAATTTGTACTGGCTACTTCAAGCAAGAGCTTGACGGTTTTACCCTGAGAAACTGTCGATCGCTTTTTCCAGAGTGGCTCGTCACTTAAAACCGTTTTATCTAAAACAATTTTATCCGGCTTGTAACCCGTGTCAGCATTGGGAGGTCTGACAATACATCCACTCGAAACCAAAAAAGGCAATTTTAAACGATGAATTTCCAGAATGAATTGTTCGTTAATAAATTCTGAAATTTCTTCGTGACTTCCTGTAGGTTGCAATTCGACAATAACTCCTTCGTGTAGTTCGTAGATTCCATTCTCCGGATACCAATCCAGAAATTCTTCAAAGCTGAGGAGTTTGGGCAACGCTTTGATCATGGGAAAATCTCCAACTTTCTTACAGTATAGTAAACTTTGGCAATTTATAAACTCAAACCCGGCCAAGTTTCTAGGGCATCGGTGGATTTAACTAAGTGCATTCCGGCTTTAGCAAAGCGATCGAAGGCAGCATTGGCTTGGTCTGTAAAATCAACCACACCGGGTACGACAACGGCAGAGGTACAATCTTCTAACAAGTAAACTTTTTTAGCTAAATCTGGATCTTTAGCTTGAATTTCTGTTAGCAGATCCTCAATCGTCCATGCTACGCAATGACTCTTCGCTTGTCCGGCAATAATGACCGCATCAAAATCCAATAATTTTTGAATAAATCGAGTATTTTTCTGCGCAATGGGACGACCGTCAGCAGTTTCTAAAACCTCGGGACGAAGCACGGAATAATTTTCCGTTAAAGGGTTGCCACCTTTGATTTCAAATCGCGTTTGACTATTGCGGGCGATATTGTGGACAAAGAGAGCTTCTTCGACTGCAGAAACTAAGGCATGACCGATTCCACCTAACATAGAATGATACGGCCAAATCGTCAGAGGATATTTCCCCTCATCGTCTAATCTCTTGACATAGTGGAAAGCGTGATTTTGTAAAGCCAAATAGTTGCCATTGACGAGACTGTAAGCAACGGCAGGATTGACTTTCCAAACTCCTTTTTGGATGTCGTTTAAGGCGATCGTGGTTGCTGCAGGAATGGGATGTTCTCCTGCATCATTAATCCAAAAGAAAGGATGGAAAATCTGCATAGTGGTATGGGTATCCATCGTGGGTGCAATTTCCGTAATTGTCCCTAAATTATGATAGATAAACTCGCACAAACGGCGATTATCATCGATCGCGCCGGTCCCCGATCTCCCTCCCACAAAGAGTTCAAATTTAGGGATGCAAAAGGTATTCTGTACGTCAATCGCCATCAAACAAATTCGCGTTTTATCTTTGGCTGCGGGTTGAATATTCCAGCGTTTTGCCCAATCTTTCGCTTGTGCGGCGCGATCTTGGTAGGGGACTCGCCAAACTTCGCCGACGGTACTGGTGTCGAAGAAGGAGGGAAGGGGAAGCAATGTAATCGTATTCATTGTTTTAGGTGATGGGTAAGGGGTAATCGGTATTAATTTTCCGACTCGTTACTCGCGACTCTCGATCGCCTTTCGTGTAACTTATACACAAAGTATAGTGTTTATTTTACACAGTGTCAAGAGGAGGTCTCGGAAATTTGGGGAAAATCCAGCCGAGTTGCTGAGAATGAGGGAATTGAGAAAGCAGAGCAAAATTCTTTCGCCGTTGCCCAATCCTCCGAGCTGCGATCGCGATCGCATAAATGAAGTGAGCGGTAACTGATGCTCTCGAGATGGCTGTCACCCTAAAACAATGCAGACAATACAACAATCAAGGTAGAGAATAAATGCAATCCACAACAGAAAAATGTTAATCCATCATGAGGAATCTTGCTCCCCAAATTCGATTTCCTTGCCTGAAGGAAAAGTAAATCAAGATGCAGCACAACTCGAACGAGAATTAGCCCGAGCGCTTCAGTATTCCCAACAACTCGAGCGAGATTGTCAGGGTTTATTAGAGCGTGCCGCTATGGGCATTTTTAGAATGACTGTCGAGGGTCGCTATCTCTGGGTTAACGAAGCATTTGCGAGGATTTATGGTTATCATTCCCCCGAAGAGTTCCTGCAAATTTTTCCAACCTTCGACCCACAACTTTATGTCGAAGAGGAACAGTATTGTGATTTACAAAACTTAATTAAAACCCGAGGAACAATTGAGAGTTTTGAAACAAAAATTTGTCGTCGCGATGGCGAGGCGATCTGGATTTCCGAAACCGGGAGAATCATTAGAGACGAGCAGGGCAATTCTCTTTATTATGAAGGTTGGGTCGCCGATATTACCCAACACAAGCAAATGGAAAGAGCTTGTCAAGAATTAGAAACAAAATATAAAACACAGACCGAGCAATTACAACAAATCAACTTAAAATTAGCCAAAGCCGAAAGCCAATTAATGCAGGGGGAAAAATTATCGAGTTTGGGAGAATTGGTGGCAGGAATCGCCCATGAAATCAAAAATCCCGTAGGTTTCACCTGTGGAAATCTTATTCCCGCCCGTCAATATGCTAACGATTTGATGGAGTTACTCGCTCTTTATCAAGAATATTATCCCGAACCCGTTGACGCGATCGCAGAAGCGATAGAAGATATCGAATTAGATTTTTTAAAAGAAGATTTTCCGAAAGTTTTAGCGTCCATGGAATTGGGAACGGAACGCATTCGCAAGATCGTGAAATCTCTCAGTTATTTTGCGCGTCTGGATGAGACCTGCATGAATCCGGTGAATATCCATGAGGGTTTGGATTCAACCTTAACGATTTTAACGACTCGTTTGAAAGCAACCGCAGATAAACCCGAAATTAAAATTGAGAAAAATTATGGGGATTTACCCGATCGCATCCCCTGTTATGGCGGTCTGCTCAATCAAGTTTTTATGAATTTATTAAGCAATGCGATCGATGCCCTCGAAGACAAATACACAGATGTCTCAGACGGGGAAGTCCCCCCTGTGACCGCAGGGGGAGAGACCCGCACCTCGCCCAAAATTTGGCTGCAAACGCGACAAGAAGGGGATTGGATTAAAATTTGCATTCGCGATAACGCGGGGGGAATTCCTGCCGAAATGAAAGAGCAAATCTTTGAGTCGTTTTTTACCACCAAACCCCCGGGAAAAGGGACGGGATTGGGATTATCGATCTCCCAAGAAATTATTGTTCGGAAACATCACGGACGTTTGGAGTGTTTTTCCACCCCCGGCGAAGGGACGGAATTTGCGATCGCTATCCCGCTACATGACAATTCGTACTAGAGAAAAGCGCGAACTGATCGAGCAGCATATTTATTTTGGATAAAGAAAAAATACAATTCTTTATCTTTCCAATCTCAGAAGGATCAAAGCCGAGAAAATTGGGGGTTTCGGGACAATGTTCCCCTGTTTTTCCGAGAATTAAGCGATCGCGATCGCTTAAAATGCGTAGAATGATAGGTCAGAAGGTTTCCCAATCTTCTGTCGCATTAATTACTGGTGTTTTGAGGAGTCGGTATCTCGTGAAATCCCAAGGTAATTTAGAAAAAACGCTTTCTTCGGCTTTATTGCTCGGTGTTTTCAGCATTTTGGCCGATTCTACTGTCGCTCTAGCAAGAGTGCCTTCCGAATCCTCTATTGTGGAAGCTCCCCAACCAACTTTCTCGACGGAAGAAACCGTCATCCCCCTCGAGGGTCGCGATCGCGAAATGTTCTTAGAATCGAATCGAGATTCTTCCTTTTCCCTCGCCATTAATTCTCAAAGTCCCGTCGATGCTTCTCTCTTCGAGGAGAAAGAAGAAGAGTTCAACGTCGAAGAAGTCTCGATTAAGTTAGAAATGACTCCTTCGAGACAATCTCCCCTTTCCCTTCTGCCCGAGGATGCCCCAGGGACAGAATTCATGGTCTTAGCGAATGCACCTGCGGAAGCCTCAGCAAATGGCAATCGCCCGCTCTTGGCAACCGCCCCCCAAACCATTCCCCTGCATCCCCTCAGTCGCTCTGCCCTCTTAGAATCGGGTTTCGATACCCTGATGCCGATCGGGGCCACCTCTCAGCCGCAAGTGCGAGTCCTGGAGATGGCAGCCAAAGCCGAAAGCGATGCTGCTGCGATCGCTCCAGAAGACTGGGAAAGCAAGGAAATGGCGGGCGTTCCTCCCGGAGCCACCCCGGAAATTTTGCCTACCCTCGCCGTCCTGCCCGAGGACAGCCTCGATGTCGTCGATCCGATGGCACAAATTAACGATGTCTTCGAGTTGCGAGATGTATCCCCCGGAGATTGGGCGTTTCAAGCCTTAAGCGATCTAATCGAGCGTTACAACTGCTTGGCAGGATATCCCAACGGAACATTCCGGGGCGATCGGGCGATGACCCGCTATGAATTCGCTGCCGGATTAAACGCCTGCTTGCAACAAATCGAGCGAATTTTAGCCGAGGCCACCCGGGATCTGGCGACAAAAGAAGATATGGCGGTGCTAGAGCGCCTGATGCGGGAATTTGAAGAGGAACTGGCAGAAATCGGCACGGAAGTCGATAATTTGGAAGCGCGGGTTCAGTTTCTCGAAGATAATGCCTTTTCCACCACCACTAAACTCTTCGGTCAAGCGATTATCGGGGCAACCGCACGCAGCGCCAATAACAACTATTTTTTGGCGACCAATACCTTCATCGACCAAGACACGGAAACCACGCTCATTCATAACGTCCAACTCAGTCTCTTTACTCAATTCAGCCCCCGCAGCTTATTACTGACCAGTTTCCAAGCTGGAGATGGCAATAACGTAACGACGAATGCGAGTAGCCGAAACCTTTTTAACTACATCGGTTTGGCTTTTGCAGGAGACAACAATAACGACTTCCGCTTAAGCGACCTTAACTATCGCCATCTCGTCACGGATAACCTCGCCGTTATGGTGGGACCGAGAGGAATCTCCCCGGTTAACGTTTTTCGCGGCACCAACCGCATTGAAAGTGCGGGAAGCGGTCCGCTTTCTCGTTTTGCCCAACGCAACCCCATTCTCAGCATTGGCAATGGCAATAGCGGCATCGGCTTTGACTGGCAAATCAATAATAGTATGAGCTTGCAGGGGGTTTATGCAGCGAACTTCCTTGCAGATGGGGGCAATGGCAGTTTATTTGGCGGCGATCTGGCCACGACGAGTTTCGGGTTGCAATTTGTGGTTTCTCCCTCCGATGATATGGATGTCACCCTGCAATACATTAATGCCTACGATCCCTTTGGGTTTTTGGGAACTTCCATTGGGGACAACCAAGTCGTGATTGGCAATACCAACCCTGTCTTTAACGGGCGAGCGCCCATTAGTACCAATGCCTTTGGGATTGGTATGGAATGGCGCATCATTCCGGAGATCACGTTTGGCAGTTGGTTCGGTTACACGGCTTCCGATTATATTCCTGCCGAGGGAATTGTCGAAACCCTGAATTGGATGGCCTTCCTCAACTTTAATGATTTGGGCGGTGAAGGGAACTTATTGGGAATCTATTTCGGACAACCGCCGCGCATTATTAGCAGTACCATGGCAGCCGCCGATAACGCCAACAATATCCAAGCGCGCAACGTTCCCAGTTTCTTCACCAATGGGGAAATCCTCACGGCTCCCGGAGGCGGTCAACCCAATCGCACCTATCACCTCGAGGCGTTTTATCGCATCAAAATCACGGATTATTTGACCATTACCCCCGGTTTTATTCTCATCATGAATCCGTTGCACAATACGGCTAACGATCCGATTACCATTGGCGCGATCAGAACGACGTTTACTTTCTAATCTCAAGAGCCGCTATTGTCCGATCGGGTCAATAGCGGCTCGATTTTTAATAATTCCAGCGAACGCCTTTTTCTCCTCCCGATTTCCATCCTTTCCCATTGCGAATATCGAGGTGAACGAAACCTTTTTTTGCACCATAACCGAGAGCGCCGTACCAATTCTCATCCAACCAACTTTGCAGATCGTAAACATCCTTGCCAAGAGGTTTAATATCCGCAGCTCCCCCGTACAAATGTTGGGAGTTTCTCGCACCGCCGATTTCTCGATTAACCTTCGGAGGACGATTCCAAGATGTGACCACAAGCGGTCCGCCCCATTCTTCTCGGATCTTATCGAGTTCTTTGGCAATATCGAGGATATTTTTAATGATTTTAGGATCCCTGGGAATGCGTCGTACATCCCGTTGAGTGACTTCACCTACTGTAAAAAATTTTGAAACTTTGGCGTTATCGTCTTTCCAGTTGATTCCTTCACTCACGACGGGTTTGGGATAAGAGGCTTCAGAAAGGAATAAGTCGGCTTCTGCGGTTCTTCTTCTTCGCAATCCTTCTTCAACATTACTGCCCGGGTTGACATATAATAAGAAGGCGCGTCGGATATCTCCCCAATTACGTTCTTTAAGATCCCGGGTCATCGTTTCAAAACCATTCGCGCCGTAGAAATGCGCCCCTAAATTATACCCAAAACTGATAAGCGCACCCCGTTGATTTTCGTTCAATTCCGACCAAATGGGAATTTTTTCGAGGAGCGGGAGATAATCTTGTTCGAGCTGATATTCTAAGAGATCGTCGGCTTCTTCTTGGGTGATTTTTTCTCCCAAGCGAAATTGACTTCCGTCTCTTTTTCGCGTACTTCCCCAACCAATGGTAATGGGTTCGCCTCCCGATAGGGGGTCGGGATAAGCGTTGAGATGGCAACCTTCAAACTGTTTAATTAACTGTACGCCAGAATAAGGAACTTCGCCGGGTAAAGATTTTCCGGTTTCTGGGTCGTCGGGAGCGCGATAGAGTTCGAGAGCTTTTTGGATTTTTTCTTGTCCGAGTTGTTCTTCAATATACGCGAAGGCTTCTTTTTGATGGGGCAGCTTTTTATAGTTTGCTGCCATGCGTTCGATAGTATCCATAATATTAATTGAGTTTTGTTGCTCTTTATGTTTCAACATATCCGGTATAATCTAGAGTGGCAAGTCAATTTAAGATAATTTTTTTTAAGCATTTTCGGAACTTCGATTCACTCCATCGGTCAATAATTGAGAAATCTACCCTTGAATATTTTATGAGCCTTGTCACCAATGCCGCCGATCGCGGCCCGGGCAGTTTGCGAGCAGCGATCGCGAATGCCGCCTCGGGAGAAACGATTACGTTTGCCCCCAATCTCGCCGGACAAAAAATTACTCTCGCTGAAGAATTAACCATCCCCAAAAATTTAACCATTGATGGCAAAGATGCCCCCGGAATCGTTATCAGTGGAAATCAAAACCATCGGGTTTTTAATATTAATCAACCGGGGGTTAATGTCACCTTGGGTCATTTAATTATTGCCGATGGGAAAGCGGGAGGAGATGGTTTGGGAGGGGGCATTCGTACCGAGGCGCAAACCACTCTCGTCCTCGAACATAGTACCCTGCGAGATAATGTTTCCACGGGAGACGGAGGAGGCGGCTTATGGACGGGATACCAAAGCCAAACTACCATCCTCAATAGTGCATTTGTTGGGAATAATGGCACGTCGGGAACTCAAGAGCGAGGAGGGGGCGCGATCGCGGGGGCGAGCGAAGGAGATCTCACTAGTAGAAATAGCACTTTTACTAACAATCGCGGGTCTGTGGGAGGCGCGATTAACAGTCTTTTGGGGAATCTCACGATTGAGAATTCTACGTTTATCGATAATGCTTCGGCGGGAGGCGGAAGGCTGGGAGGCATTAGTAGCGGCGGTTACGGGGGGGCGATTTATACCGATGGTGCCTCGGCGACGAATAATGCCCGCACCCGAGGGCAAATTATCATCCGCAACAGTCGCATTGCGGGCAGTCGCGGGGCGGGACAGGGGGGCGGGTTGTTCCTCTATGCCTATCCGGGGGATACAATCATTGTGGAGAATAGCACGATCGCCAACAATGAAATTATCCCCGATCGCAAGGGGGAATCGTTTGGGGGCGGGATGCGCGTGGGAGGCGGTGCCGAGTTGAAAGTTACAAATGTGATGTTTTTCAACAATCGCGCTCATGTACAGGGAGGGGGGTTTTGGATTGGGGATAACTCTGCTTTTGCGATCGCCAATAGTTCCTTTTGCAGCAATCAGGTGGTATCGGAGGGGGGAGGGAATAGTCTGGGAGGGGCGATGTTGATTGCCGGAGTACCGGGAAGCATTACCCAAACCACGATCGCCAATAATACGGCAGCGTTTCAGGGGGGCGGTTTTTGGGGTGGGGGAG
>JBFRWJ010000176.1:0-6250 GCA_051439525.1 Spirulina sp. | reverse complement strand
ACTCGGTTTCAGTCTCGTGATGGGAGAAAACATGGCATTGGTGACGGCTACCACGGCTTCATAGCCGGCAACGTGGGTAAATTGATAGCCGCCGATAACGTCGCCGCACGCTAAAATGCGCGGATTGGTCGTCCGTAAATCCAAGCCGACTTTAATGCCTTTTTTATCGTATTTAACTCCTGCCACTTCTAAATTCAAACTCTCCACATTAGGAATGCGTCCCGCAGAAACTAAAATTTCATCAGCGATAATTTTCTCGTCTTCTCCATCTTTCGGACCCGCCCACAAGCATTTTTTCCCATCAATGATTTCGACTTTTTTCGCCCTAGATTTCTTGAGGATGCGAATGCCTTCCGATTCTAATTGTTTTTCGACCACTGCTGCCGCTTCTGGGTCTTCCTTGGGCATAATCTGGTCGCGACTGGCGATAATTGTCACTTGAGATCCCAGACGATGGAAAGATTGCCCCAATTCGCAACCAATGGGCCCGGCTCCAATAACAACTAAAGAATCCGGGCGTTCTTGTAAGGAGAACACTTTTTCGTTGGTTAAAAAACCTGCTTCTTTTAATCCTTCAACGGGCGGGATCGCGGGACGAGAGCCGGTAGAAACGACAAACGATCGCGCTATTAATCGCCGTCCGTTGACCTCAAAAGTTTCGCGATCGACGAACTGTCCCGAGCCAAAAATGACCTCAACCCCCAACCCGCGAAATCGTTCGGGAGAATCGTGAGGCTCGATCGCTTTAATCACGCTTTGCACGTATCCCGTTGCTTCCTCAAATTTGATTTGGGGGGGATCGGTATAGATGCCGAAACGAGAGCCGTGTTTGACTTCATAAGCCACTCGGGCGGCATGAATGAGGGATTTACTGGGGACGCATCCATACCAGAGACAGTCTCCTCCCAGTTTTTCCTTCTCCACCAGAGCCACTTTAGCCTTGAGTTGGGCGGCGACGCTAGCCACCACCAAACCGCCAGAACCGCCCCCAATCACGACGATATCGTAATCCACTGCCATCTTGCTATTTTCCTTTGCGATCGATTTTGCTTTCAGTTTAGTCGCATTGAAACCAATGGAAATGAGGAAGGGCTGAAGGGGTCATGATAAAAGCAGTAAAGCGAAGAGTGGAAATCGAGACAGACAAGCACGGGAAGCGTCAATCGCGGTGGATAACTATTTCAGTAGTTAGCCACTTTAGGGTCAACTCACTTTTAAAAACTACCTATTAGTAGGTAGACGAATGGACAAAAAAATGAGCTGTCAAATCAATTCAAAATTCAAAAATGGTCAATGCAGAGGGTTGCTAAAAGCTGTTTGGCAATTTCATCAAAAGTCGCTTCGCTGTCTTCCGCAGTGCGGGCAATCAACTGTGCCCCTTGAACGGTCGCCAGTAAGAGTAATGCTTCGGTCTCTAGAGAGATGCGCGGTTGTAGGCAACCTGCCGCTTCTCCTGCTGCCAAAACATCTTGTAGCCAGACTCTCGCCTCTGAAAGAAAAGTCCTGACCTCTTGCTGAACGGAGTCGGGCAGTACTTCAATTTCAGCCGACAATATACCACATAGGCACATCTGGCATTCACTGAGTCCGTCCCGGTAGAGCCCGACAAACTTTTGTAGTTGCCTTTGAGGATCGGACTCTGAGTGCTCAATGCCTTTGAGCTTTTGCTGAAAGGCGGTGCGGTATCGCTTGACCAACTCTCTGCCCAATTCTTCCTTGGAGGGGAAGTGGTAGTGAATGCTGGCTTTGCGAATGCCCACCTGCTTTGAGATATCGGCGTAGCTGAAGGCGCTATACCCTCGGCAACGCACGAGCTCTTGAGCTACATCTAGAATTTGTTGAGCGGTTTCTTTCATGAGTTCACGATCTACCTACTAGATGGTAAATGTCAACCCCTAATGGCTTTTTTTCTGTTGGTACGCCAGACGGTGTGTTCGGTGGCTAGCCTTTTGCGGTTTACCGTTTTTTCTCTATTTGCGAGAATGGCTGTTAGAAAAGGAGATAATTTCGGAGGGATGAGCTAGGATAGGTGAAGAACTGAAGATAAACGAGATCTGAGTTTTTTATGGCGATTAGTACGTTAGTCGCTCTGGCAACGGAGACGCTTGCACCCATTGCTGGAGGAATTTTAACGAATATCCTTAAGGAACAAGGAAAGAAAGCGATCGAAGGAGTCAGAGAAAATCTCAATGAAAGCAGACAGACACTTGTTTATCAATTCTCTCGACAAGTCGAACTCGAGGAAATTCTCTTAGCAGAAATTGCTTATACAAATTTCATTGAAGACCAATTATTTTTCGAGAAACGCTCTCTTATAAATGCGATCAAAAGAGTTCTGGAAGAGAATCTGAATGCTCCAAAATATCTGAATGGAGAAGCTGTTTTAAATGCTATTGCCGTACAGCAAGGAATTTTGGTCGAACGTGCGGAAGAGATTTACTCTTTCTCTCATCTAACATTGCAGGAATATCTAACTGCACAATATATTGTTGATAATGATAAAGATTATGACACGATTGACAAATTAGTTGCCAATCATTTACTCGATCCGACATGGAAAGAAGTTTTTTTACTGGTTGCAGGGTTAATGAAAGGCCGTAAAGAGCGGATCGACTTTTAGTTAAAATACAGCAGACCATTGAACAATTATTAGAAAAACCACTTTACAAAGATAAATTAGTTCCAATTTTACAATGGGCAGAACAAAAAACTAAAGATTCTGGAGGAACACTGTCGCTTGTTGTAAAAAGAGCTATTGCTAACGCCACCGCTATTGCTAATGCTATTGCCAATGCCAATGCTATTGCCAATGCCAATGCTAACACTACTGCCAACACTACTGCCATTGCCAACGCTAATGCTTATGTTATTGCCTATGCCAATGCTAATGCTAACCCCAATGCCTATGCCAACGCTAATGCCTACGCTATCGCTATCGCCAACATCATCGCCTACGCCTACACTATTGCCTACACCATCGCTTACACTAATGCTAATGTCAACGCTTACGCCTTTAAACGGTTAATTCAGGCTACAGGACGAATGAATCAATTACAACCCGTGTTTACCGATTTGGATATTTCGGCATTACTGAGTAAATGGAAAAACTTACAAAAGAAAATTCCCGATAAAGATGATCCAAAAGAGGTTTGTCGCTCTTTTGCCCGACAGATTCGCGATACACTATTAACAGCTTTTAACCTCCAATTTAAATTAATCAACTGGACGAAAAAAGAAATTAAAGAAATTGATAACTATTACTACGCAACCCGAATTTTAATTGAATGCAAAGAAGCTGCCGCCACAGTTTCTCCCCATACTTGGGCAGCTGTTGAAGAACGAATGTTGCGAGTACCCGATCGCCTTACCCCATCCGACCTAACATAAACAATACCAACCTTCATTGGTCTCACTTAAAAACAAGGATCTCTCGCATCTGAGTTTGAACTTATCTTGCTGATTATTGATTTTTATCGACTTTTGGGAAAGATCGGTGTAGGGTTAAAATATAAATTCCCACTAAATGTTAAAACACCATTAAAATCAAGAGAAACAGACTTTACCTCGTGTAACAGCTCTTTTCATCTCATCGAGTAACGCGCATGAGTCAAAACGCTACTAAAAACGGCACACGTCCAAAAAACTCTCAGGAGGGGGAAACCGTGACAGTCAAAGAAGCACCTGCAAACAAAGCTGAAGACAACAAAACCGAAGGGGAAGCAACAGGTATCCAAGTTTACCAAAACTCTTTTCCCCTGCCGCAAAATCGTCCTGTCGAACCGAGCCATCTCAATGTCGTGGGAACCTATAATTCGATGGGAGAACGCCCCGTCATTTCCAGTGGTTTGGAAGTCAGCAGCAGCATTGTCGTATCGGGGAATCGCCCCATTACCAAAAGCCATTTAGCCATTAGCGAAACTTACAAGGTAATGGGAAATCGCCCCGTTGCCCCTAATGATGTTGAAGATATTGCCACGCTGATTGGTTATCTGGACTAATATCTGGATTAATCGTTTTATAAAGTTTTATAACAAAAACTTGACATCGCGATCGCACTTCTACCCGAAAACAGCGATCGCTTTTTATTGTCCGTTCCCCATTTCATCCTTCATCCCTCATCCTTCATCGTTCCCTTATGCCCCTACCAATCTGGATACTCGCTGTCGGACGCTTGTGCCTGCAAACCGGATCGGGATTTATCTTGTTTTATACCACAATCTTTTTTGTGAATGAAATTGGCTTACCTGCGGCACTTGTCGGGTTTGCCGTAGGCTGTCAGTCGATCGCAGGAATTGGCGGGCGTTTTTTAGGCGGGATCTTATGCGATTCTCAGTCTTGGGGAAGGCGAGGCACATTACTCCTTTCCGCCGCAATTTCCGCTCTGGGGGATGGGGGATTGGCGATCGCAGACCATTTGCCCCTCTTAATTCTTGCCAATCTTGTCTTCGGCTTGGGAATCGGTCTTTACTGGCCGTCCATCGAGACCATTACAGCCGACTTGAGTGCTGAAAACAAGCGCCAAGAAGCCTACGCGATCGCTGCAGTTGCCGACACCATCGGATTAGCGATCGGGACGTTCTTAGGGGGTCAAATTCTTACAATATGGGGGAATTATCGCATCTTGTTCCTCTTGCAAGCACTGGCTTTCCTAATTTTCTTTACCCTCATTTCTCTTGCCATTTCCGAACCCGATCGCGCCGGAAATAAACCTCTCGATCTGCAAGAAGATTGGCTGAAAGTTTGGCGCGATCGCGCCTTTATTCTCTATGTTTTCGTCAATACTTTCTTTATTTTCTACATCAACCAAATTTATACGACTCTTTCTCTCTATCTCACCAATTTTATTGCCAATTCAGAAACGGGAAACCGTTTAAACATTGAAGAAATTAGCTTTTTCGTGACCTATTACATTAGTTTAACTGCAATTTTGCAACTCCCCATCGCTCGACTACTCAAAGGCTTCAATTGCTTACAAGGATTAATGGGAGCAATGTTATTTTGGGGGGGCGGTTTCCTGGCACTCTCTGCGATCGGAACCATTCCTCAAGCAACAATATTGCTCATTTTTGTGGCCATGACCTTATTTGCTCTCGGTACCGTTGCCCACGGTCCTTCCGCCTTTGCATTCGTGGCGGATATTGCCCCCAAATCCTTGCGGGGGATTTATTTTTCTTGGAGCAATCAATCTTGGGGGATTGCCTTTGCCATCGGTCCCATTGTGGGCGGTGGAGTGATGGGGTTAGCTCTGAACCGAGGGGTCGCGATCGCAAATTTCTATTGGCTGGCGATCGCGACGACCACTGCGATCGGTATCGCGATTTTAGTTGATATGCAGCAGGTCTTAAATTCACAACGTTGATAAAGGCGTGAAAATCGTCAATCCATTGGGAATACATTCAAACTCAACGGGATTCGCTTCGAGGATTTCGCCATCAACCACCAATTTTTGAGGGGGATCGGTGGTAATCTTGAGGCGGTTAGTGCGCAGACAGATGAGATCTTTCCGCTTAGAAGGGGTCTTGACGAGGGCGGAGGCAAACAGAGAGGCGAGCGCATTCACTTGCAACCCGGTTTCGGGAGTCGCAACAATCGTCACCTCGAGAAGACCGTCATCCGGAATCACTTCTCCGAACCCCTGCGCCATTACCGAGGTAGGGGGGGCGGCATTGGCAACCGTGACGGCTCCTGTCTGGAATTCGATCGTTTCGCCGTCCATTTCCACGATCGCCTTGAAAGGCTCTTGGGTAAAGAGTTGCTGTGCGCCGGATAACACGTAGGCTAAAGAACCCAGTTGATTTTTCAGCTCCCGATTCGCCTTCTCCACCATACCCGCTTCAAAGCCCACCCCCGCCAGCAAGATGGTTGGGGTATCATTGCAGCGAGCGGCATCCACCATGCGAGTATTCCCGGCGACAATGGTTTCGCAGGCCAGTCGCAAATTCGTGGGAATGCCCATGGCGACCGAAAAGGCATTGGCCGTCCCTCGGGGAATGACCCCGAGGGGAATGCCCGTCGCGATCGTGGCACTGGCGATCGCCGAGACGGTACCGTCTCCCCCCGAAGCAATAATAAACCCGGTATCCCCTTCCGTTTTCCGGGCGCGAATCGCCGCGATCGCCTCCTTTGCCTGCTCCATCGGGTTAATATCCGGTTGGGTGTAAATCGTGTGAAGATGGACTTGCGGCTCGAGAATTTGATGAATCAGGGCTAAATCTTGGTCGGGATTGCCCTGTCCGGCAACGGGGTTAAA
>JBFRWJ010000175.1:0-13293 GCA_051439525.1 Spirulina sp. | reverse complement strand
GCACGGGATAAGCACTCCGCCGAAGGAATAAGTTTTCGTGAACCGACCATCGACCCAACTCTACTAATAGTTTAAAGGCTGCTTCGGGGGTTTGGGGGCGATGGAGGGTTTCGAGGATTTCTTTTGCGAGGCGATGGGTTTGCTCGGGTTGAAGCACGAATTTTTCCAGGGATTCCAAGCGAGGGCGATCGCGATCGGGCCATTCTATCGCTTCTCCGGTGAGGGCTTGTTGGAGTCGTTGTAAAAATTCTTCGCGATCGCGCTGCTTTTGTTCTTGGACGGCAATTTGGTGTTTGATTTCTTCAACTTGGCTGCTGGGACGGGGTTCGTAGAGATCGGCTTTCCGTTTGAAGTAAATTTTATCTTCTGCCAGCAGGACATAGGCAGCATAACAAACGGTCGGGGTATCTTCCGAATACAGAATTTGCGCCAAATCTGCCGGGGTGACACCTTCTCCCTCTTCCACTAAGAGTTCCCAGGCTACTTCTAAATTAGCCGGATCGAGATAGGGAGAAACGGACTCGAGAAAGGTGGGGATCTCGGTCGCTTCATAGCCTTTGGCAATTTCGTACTCGATCCGTTGGGGTTTGAGAGAGTGGGACTGACCCTTCTCGTCCACAAATATCCAGTTTTTCTTTCCTTCCGGACGATCCGCGACTGCGAGCCGTCGTTCTCCGTGCAACCTGAATTCGATCAGCGTTCCTTTGTCCACCCGCTCCTCGTGTCTCCCGTAATTTGCTTTTCTTATCTTACTGGGTAATGGGTAATGGGTAATGGGGAATTGGGAATCGGCGATCGCTATCTCGTTAGATTCTCTCATTGCTCGGGAAAATTGGCTGGCGAGTCGATCTACCCATCGATCCGTTAGGGATTGAATGGAAATTAAGGAAATCAATCCGTAATGAGATTGTCCTTCTCATTGTCGATCCGTCAGGGATTGAAAATCCCTGCCTCATATAAAAAATCCATTAAAATGGATTGCGATCGCGATCGGCTTACCTCAAATTGATGAATACAGTCCTCTTGAGTGGTCGCTGAGCAATGCCGAAGCGAGGACTTCTCGTATGAGACGGGGAATTTGATTCCCCGGCGGATCGCAAGCGAGAGAGACAATCTCATAACCCAAATAATTTTTGGATTTCCATTAGCGCTAAAACAAGCCAAGTTTCAATTTTGCCAATATTGGGATTGATTTTATGTCCGACCCAAAATCTAACTCGAATGCACCGAAACCTTCTAACTCGAAGGGGGAAAAATCTTCCGATCTAGAAGTTCATCAAAATATGGCTCGGAAGTTTCTTCAAGGTACGGCTCAAACTTTTATCCAGTGGATGCCAATGGGAGGGAGTGGATGGATTTTGGTCTCTTTTGCAAAAGAGCAAGAGTGGCTGATGGCTTTGCTGATGTTTCCCGTAATGGCGGTGAGCGTGGTTTGGGCTAATTATACTAAAAGTGTTTTGGAGCGTTTATCGGAACTTTCTCGCGATCGCGGACGAGAAGATGTTAACCAGTTGGTTGCTTTTAAAGAGCGTTTGGATCTCGCGATCGCGTGGCAATTAGCGGGGACGGATAATAACTATTTGCGCTGTCAGGGAAATGCCTGTTTGTTCGATACGGCGGAAGGATTGACCGCTACGTTTAAGCCTTTACTCAAGGATATCTTCGTTCCTTTGGAGTTGAGCGGGGACTTTTTTCGCGGAAGTGAGGGGGATTTGCCCATGCCGCCGGGATTTAAGTGGGACAAGCAGATTAGGGAACGGGTTGCCCGTCAGGAAGGACTGCAAATTTGGGATGTTCTCGCGCGAGCCAAGAACAATGCGGGCTATCGCTGTTTGGCGATTCAGGCTTGGGGGGGTTATGGGAAAACGACGCTCTTGCGCCACATCACTTATCTTTACACTAACAAGCTCCAACGCCGCAATGTTCCCAAATTACTCCCGGTTTTGCTCTATTTGCGGAGGTGGCAAGAGGAAATTGCCACGGGAAATAAGTTGGATTTACCAACTCTCATCGAAAAATACCACATTCCCGCTTTACCGGAGGGGGATGGCTTGAAACTGCCCACCAATTGGGCGCGATCGCATCTCCAAAAGGGCAAAATGTTGGTCATGTTCGATGGCTTTGATGAGGTGAAGGAAGATTGCCGGGAGTTGGTGGGTCAATGGATCGGAAAGGTGATGGGTCAATATCCTCGCTCTTTCTTTATTCTCACTTCTCGTCCGGCGGGCTATCGCAGTTACCGGGCAGAAAATAAGCCCAATTCTTTGTTTCTCAAGGCGTTTAATGCGTATCAACGAGAGCAATTTATAAATTGTTGGTATCTTTGCCGAGAGCGACATATTAGCGCCGATCCGAAGCATCCTACAGTTGCTCATACCGCAGCAGCAAAAGCGGCAAATCTTCTGCAACAATTGGAGGCGCGATCGGAACTCGAAGATCTGGCCAGAAATCCCCTTTTGTTAAATTTAATCGTTCAGTTACACAGTTATGCGCCGAGCGATCCGAGCGATCTTTCTCGTGCCATTCAACTCCCCGATCGCCGCGTGGAACTTTATCGCGCTATCTTTCAATTACAACTCGGAGATCGCCCCCTTGTCAAGCACATTACCATGCCTTTATCGGCGCGAGAATGCCAGCAGGTTTTACAAAAGTTGGCTTTGTATATGGTACGAGAAAATGAGCCTCAGATCGAGGGAGAATTGCTGTTAGAACAGTTGAAACTTTATCTCGAACCTTTTGACGATTCTCTTGCACCCTTGGAGTTTTTGCGCAAGATCGAGCAGGTGAGCGAGTTGTTAGTGAAACGCGATGCGCGTTACGAGTTTGCTCATCTCAGTTTTCAGGCTTGTTTGGCGGCGATGGAAATTCAAGAAACGAAGCAAGAGGCGTTATTTTCACAACATTGGCAGGAAGCTTGGTGGAGCGAAACTATTCTACTCTATACGGCTCAATTTAATGCCAATTCTTTCTTGCGGGAACTTTTGGATATTGGGACGAAAGATGCGATCGCGCTGGCTCATAAGTGTTTGCAGGAAACGCCGCGCAAGCTCGATCCCCAGTTAGCCGCAGAGTTAGAAAGTATCAAGGTTAATGCGATCGATGCTCTCTATCAACCCCTAGAAGAATACTTAAGAAATGGAGAATGGCAAAACGCAGATCGAGAAACAGCTCGCGTGATGCTTCAGGTAGCAAGGAAAGAAGAAAGAGGATGGTTAGATGAAGAAGATATCCAGAATTTTCCTTGCGAAGATTTACGAATTATCAACCAACTTTGGCTCGATAATAGCAATGGTCGTTTTGGGTTCTCCGTCCAAAAAGACATCTGGTTGAGTTGCGGAGGGGAACCGGGGGAGTATAATTATAGGGTGTACGTTAAATTTGGCGAAGAAGTGCAATGGTATGAGAAAGGAGATTATGTAGGTTATTCAAACCTTCAGTTTTCAGGAGATGCCCCAAGAGGACACCTCCCGGGGGGCGATGGTCTGGGGGGGAGGTGTTTTGATCTCTTTTCTCGCGCAGAGACTTGTCACCTGTAATATATAGCAATTTCAGGTCGATGCCAAAATCAGTCACCAGTCACCAGTTTTTTCAGTTATCAGTCATCAGCTACCCAGAGAATTACATGAGTAAGAAGAGTATTGCTTACGATAAAGCCTAACAAAAGAATGAAATGCGATCGCCCCTTTCAATCATTCTGAATATAATTGCTGAGAAAAATTAATTGATTGTTCATTTCTTCGGCGGTTTTTAAATCAATAAGTTTAAAAAAACTGCGTAATTGTTGACCAATTGAAAAATTCTGCTTGCCTAAAACTATACAACCCCGTGTAGGTTTTGTCGCGAACGAGGAGCAAGGGGGTCGGACGAGGGGACAGCCCGAGGGAAAGCGTATGCTCGCGATCGTAGAGACAATTTGCTTCGCCGGCAGGACTTTGAAAGTGTTGAACGCAAATGTTCTCCCAGTTTTTCCTTCGGTTAGACACAGGGGACGATCGCGTTGTTTCAGCTTGTTGGATAGCAGGATTTTTCATGATGCGAGCCAAGTCTATCGGATGCCAGTTCTTTTATTTTATGGGGACGAGCCGGAAAAGCTATAGCAAGATCGCGATAGTCACGCAAGAATATGATAGTCGAGTCTCAATGGTTTTCCTAAGCTGAAAGTGAATCGTTCAGGAGAACTTCAGAGAACATGAAATTGGTTATTTTTGGAGCGACTGGCGGGACGGGTCGTCAGGTGGTCAAACAGGCTCTCGAGCAAGGACACGCAGTCACGGCATTTGTTCGCAATCCCGATAAGCTCGATATCCAGCATACCCATCTCGAGGTGGTTCAAGGGGATGTCATGGATCTCCCCTCAGTGGAGAAGGCAGTACGCGGTCAAGATGCCGTGGTCTGTGTCCTCGGAGCCGGTCCGAAGATGACAGGGACAATCCGATCGCAGGGGACGCAACAAATTATCCGTGCCATGGAGAAAGTCGCAATGCGACTCTTGATCTGCCAATCAACTGTAGGGGCAGTAGATAGACGGGAAAGTCTGAATTTCTTTTGGAAGTACATCATGTTTGGATTCCTCTTGCGGAACGTGTTGGCAGACCACGAACGGCAAGAAAATGAGGTCAAGAACAGTCAACTGGATTGGACGATCGTGCGTCCCGGCAGTTTTGTCGATGGAGAACGCACGGGCAACTATCGCCACGGTTTTCCCGGCACTGATAAGACATCACAACTCAAAATCACGCGGGCTGATGTGGCTGACTTCATCTTAAAGCAACTCACCGACGATACTTATTTGGGCAAGACTCCGAGTTTGTCCTATTAAACTCACGATTTCTCACAAAAAATTCACCTAGAGGTCTGATGGCTATGGTTCAAAATTTGCGCTTGTCTTTAATTCTTTTCGCCGCGATCGGGAGTGCTTTAAGTGCTGGTATCTTCTTCGCCTTTTCGACTTTTGTGATGCGCGCCCTAGCTCAGCAACCCGCCGCACCGGGCATTGCGACCATGCAATCTATTAATATTACGGTCATCAATCCGTGGTTTATGGTCGCCTTTTTCGGCCCGGCTGTGGCTTGTCTTTTTCTCACAATTTTTGCGTTACGGCAATGGGAGCAACCGAGTGCTCTCTATTGGCTGGCGGGCAGTCTGCTTTATCTGATTGGTACGATTGGCGTGACGATCGCCTGTAACATCCCCCTCAATGATGCCCTTGCGATCGTCTCCCCAAGCAGTGCTGAAGGGACGACGCTATGGAGGAGATACTTGACGGATTGGACATTTTGGAATCACGTTCGGACAATTGCAGCATTTTTGGCGGCGGCACTGTTTGCGCTCTCGCTTTGCGATCGCACGGGGCTAACAACTTAAGTGTAGATTCTCTCCCGCTAGAATCTTCGATCGAGCGGGAGAGAATATCAACCTTTAACGCAAACAACTTGCTTGAGCGTCGCCACAATTTCCACCAAATCCAATTGCTGATTCATGACTTCATCAATAGATTTGTAAGCACCCGGAATTTCATCCAAGACGTGCTTATCTTTGCGACATTCTACGCCTTTCGTTTGCTCGATGAGATCGTCAAGAGTAAACTGATACTTGGCTTTAGTTCGAGACATTTTTCGCCCCGCACCGTGACTGCAACTGCAATAACTGTCTAAATTACCTTTTCCTTTGACAATGAAAGATTTAGCCCCCATCGACCCCGGAATGATGCCGTAATCTTCTTCTCGGGCTCGCACTGCACCTTTGCGCGTCACGTAAACTTCTTCGCCAAAATGCACCTCTTTTTCCGCATAATTGTGATGGCAATTGACGGAAACTAAGGGTTTCGTTGGTTTTCCTCCTGCTAAGTGTTTTTCCACAATTTTCTTGAATCGTGCCATCATGATATCCCGATTGTAGCGGGCGTAATCCTGTGCCCACTGGAGATCGCGCCAATAAGCTCTAAACTCTTCGGTCCCTGCACTAAAATAAGCTAAATCCGGATCCGGGAGAGTTTGTTCGGAGAGTTTTAATAACTCTTTTGCCGTGCTAATATGACATTGAGCCAAACTGTTTCCAATGTTTCTCGACCCAGAATGAAGCATCAGCCAAACATTATTTTCGGTATCGAGACATAACTCGATAAAATGATTCCCTCCGCCGAGAGAACCTAACTGTTTTATGGCTTTGCGATCGAGATTTTGCACGCCGGAATGGAGATGTTTAAAATCTTTCCATCTCTGCCAATTGAGGGCATCTTTTTCAACGTCTTTATTGGCGGCACGACCGACGGGAATTGCTGATTCAATATCCCGGCGAATTTTCTTCAGTTTTCCTTCGACCAGATCTCCCGAAAATGGGAGTTTAACAGCTGCCATTCCACAGCCGATATCGACCCCGACGGCGGCGGGAATAACAGCATCTTTGGTGGCTAAAACGGAGCCGACTAATGCTCCTTTTCCTAAATGTACGTCCGGCATTAAAGCGACGTGTTTAAAAACAAAAGGTAGAGAGGCTACATTTTTTGCCATTTGCGTCTCTTTGGCTTCGAGGGCATGATTTGCCCAAGAAAGAACGGGTTTGGGAACGGATAAATTAAGCTGTTCGTAAGGCATTTTTTTAATGAACAATTATTAACGATCGATGAACGATGGGAGTCACTTCCTCCCGATTGCACTACAAATATAATACAATATTGACAAAGAGATGTCTAGGGTAGATTTGGGGAGATTGCGACCGCGTGTATGGAATCACGTAAATACATAATAAGGTGTATAAATTTCACCACAGAGACACAGAGAAACACAGAGAGCGAATATTGAGCCTAATCTGCTATATAGCGTTTCTCAAATAGATGGAGTACAGTAAAATCGGCTTATAGCAAGAGTTTTCTGATTTTCAGGGGTACCTCGCCAAATCAAGAAACGCTATAGAAGATGGTAAAATATGGGTTCAATATAACGGGACAGAAGATACTGTTGCCGAAAGATTGGTAGAAATGGGCGTACCGCCTTCCGATATCGTTTTGGGTTTCCATTCTGCTTTTCAACGCCAATTTACTCGTTATGCAGTAGGTTGACAACCGAGAAGATTCCTGACTCAAAACGAACCCCACTCAAGCAACTCGCACCAAGGAAATCCAGTCTTGGACACTCTATTTCTCATTGCAGCTAATATAGTCATCGTTCTCCACCTCGCCTTTATTTTATTTGCTGTTTTAGGAGGGTTTTTAGTCTGGCGATGGCGGAAATTAGCTTGGCTTCACATACCCACTCTCTGTTGGGCAGTAGCCATTGAATTTTGGGGTTGGACTTGTCCCCTGACAATACTAGAAAACTGGTTGCGATCGCAAGGAGGAAGGGCAGGTTACGAGACAGGTTTTATCGAACACTATCTCTTACCTTTAATTTACCCGGCAGCTCTAACGCGAGAAACACAAGTTGTCTTGGGAGTGTTGGTATTGGTTATTAATATCGGCATTTATGGATGGCTTCTGCGTAGACTTCGGTGAGAGAGGACAATTTGTATTAGATTTAAACTTTGCGTGACTCGAACTCTCCTCAGCAAAGTCCTCTGTTCTGAATTACTCGTGCCTTGGGTTAGGGAGAATTTAATTTGAGATTACCATTTTAACTCCGATTCGCGATCGCAAGTTTAGTTGATGTAATGAAGAATATTTTCAATATTTTCCAGCGCCATGTGCCATCCTTCTGATAGCTTTCTTGCTTCGCCTATCAACGATCTTGTACTGTTCAATTGAAGCCAATAATTGCTAATTTGAGAAGCTGTCCTTAAGATCTGGTCGCGAATGTTTTTTTCTCCAGATTCTTGTTCGTAGAAATTTCCTAAATTTACTTTTTTGATTTTAAAGCCTTTGGAATCAGCAAAATGTAATACTATGGGCATAGGATCGAATGGAAAGCGTTTCCAAGTGGCTTTGACTTTACCAAAAAGTTTTTTGTTAATCAAAAAGAATTCTGAGCGAAGACGTTTAATACTAAGCCTATCTACAACCTTATCAGGAAAATAGTGGTGGAGTTGTTCCTTTACGTGCTCTTCAATAAGTACCTTAACTAAATACGATTCTGAAGTTTGGTTGTCGTTATGCCAGAGCATAGGATTATAATCACCAATCACTAAATCTGGCAAATCATCAGCTCTAGATGCCGAATTTACTGGTTCTAGAAGTTTCCACAATTTGTTCTGAATATCATTAGGGTGAGGATTACCAAAATCTACATCAATGGGGAGGTGAAGTACGTAATCTACAGGAATATTTTCTAGCGATTGACATCCTTGAAAAGCAAAAAAGCAAGCTCCTCTCATGGTGTCTCCAGAACCTATGAAGCCAGGCTCCATTACACACCAATACTGTTGAGGAGTACGGCCAATAATATCATCAAGCCTTGTTTTCGCAGATATTTTTGGACGTTTCGGTATGCAAACTACGCACTTCACTATAGTTATATTCTCTCCAAAGTGCTGTAAAATGTTTAACTCCAATCCATTTCTAATATAATTCAACCAATCTTGAAGTTTAGCTATACTCTCTTCATTTGACCTAGGTGTTATAGCAATAGCTATGTTCACTTTATTGTCTTTCTTGTCAATGTTTCCCTGATTAACCATATTCAATTGCCTCCCTATTCAAAATCTTGAATCTAAAATTATTACCATTTTGTGAACTACCGCTATCAAATCAAAGATTATGATAGCAGCTTCCCTCTTCACTTTAAATTTAGATCACCATTCTAACTCAGAGGGAGATAATTTTTCTTCATTTTCTCGAATATCAATAATTTCGCCACTGCGTAAGGTAATCACCCGATCGCTCATGGCTGCAATTCCGGCATTATGGGTAATAATAGCTGTCGTCGTTCCCATTTCTTGATTGACCCGTTCAATGGTTTCTAGAACCCGCTTTCCCGTCAGATAATCCAAGGCTCCGGTAGGTTCGTCACAGAGCAAAACTTGGGGACATTTCGCGATCGCTCGAGCAATAGCTACCCGTTGTTGTTCTCCCCCGGAAAGTTGAGCGGGAAAATGATCCAAACGATGCTCTAATCCTACCATCTCTAAGGCGACTTCCGGGCGCATGGGATGAGAAGCAATTTCTGTCACTAAAGCTACATTCTCTCGTGCGGTGAGACTGGGAATGAGATTGTAAAACTGGAACACAAAACCCACGCACTCGCGTCGATAGCGAGTTAAAGCGGTTTCATTGGCACGGGTAAGATTGCGATCGCCAAACCAAACTTCTCCCCCGTCGGGAACGTCCAATCCCCCTAAAATATTGAGTAAGGTAGATTTTCCGCTTCCAGAAGCGCCCAATAAAACCACCAATTCTCCGGCATTTAACTGCAAATTAACGGCTTTTAACGCCTGTACGGTAACTTCCCCCATGAGATAGGTTTTACTCACGCCAACCATCTCAAAAAGGGACTGGGTTTGGGGCGATCGCGGTGCGAGAATGCTCATCACAACAACTTGTTTGGAGTTCTTCTCCTATTGTGACCGAATTTAGCGATCGCCAACCCGTTTTTTAGCATTTTGTATTGGAGTATTGGATGTGCATAGCTCAACTTCGAGGGAATGTCAGGGATAGCAGTCGGGTTGAGGAGATAGCGCGATCGCTCGAAATCTTGATATTATTCTTTCTTCGTCGTAATTTGCCTCACAAAATATCGCGATCCATTTCACTAAAACAACAGATCGAGATTACACCACGAATGGATACTATTGCAGATTATAAAAAAGTAGTTCAGAAAAAACTAGAGCATAAAGTTCTAGGGGAGAGTTCAACCATGAAAACCTATCAACTCAAAAAGAATAAATGGAAAACTGTTGGTGGTTGGTGGCTGGGAGGTCGCCGCATCTACTTTGCTGTAGAAACTGACCGACAATGTCGGTGGCGGCGGGCGCCGATTCCCGCATGGGGTAAATTTACTAGCAAGCATTCAACCTTCCTTTGGGATAGTTTCGTGCAAGTTAAATCGCCAGTCGATACGGTTTGTAAAAGCTCCTTCAACGAACAAGATTTAGGTTAGTCAAATCGGGTCTAGTTCCTAGAGAGATATTATCTTCCCTCGATTCTCAAAATACAAGGTTGGGTTTTCTTAGGTCAATCCAACCTATTAACTCTAACTATTGCGGGTCAATTCATACCAAGCTGCATTCCCTGCTTTTTGCAAGCGCTTGCCGAATTGTCGAATGCCAGCTTGCAATTTACCCCATTTTTCTCGAACTGTATTTTGCCAGCGAGGAGAGGAAACTTCAACCACTTCTGCATCGAGAATATGGCCAGATCTCGGATTAAATTTCATCACATTTTTTGTAGGAGGATGATTGAAGAGATATCCGTTCGTGCGTTCGATATGCCAATCCCAAAATAGTTCTTCGAGGGGATCGAATACCGATGAAAATGATGTAAAGTCAACGGGTCGAGTATAAGTGTAGTGAGAAACTTTACCATTATCATCAATCCAAACATTTTCAATGGTGCCGCGATCGCTGCTGGTAATATGACGGCGAATTACTGTTCTCATCTTTGCCTCCCGATTCTCCAAAAACAATTCGATTCTTGGCTCTGCTTATCTCAATTTTAACGCTAACCGTAGGGACGTTGCATGCAACATCCCTACGGGTGACCGATTACGCGGCAGGATCGACAAAATCGGCATCGATGACATCATCGTCATTATGGGGATTGGGTGTCGTTCCGCCGCTCGCATTGGCATAAATGGCATTGCCGATTTGCATTAAGGTTTGTTGCAATTCATTACTGAGAGATTTCATGCGATCGCTATCTTCTTGTTGGATCGCTTCTCGCAACTGTTTGATTAGATCTTCAGCGCGATCGCGATCGGCAGGAGAAACTTTATCGCCAAAATCCTTCAGTTGTTTCTCGGCTTGATAAACCAAGGAATCGGCCAGATTTTTGGCATCGATTTGTTCCCGTTGTTTCTTGTCGGCTTCCGCATTCGTTTCCGCCTCTTTCACCATGCGATCGATGTCTTTTTTCTCCAAGGTAGACGATCCGGAAATCGTAATCGATTGTTCTTTCCCCGTGCCTTTATCTTTGGCAGAAACGGCAAGAATTCCATTGGCATCGATATCGAATGTAACCTCAATTTGCGGGATGCCGCGAGGGGCGAGAGGAATGCCATCCAAACGGAACATTCCCAAACTCTTATTATCCTTGGCAAATTCCCGTTCTCCTTGCAAAACGTGAACTTCGACATTGGGTTGATTGTCCGCCGCCGTGGAGAAAACCTCGGATTTCTTGCTAGGAATAGTAGTATTGCGGGGAATAATGGGAGTCATAACACCCCCCAAGGTTTCCACCCCCAAGGAAAGCGGCGTAACATCCAATAACAGGATATCCCCGACTTCTCCCCCGAGAACGCCCCCTTGGATGGCAGCACCTACCGCCACCACTTCATCTGGGTTGACTCCCTGACAGGGATCTTTGCCGATAATGCGTTTGACGAGGGCTTGAACGGCGGGAATGCGGGTAGAACCGCCGACGAGAACCACCTCATCGATTTTATCCGCCGAAAGTTTGGCATCTTTTAAAGCCTGTTCTACGGGAACGCGACAGCGATCGAAGAGATCCGCACACATCTCCTCAAATTTTGCCCGGGTCAGAGTCGTGTCAATGTGTTGGGGTCCTTCTGGAGTCGCGGTGATAAACGGCAAGCTAATAGATGCTTGAGTGGCACTAGACAGTTCGATTTTTGCTTTTTCTGCCGTTTCCGTCAATCGTTGCAACGCTTGCTTATCTTTGCGGAGATCGAAACCGTGACTGGCTTGAAATTCCTCTGCCAACCAATCGACAATTTTCTTATCGAAATCATCCCCTCCGAGGTGGGTATCTCCAGAAGTCGAAAGCACTTCAAAAACACCTTCCCCGACATCCAGAATGGATACGTCAAAAGTTCCGCCTCCCAAGTCAAAAACGAGGATGGTTTCATTACTTTTCTTGTCCAACCCGTAAGCAAGAGCGGCGGCGGTGGGTTCGTTAATAATGCGCAAAACTTCTAACCCAGCAATTTTTCCGGCATCTTGGGTGGCTTGGCGTTGGGAGTCATTAAAATAAGCCGGGACGGTAATAACCGCTTGGGTCACTTTTTGCCCGAGGTATTTGCTGGCATCATCCACCAGTTTTCGCAACACTTGTGCAGAAATTTCTTCCGGGGCAAATTCTTGCTGGGCTTGGGGACAATTTAATTTAACATTACCATTGCGATCGCGCAGGACTTGATAAGCAACTTCTTTACTTTCTTGTCGGGTTTCGTCATATTTGCGCCCGATAAAGCGCTTGACCGAATAAAATGTATTTTCTGGGTTCATAACCCCTTGTCGCTTAGCAATTTGTCCCACGAGGCGATCGCCATTTTTCCCATAAGCAACAACAGAAGGAGTGGTGCGATTTCCTTCTGCATTGGCAATAACGGTGGGTTGTCCGCCTTCCATGACAGCGACACAAGAGTTTGTGGTTCCGAGGTCAATACCGACTATTTTGGACATCTTTATGATTTCTCCGAATACTTTGGATGCGATCGGGCGGGCATTGCCCGCCCTTGGATGAAACTAAGGAATCAAATTGCTGCGATTGCCAGCATTTTTGCACTTAGCCGAGATTAACTTTGACAACTTTGTTTTTTTCTTCTTCTGCTTTGGGTAGGGTAAGGTGGAGAATGCCGTTGATATATTCGGCAGTCACGTGAGCATTTTGAATGCGAATGGGAAGGGGAATAACGCGTTGGAAACTACCGTAATAGAATTCGCTGCGTTTGACGCCACCTTCTTCCGATTTCGTTTCCGATTTGCGTTCGCCGCTAATAGAAACCGCATCAGCCGTGACTTGAATGTCGATATCTTTGGCTTCCATTCCGGGGACTTCGAGTTTAAGAAGAATTGCCTCTGGGGTTTCTTCGATTTCCGCCGCCGGGACAAAGTTTCCATTCAAGCGATCGGGAACGCTTCGCGCATCGTCAAAGAGGCGATTCATTTCCCGATGCAGGCGATCGATATCTTGGAACGGTTGAAAGCGAATCAGGTTCATAACATTTCCCTCCTAAATTATCTTTTCTCTAATTTCAGGCGTTTGTTCTGCCTTCCTTTGCTTACTAAGTTAGCGAAAATAAATAGAAGAGACAGTGGGGTTTTGACAACTAAAAATTTCAGGATTACCGTACTCATTTTTGAGCTTTCGGTTTACCGTACTTGGGATTTCGGTTTTGCGATTATCAATTATCAATTATTAATTCCCCATTCCCCATTCCCCATTCCCCATTCCCCATTCCCCATTCC
>JBFRWJ010000174.1:0-2533 GCA_051439525.1 Spirulina sp. | reverse complement strand
CCCTCGCCATCAGTCCGGACGGTAAAATTTTGGTGACGGGAAGTTTAGAAAAAGCCATCAAAATTCGCCAATTCGGGAGCGGTCAATTAGTGCGATCGCTCCGAGAAAGTTATAAAATCCTAACAATAGCCTTTAGTCCCAATGGTGAAACCTTTGCCAGTGGTGGCAGTGACGGAATGGCAAGGTTGTGGGATTTAAAGACGGGAAAAGTCCTGCAAATCTTTACCGGACACGACGAGTTTGTCAGTGCGATTTCCTTCAGCAAAGATGGGAAAACTTTATTAAGCGGCGATGGGGATGGGAACATTAAATTTTGGCAAGTCGGGACGGGGGAAGAAATTTGTACGTTAAGCGAACATCGCGATCGCGTCACGTCTGTCGCTTTAAGTCCGGGGGGAAATAGTTTGGTAAGTTGCAGTGCCGATCGAACGATTAAAATTTGGTGGCGATCGGATTCGAGATAATTATCTCGAATTGCACACTAAAATTAAGTTAGGAAAGCGGAAAATCAACACCCGATAACAATGGATCTAACCCAGGCAATTAAAGCAGATATCTTACTGGTTGACGATACCCCCGACAACTTGCGCTTGTTAAGTGCAGCCCTATCGCAACGGGGCTATAAAGTCCGAGGGGCGATCGATGGGAATATGGCGCTGATGGGAGCCAATGCCGCACCTCCCGATCTAATTTTATTGGATATTTGTATGCCGGGAATGAGTGGGTATGAGGTTTGCGAACAACTCAAAGCCGATGCCAAAACTGCCCAAATTCCCGTGATCTTTATTAGTGCTTTAGATGAAACCCTTGATAAAGTGAAAGCCTTTGGGATTGGAGGGGTTGACTATATTACGAAACCCTTTCAATTTGAAGAAGTGATTGCTCGCATTGAAAATCAACTCACAATTCGACGGCTGCAAATTTCTCTACAAACTTTAAATAATCAATTGGAAAAACGCGTCCAAGAAAGAACATCTGAGTTGGAAAAAGAAATCTTACAGCGCAAAAAAGTGCAGGAACAATTACTGCATTTGGCCTTGCACGATCCCCTGACGCAGCTTCCCAACCGCGCTCTATTTATAGAACGTTTAGAGGAAGCGATTCTCAAAAGTCAGAAGCAGTCAAACTATAGCTTTGTCGTCATGTTTCTCGACTGCGATCGCTTTAAACGCGTCAATGATTCCCTCGGTCACAATATTGGCGATCGGCTACTGGTTGCCGTTGCCGATCGCTTGCAACACTGTTTGCGTTCCGGCGATACTTTAGCGCGTTTGGGAGGAGATGAATTTGCCATTTTGCTCGAGGGAATAGATCGAAAAGAAGAGATCGTACAAATTGCCGAACGCCTCAATCATCGACTCTCTAGTCCTTTCCATCTCTACGAATACGAAGTATTTATTAATGTCAGTATCGGTATAGTCTTAAGTCAAGAAAATTTATATCGACAATTTTATGGCAAGGAAACCGAGATCGTTTGTTACGAAAAACCCGAACATCTTTTACGAGATGCAGATACGGCAATGTATCGTGCAAAAGCATTAGGCAAGGCGCGTTACGAAGTTTTTAATCCTAAAATGCACCGCCAAGCCTTAAATTTATTACATTTAGAAAACGATCTCAGACGAGCTTTCGATCGTCAAGAGTTCGAGATCTACTATCAACCGATTGTTTGCTTAAAACAGGGTAAAATTGTGGGTTACGAAGCCTTAATTCGCTGGAATCATCCCCAACGCGGTCTCATTACCCCCGATCGCTTTATTCCCATTGCCGAAGAAATGGGACTCATTATTCCTCTGGGAGATTGGATCTTAAAGGAAGCGTGTCAGCAGTTGAAAAAATGGCACGATCTCAACTTGGGAGACCAGCCATCGATCGTGAGCGTTAATTTATCCGTTCGCCAGTTTGCGCAAGTCAATCCCATCGAAAAAATCGAAAAAATATTACAAGACGTTCAATTAGATACTCATTATTTAAAATTGGAAATTACCGAAAGCGTTCTCATCGATCGCCCCGAATCCATCGTTCGTCTTTTAGAAGAAATTAAATCTCGCAATATTCAAATCAGTCTTGATGATTTTGGCACGGGTTACTCGTCTTTAAGTTATTTGCATCGATTTCCCATCGATACCGTGAAAATCGATCGCTCTTTTATTAATCGACTGGATGAAAATGGCAAGAATCTAGATATCGTACAAGCCATTATTGCCCTGGCTCATAATTTGGGCATGGAAACGATTGCAGAAGGCATTGAAACGGCAACCCAACTCGAATGCTTGCGGAATTTGGGATGCGGATACGGTCAAGGTTATTTTTTTGCGAGACCCTTAAATAGCCAGCAAGCGGAAGCACTCCTCGCCAGCAATCCTCAATGGTAAGTGAATTACCCCGACTAACTGCAAGGCAGAATAGTCGGGTCTTCGGAAATCACAGGGGGCTGCTTGATATCGAGATTGATAGCAAGTCTTATACCCCCTCCTTCCGCAGAAGCGCTGATTCCCAACGCCTGTACTTGTCTGATGCCTTCTGCTCTGAT
>JBFRWJ010000173.1:0-9318 GCA_051439525.1 Spirulina sp. | reverse complement strand
GCTTTAACCGGAAGTCCCACCCGTTTAATCTTTGACAGTCAGAACCCGGCAACCATCGTCAATGCTGCGGATTTAACCGTCCCCAATGGCAGTCTCTGGATGGTGGGGGGAAGCGTCATCAGTACGGGAAGCATGGAAACCCCCAATGGCACTGTCACCCTCGCTGCCATTCCGGGAGAAAGCAAGGTGAAACTGACTCACGAGGGAATGCAACTGGGATTTGTTCTCGATGCGGTTCCCGTGGAGGAAGGAGAAAACTCGCAAGTGACGGGATTGAAAGTGACGGATATTCCCCGTTATTTGGCAGGGGGAAGCGATATCGGCAATGCGACGGAAATCGCCTACGATGCCGAGGGGAATCCCTGGTTGGTGGGATCGAAAATGATGCTGCAAGACGGACAAGTCGTTATTGCCGAGAGTCCCATTACCGCCGAAGATGTTGTACTGATGGGGAGTGAGGTCAAGGTTGCCGATCCGAGTCAAGTGCAAGGAGATACGACGGTGGTTCTTTTCCCGGAAAACGAGGGGGATACTCTGGCATTGACAGCAATTGATATCACAGTAGATGATTATCAAGATTTTCTCTTTGGGGGGAAAACCGGGACGATATCCTTTAGCGTGGATTCGGATGAGCATGGGATTTCAGCGATCGGTAACCAGTTATCAGTTATCAGTGAAGCGGGAGGGGAAGTTAGCGAAGTTCATATCGTCTCGGAAGGAAGTACGGGAAACTTCTGGTTGGGGAAAGATTTTGTGTCCCATGAGAATATCGGGGAATATCGGCAACAGTTGCAAGCGTGGGGGGTGAATCTGACTCCGGAGGCGGATATTCTGCTCTACAGTTGTTTGACGGGATTGGGAGCAGTAGGAGATAGCCCGATCGAGAGTTTGGCAGAAGCGACAGGAGCAGATGTGGCGGCATCGACGAACCTGACGGGGAGTGCGGCACTAGGAGGGGATTGGGTCTTGGAGAAGAGGACGGGGAATATTGAGGCATCTTTGGGGTTTGCACCGGATGTGTTGGAGAATTATGAAGGGAAATTGGTGATATTGACCGTGACCAATGGGAATGATTCGGGGGGAGGATCTTTGAGAGAGGCGATTAGCGATGCGAATGGCATGGCAGGAGCGGATGAGATTCGCTTTAGTGGGGTGACTCTGGTGGATTTGACCTCAGCAGAATTGCAAATTAGCGAAGCATTGACGATAACGGGGGAAGATACGAATGTGACGGTGCAGCGCGGTGCAGGAGCAACAGGAGATTTTCGCATTTTCAACGTGACGGCAGTAGTGGCGACGACGTTTGATAATTTAACGATTCGCAATGGACGGGCATCTGGAGGCGGCGGCGGGATTTTGGCGGGCGGCGCGGTGAATCTTACTAATAGTACGGTATCGGGTAACTCAAGTGGTGGCGACGGCGGCGGGATTTTTGCGAACGGCGCGGTAACGCTCACTGATAGTACGGTATCGGGTAACTCAAGTGGCGACGACGTTGGCGGAATTTTTGCGAGGAGCGCGGTAACGCTCACCGATAGCACGGTATCGGGTAATTCAAGTTCTAATCGCGTCGGTGGAATTTATGTAAGCGGCACGGTGAATCTCATTAATAGTACAGTATCGAGTAACTCAAGTGTCAATTTTAGCGGCGGGATTTTGGCGAGGAGTGCGGTAACGCTCACTGATAGTACAGTATCGAGTAACTCAAGTGGCGGCGACGGCGGCGGGATTTTGGCGGACGGCGCGGTGAATCTTACTAATAGTACGGTATCGAGTAACTCAAGTGGCGGCGACGGCGGCGGGATTTTTGCAAGCGGCATAGGGACGATTCGCAACAGCACGATCGCCTACAACACTGCAAACCAAGGCGGCGGCATCTACAGAAGCTCGAGTGCTACTGGTACATTTACCATCAGCAACAGCATCATCGCCAAAAACGTCGCCACTGGCACCGGCAACGACCTTCACAACACCTTCGACACCATCGAAAACAGTCTCATCGGCGACACCGCAGGAGCAACCATCACCAACGATATTAATAATCTCACGGGAGTCGATCCCCGCCTCTTTCCTCTTGGGGATTATGGCGGCGACACTCAAACCCACGCCCTGCGTCCTGACAGCCCCGCCCTCAACGCCGGAAACAATGCCCTTGTCACCACCACCACCGATCAACGGGGAGCAACCCGCATCTTTGACGGCACGGTGGATATCGGCGCTTACGAGTCCAATGACTTCTCTTTCTTACCAACCCCCTCCACCCTCAACCTCGATCGCAACGCCACCTCCTTTTCTCCCATTGATGCCAGTGTTAGCATTGATGCCAGTGTTAGCAGTGTCCTTAGTAGTTTGGATTTCAGCAGTTTAGTCGAATCGTGGGAACGGCGAGATTACTTGATTTCCTGTTCCACCGTTCCCGAACTGAATTTAATTGAAGAGGACGACGATGAGGAGAAAGAAGAAGAATTGCAATTGGATGAAAATTGCTATTCCAAGAATGAATAGTAGGGAAAATGGGGTAAAGTCTTCGGAAGGAAGAGAGGCGATCGCTTCGACAATAGAACTAAAGTATTGTGCAAATCTTTTGATACAATCGCGATCGCGAACCATCATCAAAAAGCTGCGGTCAGACCCCGCGTCCCTATCGATCGCTAATAATTAAAAAAATGAGTCCCCTCATTCAATGGTATCCCGGTCATATTGCCAAGGCCGAGCGACAACTGAAAGAAAACCTCAAGCGCGTGGACGTGGTGTTAGAAGTCCTCGACGCTCGCATTCCTTTAGCAACGCAACATCCCCAAGTGTCAGAATGGATTCAGTCCAAACCCCGCCTTCTCATTCTCAATCGCATGGATATGATTCCCGTGGCGCTGCATCGCGCTTGGCGCAAGTGGTTCGAGCAACGAGACGAGACTTTGTATCTCACCAACGCCAAACAAGGGAAGGGAGTCAACGCGATCGCGAAAGCAGCGCAAAAGATGGGAGAGGGAGTGAATCAACGGCGGCGCGATCGCGGCATGAAACCCCGTCCCGTGCGAGCGGTGGCGATTGGGTTTCCCAATGTGGGCAAATCTGCCCTGATTAACCGTTTGGTGGGGCAGAAAGCGGTCAAAAGCGCGAGGCGTGCGGGGGTGACCCGACAGTTGCAATGGGTGCGTATTTCCGAGCAAATCGAGCTTTTAGACGCACCGGGAATTATTCCTTGGCGGTTGGACAATCAAGAAGATGCAGTGAAATTGGCCATCTGCGAAGATATCGGGGAGGCATCCTACGAAAATCAGCTCGTTGCAGCAACTTTAGTCGATCTTTTAAAAGCGGGTGACTATGGTGAAATGCTCGCTTCTCGCTACAAACTCGAGCCGACAGAAATGACGGGAGAAGAATATATTTATCGCTTGGCAAGCGATCGCTATCGCGGCGATATTGAAAGGGTTGCGGTTCTCCTTTTAAATGATTTTCGTAAGGGGATTATGGGGCAAATTCCTTTAGAAATTCCTTCTTCTTTAAACTCTTGAGCGATCGCGCAATACGCTCGACAAGAAGGCAACGCGATCGTAATTTTTTCCCATTTTCTTAATGCTTATCCGTCTTGACAAAAAGCAAATATTACCCTATGGGTAATATTTGTGGCAAAATAAAAGGAGGCGACAATTTACCCGACTAACAAACAAGCCTTAGCGTGCGTGCGCGTCTGTCAGATGCTATCTAGCTACTATCGCGATATTTGTCTATTCCGTTTTGACGAACAGTATGGAGATATCTATATTCTGACGACTAGCGAAACGCCAATTATTATCCCTCCCAGTGGAGATTGGTATTTCCTATGAAACCAAATTTTGCAGACATGAGCAAATCCGATCTTATGGCGTATGTCATAAAAAATCGGCACGATCTAGAAGCCATTCGCGTTCTCTTTACTCCACCTCTAGGGGTGGAAATCAAGCGGTATCCTCCTATGTTTACTGATGATGGTAAACCGATCGAAGAAAATATTCGCATTGCTGAAGAGGCGATGCGGAACAAATTTGAAGAAATGGATCGCCAAAAACAGCAGAAAAGCAAAGAAGATAAATATAGCGATCGCTAAAATGATATAAAAACTATTACACCTAAATTTTGCCTGAATTTTATGCCAGACGATCGCACCATCTCCAACGCCGTCGAAAAACTCTACGATGCTTATCCCTTTCCTCCCGATGCCATGTCCGACGAACCCCCCCCGGGCTTTAATTGGCGTTGGCACTGGACTGCCGCTTATAGTTTTTGTACCGGACGAAAACCCTCCCGTCAAGAGATTCGCATTCTCGATGCGGGATGCGGGACGGGAGTGGGAACGGAATATCTCGTACATTTGAATCCACAAGCAGAAGTCGTCGCTGTAGATTTAAGTTCGGGTGCTTTAAAAGTCGCACAAGAGAGAAGCAAGCGATCGCGAGCAAATCGCGTCGAGTTTCATCATCTCAGTCTCTACGATGTTGGAGAAATTTCGGGAGAATTCGACCTGATTAATTGTGTTGGAGTCTTGCATCATTTACCCGATCCGGTGAGGGGAATTCAAGCCTTAGCTACAAAGTTAGCACCCGGTGGATTATTTCATATTTTTGTCTATGCCGAATTGGGACGCTGGGAAATTCGCTTAATGCAAGAAGCGATCGCGTTATTACAAGGCGAAAAGCGAGGTGATTATACCGATGGCATCCAAGTCGGACGAGATATTTTTGCTTCTCTTCCCGATGATAATCCTTTAGTCCAGCGAGAAAAAACGCGTTGGTCGATGGAAAATTATAAGGATGAAAGCTTTGCCGATATGTACGTACATCCTCAAGAAATTGACTACAATATTAACACGTTATTTGATTTAATTGATGCGGCGGGATTGGAATTTATCGGCTTTTCCAATCCGCAATTTTGGCAGTTAGAACGTTTATTAGGAAAATCTCCCGATTTAATGGCGAGAGCGAGTCAATTGGCAGAACGCGATCGCTATCGTCTTATCGAACTTCTCGATCCTAAAAATATTACCCATTATGAGTTTTTCTTGGGACGTTCTCCCCTAATGAAAACGGATTGGTCAACAGAAGAAACCTTTCTTTCAGGAATTCCAGAACTGCACCCCTGCATTCACGGCTGGCCGGGTCAAACTCTCTTTAATGCCGATTACGAATTAACAGATTTATCTGAAAAAGACTTGACTTTTTTGCGAATTTGTGAAACGAATTTACAATCTCCAAAAACATTAGGAGAAATTTTAGCAGAGAGTCAGTTGAGTGTTGAAGAAGCGAGAACATTGTTTGCCAAGCAGTTATTTATTCTTGGCGTTTAACCGATCGCTGTTCACTGTTCACTGTTCACTGATAACTGTAAAGCTGTTATGCTGCAAATTATTAACGACATCTTAGATCGATTTGGGACTGTCGAACCCTCTCCCCCAGACTATTTTGAAAGTTTGGAAACCTATAGAGTTAAAACCGTTTCCGATGCCGATACCCTCAGCGTCCTCAATGCAGAAGGGGAAAAAATCAATATTCGCTTTGTTTATATCGATGCACCGGAAACTCCCAAAGGGAGAAGCTATAAAAAAGTTGAAGTTCGCAATCAAGAAAATCCCCTCTATCAAACCCAATTTCACTGGGGAAAACAAGGCACCGATCGCTTAAAAGAATGGGTGGAACAAAGTGAAGGTAAAGTTAAACTCAGACTCATCGATCGCGATCGCTACGGTCGCTATATTGCCGAAGTTTATTTACTCAATGGTGATTTTGTCCAATACCGTTTAATTCGCGAAGGATTGGCTAAAATTTATTACGATTATTTTAGTAAATGCCCTCGGGATACTGCCATCATTTTAATGTTAGCAGAAGCTGCCGCCGATCGCGAAAACTTGGGACTATGGCAAGAGTCCCGAGCAAACTTTATTTCTCCTTGGCTCTTTCGCCTACTGAAAAAAAAACAGAAAAAGCTCTATCCCGATTTAACCGAACACGATACCTTTACGGAAAAAATTCGGCAATTATGTCAGGATTTTGCTAGCGATCGGGTCACTTTAGCGGACTTCGAGCAACAGTTTAAAGATTTAGTCGATTAAACAGTTTTGTCTTCTTGTCCTAATGCCAAAACTCGATATTGAACCCCCGTTTCAAAAATTCTGACTCCACCTCCTTCCGCAACGGTTTGTCGCAATGCCTCGGGGTTAGATACCGCAACACCTGCGAGATAGTCGATCCCCATTTCAGCAAATTCAGACAACCAAGGAACCGTCGGACCCATTAAAACAAGGCGAGCATTTTGGGATAATTCCACCAAGCGCGGAAACGTTTTATTCACCAGTGAAGTACCTGTTAAAAAGACCCAATCGGATTCCGGTAAAATATACTCGCAAGCCGGATCGGGAAGATCGCGATCGCGAGGTTGGCGTTCGATAACCGTCATTTCGAGTTCGTTTTCGTAGCGAGCAAGTCCGGGATAGCGACCGATAACCGCGACTTTTTTGCCGCGAATCAAGGGGAGAAAATGCTCGAAAACAGCCAAATTAGAAGAGCCAGTTAAAGTAATGGGTGTAGCTTTTTCGGGAAGAGAAGAATGAGGGTTAATGGCTGCATTAATTACCGCCATGCCAACAGTCGCTTGATAGGGTTCCCAAGCGCGAACCCAAGGGGCAATTTCTGCAATCGTTCGATTGACAAGCGTTCCCGACCAAGAGAGAGTGCGAGTAGGAATTGCCGGACTCATGCAAAGTCCCATGCCGTCAGCTTGACAAAGCGTCCAAGTTAAGCCGATAATCACCTCTTGCATGGGCGTTTGTACGGCACTTTTTTCAATCAGTAGATCGTAAACTTGTTTGGGATCGAGGGAAATAGTCATTTCAATGAACAATGAACAGTGAACAATGAACAGTGAACAACGAACAGTGAACAACGAACAGTGAACAATGAACAGCGAACAGTCTGCTTGTCTCCCTCCTCCCTGCTTCCTCTGCTTCCCTTGCTCTCCATTCCTCCCATTCTCCCCCTTCCCCCTCCTCAAAGCAAAAATTTGAGTTATAATATAACCACACGGGGCCGCAACGGTTTCGACAGGTTGGCGAAAGCTGAACCGCGATACAGGTCGAGAGTGAGTCTCCTCTCGTTAATCAAAGGCTCAAACCAAATAGTAACTGCGAACAACATCGTTCCTTTCGCTCGTAAAGCTGCGCCTGTCGCTGCTTAATCTAAACCTAACACAAGGTTTCGAGCATCTGTAATTTGACTCCGTTAAGGATTACAGATATAACCCCAACGGATGCTCTTGGCAAGTGCCTCTGGTCACTTGTTAGGTTAAGAACTTACTAGAGAATCCTAGCGTTCGGGATAAGGAACGCTCCCCGCTTCTAGGGTCACGGAAGCTAAACCTGTGAATGAACGGCAAGTCAATACCCAGTCTGGACAGCAGTTCAACTCTGCTCGGCTCCACTTTTTTCGCGATTTTATCGATACTGTTGGGTTTTCTCATTCCCGAAAAAAAGCGATCGCCGTTTTAGCGATCGCTTTGATGATTCACAGAATTGGTATAAAGAGGAGATACGGTAAAGTTTTATAACTAAACTTCCCTAATCAGGGTGATTTTTCGTCATATCCGGCTAAATCTTTATCCCGAAGAATTTTGCCGATTTTCTGATATTCCCGACGGGCGGCTCGAATGATATGACTTATCTCAATAACTCCCTTGTCATCGGCGGCTAAAAAGGCGGCGGTGAGGGCGATATTGCGAATATTTGCTCCGGTAATTTCTAAATTTTGGGCGAGGAGTTCTAAATCTAAATGGGGGCTGCACGGTGCTTGTTTGGGAAATATCTTTTGCCAAATCGATCGGCGATTCCGCACGTCGGGCAGAGGAAACTCGATAATAAATCGCAGTCGTCTCTCAAAAGCTTCGTCCATATTACTGCGTAGGTTGGTCGTTAAAATCGTAATGCCTTCATACTCTTCCATTTTTTGCAATAAATAGCTGACTTCGATATTGGCATAGCGATCGCGGGCATCTTGAACTTCAGAACGTTTGCCAAATATGGCATCGGCTTCGTCGAATAACAGGATGGCGTTAGAATTCAGAGCGGTGATAAAAATGCGATCGAGATTTTTCTCGGTTTCGCCGATAGATTTACTCACGATTTGCGATAAATCGATTTTATATAAGTCGAGCTGCAAGTGATGGGCGATGACTTCTGCGGCCATTGTTTTGCCCGTACCGGGAGACCCGGAAAATAGAACGTTTAGCCCTTTTCCTAAGGATAATTGGCCGGCAAACCCCCATTGATGATAAACTAAGTTTTGATATTCGGCTTCTTTGCAAATATCTCGGAGTTGGGCGATGCGATCGGGTTGTAAAATAATATCGTCCCAAGTATATTTGGGCTCTATTTTTCGGGCAAGGCTGGCGAGATCGCAACCGGATTGATGGCGTGCCGCACTACATAAGTCGAAAAATGAAGGTGAGACGGGTTCGGTTTTGAGAGGGTTTCGATCTGGGGACGGAAATTGCTTTTGGGTTGAGGAGATAGATTGCCAACGAGCCATCTGAGAAGCAGTCGTCACGGCATTGGCAATTTGGTCTGGGGTCAGACGAAAGCGATCGCTCAAAATATCGAGTTCTTTCTCTTCAATTTCGATCTCTGCGGTTTGCAAGCGTGCTTGCCAATATTGGCGGCGTTGGTTGGAATCTGGCAGAGTAAAGGGAATAGCGATCAAACCTTTTGTTTCCGTTGCAGGTATCCAAGTTTTGACCCCCGAGAGGATGGCAATCCGGTGATTGTTCTCGATTTCTCTCAGACAGGATCGATAGGGAATTTGCTGCTCGGGGAGATAGAGGAAATCGAAGTTTTCCAGATAGAGCAATCGCTGAAAAAACCAAGCCTCTCGCCAGATCAGTTGCCATTTTTCCTCAAAGTGAGGTCGATCGTCTAACAATTGGGCGACATCGGCAATTAATAAGGGAACTTGTAGGGTTTGAGCGAGAAATTGGGCGGTGTTTCGTTTGCTGGCGCGATCGCTGCCTTGAAAATACAGCAGGAGGGGTCGTTGAGAGTGCCAATCTTCTTTCACGAGGACTTCGAGTGCTCTATGTTCCTCAGTCGGGCGCGATCGCGCGGTCAAGGGTGCGGGGTCTAGGAGTTGACAGTCCGATGCGAGTCGGGAATCTAACCCCGGTTGATTCAATAAGTACCTAAGCAAAATTAATTGTATATTCTGTACCGAAATTTTTAAGAATTTCCTCCACTTTTTCTACTAGAATATTAAAGTTTTCATAAGCGTCACTATCTAACCATTTATATTTCATAAATCT
>JBFRWJ010000172.1:0-2946 GCA_051439525.1 Spirulina sp. | reverse complement strand
GCTTTAGGATCGGCAGTAGGTTCTTCTGTTGGTTTAGTTATAGGGTCAGCTCTTGGCAATTTAATTCTTCCCGGAGTCGGTGCTATCGCTGGAGGTCTTGCGGCAGGAGTTTTTCTCAGTCCTCTTTTGACCAAAAAACTCGCAAGAAAAAATAGAAATATTGATAAAAAGTTGTCAGTAATTCTTGACTCGATTGCTGAAAAAGATGAAGTTTTAAGAGAAGATATTTTAACAATTCTAGAGGCAAGTATTGATCATTTTCAGGAAGATACTATTAAAGAGTTACTGATCAAGATGCGAATTTCTGTCAATTTCACCAATCTTCAACGTCCTCAAAAAATAGAGATAGCTGGTTATATAATGGCAACAGTTCGAGAACTTGAAGGTAATGAGATACCAACTGTTAGATATTTTTTAGAGAGAATTGCTAGTTTGGCTGAGAACTTTCCAAGCATTGTAGATGCCTCTAGAGAACTGGAAAATAATCTTTCAGATTAGTAGTCCACCAAATTGACGACTAGAAATATATATCCGAAAAAGTTGCCGAAAATTGATTTTACATCTGCGAAGTACCCCTTAAACTCAAGAAGACTCTCGAGCTTGGCGGCAATCTCTGATAATGGTAATGGGAACGCCTTGCCTTGCGACATTGTGAACGATAGGACAGTCTGGAAACAAATCTTGCAATTGGAGATAAGGCATCGCAACATAGTAATCGGGAGTCCCTTTTACGCCATACTCCAAATCCGATTCTAAATCGACAACTTCGATCTCGGGTTTGGCAAACATTTCTCCCATATAAGTCGGTCCGCCAATAGAAAGCGTTGAATTGGGTTCGGCATTTTCATTAACCCATTCAATACCCTCGCGCAAAGTCAAGCCCCAATAATCCGTATCAAAACGTCCCGTTGCCTGACTCAATCCGCCCGATACCCGACTAAAATAAACCGATTGATGGGGATGCAACGTAATCATATCGAAAACAATCGGACTGATTAAAATAATGAACAACGCGATCGCGGACAATTTCCAGAACTGTCCCCAGATTTTTTGATAAATCCAACTCAGAGAAGCCGCCGCGATCGCGGCAACGCCCGGAATGATAAAGAAAAATTGACGCATTCCGGCATAAACATTCGCCTGTAAAACGATCGCGAGGAGAGGAGAAAACGAAACTTGCAGTAACACTAAAACCACGCAAGCACGTTGCAGATTGGTAAAACGCCGATAGTTGGTCGCAATAAAAATCAGACCGATCGCAAAAGTCACGAGCCAAATAAACGGGTTGGCCAAGAAAAACCAGACGGGCAAATAATACCAAGGATTTTCAGTGGGTCGAATCTCCTGCCCGGCAAACAAATTGACCCCCGGCCAGCTATGATTGGAAGTATAGTGGAGCGTCTCGAAAAACCAACCCGCAGGATTCGACCAAGAAGCCGGATAAACCAGCGTTGTTGTCACCATCCAAGCCACGCCAATCAAGAGATAAAACAGCCAATAGCGCGGAATATCCCCAAGAATTTGCCGCCAATTCCACCGCGTCAAACAATGGGCCAGAACGATAAAAAATAAGAGGAAAAAACCGCCAATTCGCGTTCCCGTCACCAACCCCACTAAGACCCCGTAGAGGAGGGAATAGAGGGTAATTTTATTGAATCCGACCTTGAGTTCCCAGTCCTTTCTTTTGAGATAAAAATCGATTAACAATGCCCCCATGACCGTTCCCAAGGTAAACAGGGCAGCAAAGGGAATATCTTTCGGATTAAAAAAGCCGTGAGCCCAAAACCGGGGAAATAAAGCCAAAACAATCGGCCCGAACCAAGCATAATCCATCCCGACGAGAATGCCGACGATCGCGGCAACGCAAATATAAGCGATCGCTGCCACCAAAAAGGTAACGGGATGCTTGACTCGCAACCGTTCGTAAATGGCCTTGGCAACGTCGCGATCGCCTTCTTCTAAAGATTGGGCCGCTAAAGGATTGTGAGAAAATCCCTTCGTGGCAAACGCTTTGACTTGAAAAGCCAGCTCGCCAGTCACATTGAAAACAATGCCGTAATATTTCAAATCCTTGGGAATTTCGCGACCTCGGGTAATGAGTTCGTAATTGTATTTCACCGTAGAAATTTCCGTTCCTTCATCCCAACTCGCCCCATAATCTCCAACAGTCGAGAAACCGATCGCGAATAACACTAACAAGATCGTTGTGACTTTGAGGAGGGCGCGTTGGCAATCCGATCGTGAGAGATAGGCTTTCATCAACGCTGAAGACTCAATTCTAGCTCGATTATCTCATTCTTTCGTCGGTTGAGCGGGCAACCCGGAGAATTCTGCAACCTTCGCCAAAAAAAGCTAATGTTTAGATGGGAAAGGAAGAAGGAGGAATGCTCTCCCGAACCCAATCCCGACTTGATTTTGGAATAATAGTATTTTGGCGATCGCTCTCGAGAATTGGCACGAATGAAACGATTAGCTCTTTGGCAAAAACTCTTTTGTTACTTCTGTATCGCGGTTCTGGCGTGGAGTTTGCTCCCCGCTCCCGTCTCGGCCCAACGCATTTCCCCACCCGATCGCGCCAGCATTCAGCCCTATGTCGATCGCGTGATGGCAAAGGTGACGGAATTTACCCTCGACAATGGTTTAAAATTCATTGTTTTGGAACGTCACGAAGCCCCCGTCGTTTCCTTTGCGACTTATGCCGACGTGGGGGGAGCCGACGAACCCGATGGCAAAACTGGAGTCGCCCATTTTCTCGAACACCTTGCCTTTAAAGGCACCAGCCGCATCGGGACGCGAGATTACACCGCCGAAAAACCCCTCCTCGATCGCCTCGATCGATTGATCGCCCAACAAAAAACCGCGATCGCTGCCGATCGAAGAGAAGAAGCGGAAAAACTCGCCACCGAAATTCTCGCAGTGCAGCAACAAGCCGATGCTCTCAGCATT
>JBFRWJ010000171.1:0-5627 GCA_051439525.1 Spirulina sp. | reverse complement strand
CCTTAAGAAAGTCCATGAGTTGAGAGAGCTTATTCGGCCCGGGAGTTTCCCAATGGGTGATGGGTTCGATCGCTAATTTAACCCTTTTGCGTTCGGCGTGTTGACCCAATTCGTTGAGAATGGGTTGAGCGTTTTGATAGCGGACCGCTAAGAGATCTTGCAAGCGATCGCTCCAAATGGGCTCGTTAAAGTCTGTGGTGGGAAACACCCCATAAGGGATAACAATGGGGCCCATCATAATTTCCCCCCTTAACGCCGCCGTAATATCAACCCTTGATTTCAAGTATTCTAGGGCTTCTTCTCGTTGCTGGGGATAGGGAGAACTGGGATCGAAGGTTCGCGTCGCGCCGACATTCGTAGCAATTTTAACATCCCCCAATCCTTTCGAGTCCATATAAGCCCGCAGGCTGGTATAATCTCCCAAATCTTTTTTATAATCTGGGGGAAAGGTGGGGGCAATGGGAAACTCAAACCCACTATAGCCAAACTCTTGTAGCGCTTTAATGCGATCGACCACGATTTGCCGATTTTGTAAGTTATCGGGTTCCATGTCCGTGGTGAACATAAAAAAGCTCAGGTAAATATCGGGCAAAGATTTTGCATCGCTCATTTTTTTATCCTTTTGCATTCAGAAAACATGAGTTAATCTAATAGCCAGAACCGGTCAGTAAGTCTGGTAAAAGTTGGGGATTGGCAATTAATTGTTTGGGATCGAAACACGGCCAAATGAGCGAAATTCCTTCTGCATCAAACTCGAAATAATCGAGAAGGATTAACACGTCCCCTTTTGTGGTCTTAAATTCAAACAAACTACACGCTTTGGGATAATCAATAACATGCTCGCGAATGTTAACGGCAGCGACGCGGGTTGCGACATCACTTAAAAATCCTCGAATGGTATCGTTGCCAACGACAGGATCTTTTCTCAGAGGACTAATAAATTGCATCTTGGAGGAAAATTGAACCTCTGAAAAGTCCCCCGAATCAAAGGCCAATAAATAGGGTTCGATGAGGTGAAGGACTTGTTCTTTATCCATTTTTGCGGGTCTCCAACTATTATTGCCGAGAAATTGTTCGGATGAAGGGGAGACAAGTCATTTGTCAACCTTTTTCTCGTCTCCCCTTCCGCGTTTACAGAGGTTTGTTATTCCAAATTTGACGGTCGATTTTCCACTCTCCTCGCACTTTTTTCATCAACCAGAGAGCGCGAAACTTTGCCTCTTTAGAGGCGCTCCCATCATTGGGATAAATGGTTGCCAGAGAGATGCCAAGCACATAACCAAAATCTCCCATGACTTCAATTTCTTCTGCCGTGAAAACCGGGTCGATATCTTGGTTGGCAACCGTTTCGGTAAACCCTTCGATGATATCTTCGCGACCGCAGCGATCGGCGACATCAGGAGCCATCCAGAGGGCGTTTTCAGTATACATATCGCCGTAACCTTCGAGGTTTTTGGTTCTCACGTTTTCGGCATACACTTCCTCGAATACCTTTCTAATTTCTTCGCGATCGCGAGGTTTCATCTCGCCCCTCCTTTTTTTGACTAAATTAAAGTTAAAGATCCGTGAATAAACTGCCTCGAATAGCTTTCTAAGTTCTTCGCGATCGCGAAGTCTCATCCCGCACCTCCTTTTTTTGACTAAAACTAACTTAAAGTTAAAGTCCAGTCAGTTGCTCCAAATAGCAGCGAGCCATTAACGCATATTGCAAAGGATTGGCTTTATTGGGGTCTTGTTCGGCTTCAACCACTAACCAACCTTCATAATTCGCGTTAGCAAGGATTTGTAAAATCGGATTGAAATCAATGACTCCCGCGCTATCTCCGGGGACGGTAAAAGCACCTTCGCGAATGGAGTCGAGAAAGCTCAATCCTTGGGCAATAGAATCTCGCAATATGGAATCGCGAATATTTTTCATGTGAACGTGCTTGATGCGATCGGCATATTTGGTGACGAGTGCCTCAATTTCTGCCAGGATCTCCGTCGGGGTTTTATCGGGATCTTCGGCAATGGCATAGTAAAGATGGCCGGTATCGAGGAGCAATTCAACATTGCTGGTCATGCTCATTAATTTGTCAACATCTGCCGGCGTTTCCACTCCCGTGCCGACGTGGGGATGGTAAACGAAGTTCATCCCGTTCTCTTTGGCGATCGCGCCTAAATAATCCAATCCCTCCGCCAATTCCTTCCATTGCTTTTCGGTAAAGATCGGTCGGTTGGGTAAGGGTGCGATGGGTTGTTGGTGTACGGCTGCCCCCAGTTCGGCGACGACAATGGTATTTTCGTCGAGATCCTGCATGAACTCCATTTGTTCGTAGAAGATGCGCTCGCTATCTTCAAATGCGCCAATGGTGAAGAAGGTGCCCACCCACGGTTCGGAAATGGTTAAGTCCCGCAGTGCCAACTCGCTTTTTAAGACATCCATGTCGCTGGGAAATTTACCGGACATCTGCGAACCTTTAAAGTCAGCCAGTGCCATTTCACTGAGAATCTGACGGTACTGGGTGGGGGGAACCGTATCGATGCTAGGATCGTCGCTATTGCTCCACCCCGTCGGCGTAATGCCCAAACGAACGAGAGCGGGGTCAAAGGTGGGGTTGAGAGGGGTGGGACTCGAGGGACAACTAAATTGTCGGTAAGAAAGATCGCGGGTTGTATCCGCATGAGCGGGAAATGCTGGAGCGATCGCGATCGCGGTTGCTATAACCAAGGCGATCGCGAAACGTCCGATGGTTTGCCACAAGGATTTGCGGTTTGCGAGAATGGATACCATGAATGCCTCCGTTTTGATGCTTTGTTAACCCAGGCTATTTTCTGCCCCAGCTCGAGAATGATGGGGGAAAATTTTCCCGATTGGATTGTTGAAATTTGGCGTTGCCAGGGTGCTTTAATTGAGGCACTCAATCGCACCGAATTGGGCAACATCGCCGTTATAAATAGTGCTATTCGGCATGCGCGCGCGAAAGAGATCGGCATCGCACAGATTTGTACCCTCGAGATCGGCATCGATCAGGCGAGAGTCCCGCATCTGAGCGCCATCAAAGTTAGCGTCCGAGAGATCTGCGTTCGAGAGAATGGTGTTATTGAAGTTGGCATTGCTACCATTTGCATCGGACAAATTCGCATCGGACAAAATGGCCGAGTCCAGATCGGCATCGCTGAGATCTGCTCCCACCAAGGTGGCGCTATCGATGAGAGCATTGTACAAGTCGGCTTTGTATAGCGTTGCATCGGTCAGATCGGCTTCCGATAAGGTGATTCCCTCGAGAATTGCATCGGATAGATTCGCTCCCGAGAGGTTGGCTCCTTTGAGCTTCGCTTCATTCATTAAAGCGTCCGAGAGATTTGCCCCCGAGAGATCCGCTTCAATCAGCGCGCTCCCATACAAGTCTTTTCCCGATAAATCCGCTTCCGAGAGATCGCAGCCATTGCATTCATTGGTCTTCAACAAGTGGCGCAGATCGAAGCCATTGTAAGCCCGAGCGGGCAAACTAAATACCGTCAGGCCAACGATCAGGGTCAGGGCAATAACAGAAAGTTGGCGAAACCAAGATTTAATGTTCATATTTAACCTCTGCGTTCGAGCTTGAAAAATTAGAGTGTGTTTGAGGCGATCGCATTGCGATCGGCCTCAAACGGTTAGGATTCCGGTTGGATGGTATTAACTCAGTTCAACTAAAGGCGGGCTGCTCCAGGTGGCGTATCCGGGGGCTTTCGCGGCGGGTGGGTTCACGCCAACGGTTCGCCACACCAATCCTTCCGGATAAGCATAGGGATCGGGAATAAAGGTGGTGTCATTGAGTTTGCTGCCAAACATCTCCTGCCAAGTGCTGGGAAGTTCCTCCCAGATTGACATATACCAGAGTTTGAGGATGTTCCGGGCGATGGGTTCGAGTTTGGGAGACACCAAAATCGGATCCAAACCGCGATCGTGAAAGATTTGCAACAATTCCTCAAATATCTCCCCCCCAATCACCCCGCGAATGGTGTCAAAGTAAAGGAGAGCTTGACCGGTTCCTAGCAGATCGAAGCGAGTATATCCGGTCATTTCGACGGAGAACTCCAAAAAATACTCCATAAACTCGGGCGTATCAATATTCACTCGTTATTTACCTCCAGAAAATTTTAAGCTTGGCATTGGCGGCATTCCCAGGAGTCGAACCCATTGGATTGCCACTTTTTGCCCGTTACAAGCGATAAATCGGGGCACCGTTAACCCCATCTCGTCCCGGAATGGGGTTGCGGACTAGACTGGTGGCTAACTCTTTGAGTCGGAACATGCCGCCGACTGCGGGGATTAACTTCTCGGGGTGACCGTTAAAGGCATCTTCAATCTCTTTGAGAAAGTCGCTGTAAGCCTTCTGGAACTCCTGCGCGTAAGTATACAGCTCCGAATCTGCGGGATAATCGCTCAGTTTGGCATTCTCCAAAACGGGATAAACCGCATCCCAATCAATGGGAAACGTTCCACCCGTGGGGCGATCGGGTTGGTCGGACTTGAGGGGATCGTCGCGATCGATGACATAGTATTGACCCAATTCGAGTTGTTGGAAGCGATAGTAATGGCACAGATTCCGTTCCGCATCGTAGATCGTTTCCGATCGCGAGCCTTCCCCTTGCTCTTGAATGACCCGCAAAGCACGGACGGCAGACCGCAGATCCGTGACCGGGATGATTTCCCCGGCACCATCGTAGTAATATTCTCGCGTAATTTGCTTCTTCGGATCGCCACAGAAGAGCGCGTCCCCCATTTCTCGATGCAGTTCCTGCATGCCTCGGATGACTTCTGCATAGAAGAGTCCGATGCTATAGTAACTCTGCGTGGGATCCAGACCGAGAATCCGCAACCATGAGTGTTTGCGAGGCTTGACTAAGGGAGCGTCTTCCGGCACGTCGTGAGAACGCTCGATCTTGAGAAATGTCTCGACGGTCTCGGGGGAAAATTTGGCGACACTCACTTCAAAATCCGTTTCCCCGGTAGGCAATGTCGTGGGATAGACGGGGACAAAATCCGGGTTGGTCAAGGTTCCCGCCATATTGCCCCCCACGGCATTAAACACGTTAGCCGCGAGGGTGAGATGGAGCATTTCCTCCACGGCGATCGCGCGCATCATGTGGAATGCTTCGAGATTTGCTCCGGGTTTGAGGGAGTACAAGGCTGTCAGGTAAGGGGGCAGGGTTGCATGCTCGATCGCCATGCCCTGAATCAGATAGTAATGTAGGTCGTCAACCGTTTTGATTAACCGTAATCGATCGGTCATGAATCAATACCTCTGCTGGCAATATTTTCAAGGGTTGTAAAATCAGTGCGCTTGGTGGGGTTAAGCGTTTAAGTCCGTCAGCATTTGCTCGGAAGCCCGGAAACTCAGGGCGGCAATGCTTAAGGTGGTATTGGACGTGCCGATGGTGGGCATGCTTCCCGAACCGAGGAGATAGAGATTCTCATGATCCCAAGAACGCAGGCGATCGTTCACGACAGAGTTGTATTTGGTCGTTCCCATGATGTGGGTGCCTGAAAAGTGATTTCCGCCTCGGAACCAGTAGCCTTGACCTTCATACTCGAAGTAGGCGGGATCTGAATCGTCGTAGTGGGTGTAATCTTCTGCCCCCACACGCTCGAAGATCGT
>JBFRWJ010000170.1:0-13903 GCA_051439525.1 Spirulina sp. | reverse complement strand
ATCATCTGTATTTTCTCCCGGTATTCCCACCATTCCATAGAGTTTCATGGCTTTTAAACCTCCGGCTTTGGCATGAATGGCAGCTTGCACGATTTCGTCATTTTGTAGCTTTTTATTCACAATTCTTCGCACTTTTTCCGAGCCGCTTTCTACGGCAATGGTTAGCGATCGCGTGTCTCGTTGAGCCAAAATTCGGGCTAATTTTTCCGTGACGGTATTGGTGCGAACTGAGGCAATACTGAGGCGAACGTTGTCGTATTGGGGTTGTGCGATATAATCTAATAAGCGATCGAATTCTGGATGTTGGGTGACGGATGCGCCTAATAAACCGATGCGATCGGTGACTTTTAATCCTCGCTCTATTGCGGGAATTAAAGACCCTTCAAGACTTGCTTTCCGAAAAGGTAAAGTTAGATAGCTTGCCAAGCAAAAACGGCACATTTCCGGACAACTGCGCACTACTTCCACCATATAAATATTTTCCCATGCTGCTTTGGGAGTGACGACGGTAGAAGCAGCTAAGGTATTGCCGCGATAGGTTTGTTTTTGGATGGTAGCGGGAATATCGGGATCTAGAGGGGAAATTGACTCGATTTCTCCTTCTCGATCTCGGTAGCAAACTTCGTATAAACTGGGAATATAAATCCCCGGAATAGTGGCTAAATGTTTTAATTTAGTCTGGCGATCGCTTTTGCGAACTTCTTGATAAGCGGCAATAAAGCGATCGAGGAGTTCTTCACCATCTCCTAACAGAATAATATCAAAAAATTCTGCAAAAGGTTCTGGATTTGCCGTTAAAACAGAACCTCCACCAAAAACCAGAGGATGACTTTCTTCTCGCTCTCGACTGTGGAGAGGAATTTGCAAAGATTCTAATAAGTTTAAAATATTAATATAGTCGAGTTCCCAAGATACAGAAAAACCCAAAATTTCGGGATTTCGAGGTAAAGATTCCTCCACATCGGTAAAAAGTCGGCTGACTGACACATCTGGATTTAAGGCAAAAGTAGACCAAACAATCTGATAGCCCAAGCTGGAAATCCCGATCGTATATTCATTGGGAAAGGCAAAAACTAAGGGGATCGGATCGGCATTTTTAGATGCGGGAGTAAATAAGTATTTTTCTTCTGCAAAAGTGTTCATTTGTCAATGATATAATATTAGGGACTCAATATTAATTTAGAGTGCTTATTGTAAATTCTCTAAGTCGGCGAGATCTTGCAAGCATCCCGATGCTTTTTTGTTCTTTTTTAAGTTGTCCAGATCGATAGTATAACGAACTCGATTATTGTTTAACAACTGTATAAACGCTTTGAAATCTGGGTTGAGCATTATTGTCCTTCCAGCGATGATAATCTTGACGGATTTCTTCTAAAGCACGCAATCTTGCTTGATAGGATTGGGTTTGCCAATAAGCAAAATCACTTGTTTGTTCTTTGAGTTGAACTTTTGTATAGATAACTTTCACAATAATCTGCAATAATTACGAAAAAAAGAATGATTTTATATTATACCTCAAAAGGATCTCGCGCAGCAATATTTTCTGTAGAGACATTGAATTTAATATCTCTGAGAATTTTTTCTTCTGCGTTCGTAGCGATGGCGATAGAGCAACTCTAATTGTCCTCCCACCTCCTGAATAAAGGAAAATTGACGCAGATAAAAGCTGCGAAACATATTAGCAAATAAAAGGGTGACGATCGCGACGACCAATCCAATTCCTGTCGAAACCAATGCCTCGCTAATTCCTTGAGTGACTGCTCCAGAATTACTCCCGCCAATTTCGCCAATTTTTAAGGCTGAAAACGTGCGAATTAGACCAAAAATAGTCCCCAGTAAGCCCAACAATGGCGAGACGCTAATAATGGTTTCAAACACGGTATTAAAGCGTTTGAGAATGGGAATTTCTGCTTGTGCGGCAGTTTCGAGAGCGAGGCGAAATTCCTCCGGGTTGGGGCGATCGCGAGACAGTGCCTCTAAGAAAATCCGGGCTATGGGTAATGTAGCATTTTCCCGCAATATTTGCACGGCGCGAGGGGGATCGCTAGGGTATATTTTTAAGACTTCCCGAACCATTGAACGCTGTCGGTTATTGACGCGAAACCAAAAGATGAGACGTTCGAGAATGAGAGCGATCGCAATTAAAGAAAAGAGAAAAAGCGGTAGGGCAACAATGCCACCAGACGTTAACCAATGATCGGACATTTTTTATTTATAGATACAGATAGGAACTCGTTTGTAAGCAGGGGTTCCGCTTTCGCGATCGACATTCGCGGCAAACAAAATATTGGCTTCCGGATAAAACATAAATGCCGCCCCTTCTCGCATCGTACCGCAGATAATTTCGATCTCCTGTAATTCTCCCGCATCGCCTTTCACATTCACTTTTTCATGTTCTTTAAAGCCTGCTTTTTTCACGTCGGCTGCATTCATTAAGATACAATCTCGATGGGGCATACCCCTAAATTTATCTGCCCTTCTATACACGACTGTATTGTGTTGGGTATAACTGCGTCCGCTTCCCAAAATTAGCACCAAACTGCGACAATTTTCGGGGATTTTGAAAGATGCGCGATCGGGAAGAGATAAATCGGGAAGCGGAGTAATTTTCATTTTGGCTTTACCGGAATCTGTCGCGAATTTGGGTTCGGTAAAAATGCGCCCGGAAATGGTAAATTCTTCCTTGGTTTCGTCGATTTTACCGATCTTTTCATAACCGGGGATTGTTTTAGCAATTAACTCCCGTACATAGCTTGTATCTTGCAATTTTCGCCACTGTATGGGGGTTTCTCCGTGACGGCGATGGGCAATTTCCGTGAGGAGTTCGACTTCGGAAATGAGTTGGGAATTTTGCGGCGTTAAATGACTCGTTCCCTCGTCATTCAGTCGCACGAAATTATTCCCGGATTCTGTGGTGGTTTTATGGGGGTTTTCAAAGCGATTGAAAACGGGTAAAATTAACGTATTCTGTTTGGCCAATCCGTGAAAATGTCCTAAATTGGGTTTGGTGGCAACGTAAAAAATCGTTTCAATTTGAGACAGTGCTTCTCGTGCTTGGTTTAAGTCAGGATTGGCAGCATAAATATTGCCGCCCAAACAGAAGAGCGTATCGATTTTTCCTTCGTAAGCGGCATCAATTAAAGCCCGAGCGTGATATCCTCCCTCGGTTTGTAAATCCCGTCCTAAAAGTTGGGAAAGTGCCTGTTTGATTTCCTTTCTCAAGCGTACCGTTACTCCCATCGATCCCACTCCTTGGACGTTAGAATGTCCGCGAATGGGCATGGTTCCCGCCCCTAATTTTCCCGCATTTCCAGTCAGTAAAGCAGTGTTGGCAATGCTGCAAACATTATCGACTCCGTTTGCTTGTTGGGTAATCCCCATTGCCCATGCAAAGACAACTCTTTCGGATGTGCCGATCGCATGGGCAACTTCTTCGATTTCTTCTCGAGATAACCCGCAAGTTTCTGTAATCTTTTCCCAAGATTGTTCTCGGGCGTAATTAACAACGTCTTCCCATCCTTCCGTATAGGATTTTAAATAATCGAGTTGGCTTAAATTCTGTTCGATCGCGGCTTTTTGCAACCCCACAAATAGTGCCGTATCGCTACCGGGAATGAGTTGTAAATAGAGGGTCGAAATATCAGACCCCCCTTTGAGGAGAGACTTAATGGGAAACGCAGGAGAAGCAAACTTCAGCAAACCGATTTCGAGCTGAGGATTGATAATAATAACCTTGCCCCCGCGATCGCGCAATTTAATCAATTCATTCATCAAACGGGGGTGATTTGCCGGGGCATTTGAACCGATTAAAACCACGCAATCCGAATGTTTTAAACTTTCCAAACTTACCATCGAGGTGCCCGATCCAAACACTTGTTTCAAACCCACTCCCGAAGCGGCATGACAGAGATCGGAACAGTCGGCGAGATTGTTACTTCCCGATGCTCGCATAAACAACTGTAACAAGTAAGCGGCTTCATTGGAAGAGCGCCCGGAACTGTAGCTGGCCAAGCGATCGCCCGGTTTGCGAAAGGCGCGATCGGCGATGTCGTAAACTTCCTCCCAAGAGATGCGCCGATAGCGAGTTTGTCCGGCTTCGAGGAGGAGGGGATAGCTGAGTCTGCCGAGGCGATCGCACTCCAGAGCACTCAACTGCTGTAATTCTGCTAAACTGTATTGTTGCCAAAATCCTTGGGAAATGGGGGGTTGCAATTCTGCCGCGATCGCTTCCACGCTTTTAGCGCACCGTTGCAAATATTCCCCCGCTTCGTTCACAAAGCCGCCTTTTTGCCCTCCCGTTCCCCACGCACAAGAAAGGCACGCGCTTTTGTGATTTAAAGTTTGCCAAAGTTTGAGACCTTGGGGGGAGAGAGTTTGTTCTGCCCAATACCGAACGACAGGCAAGCCTCCACCGGATTGAGGCGTTTGTTGGGAGGAATTCATAGCGATCGCAAAATATTTCCGTTCCCCATTTTAACCGCTAAACTAGAGACTTTCGCTCCTGCTATCCTAAAATAAACGACAGCAAAGAAAATTGGCGGCAATGACAGCAACGGCAATCCTTCCCCAATCTCCCCCAGCGATCTCCTTAGAAGACTGGCTAGAAAACCCTCTAGAACGTACCGAGTGGGTCAATGGCGAATTACTCGAGAAAAATGGTATGACGTTAAAACATAGCAAACTCCAAAGTCGTCTGAGTCGCCAATGGGCAAATTATAAAGACTCGAGCAATCAGGGAGGAGAAGTTTATACCGAAGTTCCCTGTCGGACTCAAAAACAAGGACGTTCTCCCGATGTGGCTTATTTAACCCCAGAACTGGTAGAAGAAGATGGCGATGCGAAAGTCCTTCCCCACAGTTTTCCCCTCACGGCGGAAATTGTTGCCCCCACAGATTTCGCCGAAGATATTATTGCCAAAGCTGATGAATATTTGCAATCCGGTGGGGAAGAAGTCTGGTTGGTTTTCCCAGAAAATTGCTGGATTATTATCGTGACACCAGAAAACAAACAGATTTTTTCTGCGGGAGAAACCGTCAGTACCCAAAAAGTTCTCTCTGGGTTTGCGATCGCCATTGATGAATTATTTTGTTAAAACAGCATTAAAAAGCGCGATCGCCCCTCTAGACTTGGCTTTTGTTTAAATATAATGTTATATTATTAGTTAGTTAAATAGATAAAGATAATCCGAATCGTGGCTAAAACTCTAAATCATAAAAAGTCTGCGGCTGCCCTCGCCCCCGTCGCCGATTATTTTAAAATACTCTCTGAAGTGAGTCGCCTACAAATTTTGAACTGTTTGAAGTCGGGTGAAATGAATGTGACGCAACTCTCGGAGGAGACGGGATTGGGACAGGCGAATCTCTCCAAACACTTAAAAATTTTAACACAAGCCAGCATTTTAACCCGCAAGCCTGTGGGGGTGAGCGTTTATTATGAAATTAGCGATCCGATGATTTTCGATCTGTGCGAATTGGTCTGCGATCGCCTCAGCAACAGAATACAAGAACAAGTCAGCCAAATCGGTCAATTAAAAGCCTTTAGTACCCTCGTGAAATAGCAGGGACGTTTGCCGAAAACATCCCTACATCAAATATTTTAGGCTTCCACCATCGACGTGCCAAAAATGCGATCGGTGAGCTTCACGTACCAGGCTGCGGCTTGGACTTGAATAATATAACCCATGGCGATAATGAGGGCAATTTCTGCGCCTTCTTTTGCCCCAAAAACCGTAATCGCGATCGCTAAAGCAATAGAGAGATTGCGCATCACCGTGCCGTAAACTAAAGCAATGGCATCGCCGCGATCGAATAGGGCTTTCCCCACAACCGTACTCAACAAGAAGTTAAAGCCGTAAATGAGAGCCAAAGGAATGAAAAAGGAGAGAACATCGAGGGGATTCTGAACGATCGATTTTGCCTTCAATGCCATCGCTACGAAAACAATCCCGAGTACCCCAACGGTTGAGAAGACAGGAAACTTTTTCTTGAGGTTTTTGTTATAGCGATCGCTTCCCACTGTCGCCAAGATAATTTGCTTGGTGACAAATCCTAACAGCATGGGCAGGAAGACAATAAAAACAATTTGCTTGAAGATATTCAACAAAGGAATTTCGATCGCGGTTCCCATCAACCATTTTACATAGAATGGGGCAGCTAAAGATCCGGCAATTAAACCGATAACGGTCATTTTAATGGCGGCGTTCAGATTTCCCTTGGCAAACCCCGTCCACGAAATTGTCATGCCACTTGTAGGCAGGAGGGAAGTCAGCAATAAACCCAGTAAAATTAAAGGGCGATCGCGGAAAAAGATTTGACCGATTCCCAAGGCAACAAAGGGAATAATGGCAAAGTTAATTAACTGAGTGATTCCTTGGAGCTTATAATCCCCTCCCGAAAAAACTTTACCGATCTGCAAGTTAATCATCATGGGATAAACCATGAGAAAGGTAAGGGGAACGATCGCGGCTTTGAGGAATGCCGGATCGGTGGCGATCCCAAAAAGAATCCCCGCAATCATAAACGCTGGAATCGACCAAACTAAATTTTTTTGAAGTATTGCTAAAAAATTCCACATGATGGATGAGGGGTAATGGGTAATGGGTAATGGGTAATGGGTAATGGGTAATCGGTAATGGGTAATTGTTCATTGATAATTGTTCATTGACAGAGGCCATTTCATCATGCCACCCGTGATGTTATAAACGTGGTGAAAACCAAATTTTATGAGTTGTTGGGCGGCGATGGGACTGCGATGGGAAGTCAAACAAACCACAGCGATCGGGCGATCTTTAGGGAGGTCTTGAAACCATTGCGGCCAAAGCCAACGACGCAGCCCGGGAAACCGCCCCAACATAATACGAGGTAAGCTGAGATTAATGGCATTCGGGGCATGGGAGAGGGCAAATTCAACATGACTCCGAACGTCAATTAATAACGGTGGGGCGGATAGCTTTAAATACTCTTCTGGAGAGAGGGCGATCGCTTCTAAACATTCAGATTTCATGATTGATTTTGCGATCGCGTATTAATGCCAAAAAGATTGTAAAGAAAACAAGAACCAGCAATACTGCTAAAGGTAAGAACCGCCGCCATAACAATTAAAGCCATTGCCAAAATTGACCCGGTATAGACGAACAAACTCAGATACAGTAACACCAAAGCTGAGATGAGACGGATAAAGCGATCGCCGATCCCAACATTATGAAACATTGGTTTTTTCTCCTTTTTAATTAACTTGCAGTTACTAATTCTGGGGCTTCCAAACGATTCATCACCGCTTGCATTTTTATGCGAGCGTTTTGAGCCACTTCTCGGGCGGCTTGTCCTTCAACAGCTTGAAACATTGCAAGGGGGTCGATCGCGGCAATTTCGATTTTGCCGTCTTCTCGCTGCTGTACCACCACATTGCAAGGATACCAAACCCCCGCTTTGTCGTCAATTTGCAGCATTTGATGGGCGATGGGTGCATTACACGCCCCGAGGATTTTATAGGGACGGAAATCAACGTCAATTTTCTTTTTCAGCGTCGCTTTGACATCAATTTCCGTCAGCACCCCGAAACCCTCGGCTTTTAACGCCGCGATCGCTCGGGCGATCGCTTCGTCAAATGTTGCCTCCAATACTTTGCTGAAATAATACATTGGTTTTAATCTTTGCTTATCATGTCCACAATTAAAACTATATAACCATTTAGTAAAATAGTCAAGAGATTTTGAGTATTGCTTCTGGCGATCGGGGTGAATCTGGCGATCGCGTGGAGTCGAGGGAAATTTGACGGGACGCGATCGCACTTATCACTTATACCAGATACATCCGAACTTAAATAAAAATCTTGCTAATATTCTAGTTTTTTCGGGGGAATAGTTTTCCCAAGCATATTGACGATCGCTCCGCATATTCTCATATTTGATAACTTCACCATAATCCCCCTCGGCGACTAATTCATCTTTTTCTTTCCAGCGATCGTTATATTGGATAACAAAGCAAAACATGGCTGCAATTTCTTCATTGTCGTATCGTTCGAGAGACTTAGCATAAGGCATACCAAAATTAAAAGGTAAAGAAATTTGAGATTCTTCTTTTCTGGTTTTGTTGACAAACTTATAATACTGTCCCATGATGGCAAAATTTAAAGGCAACGATCTTGATTATACAAGATCGATTGAAGCGATCGCGATTTGCTAAAATAGACTTATTCCCCATTAAAACACGCCGATGATTGTTACAGCACCGCCTCCAACTCCATCGAGAATTCTCCTCGATAATATTAGTTGGCAGACCTACGAAACCTTACTCGAAGCACTCCAAGACCAGCGAGGACTTCGCCTGACCTACGATCGCGGACGATTAGAGATTATGGCACCACTCGACCCCCATGAAGGATACAAAAAATTAGTCGGTCGCTGCATTGAAACAGTAACCGAAGAGTTGAATCTTAATATCAGAAGTCTTGGATCGAGAACCTGTCGCCGTCAAGATTTAGCGAAGGGTTTAGAACCGGATCAATGCTATTACATTGCCAATGAAGCGATCGTGCGAGAGTTGGAACAAATCGATCTCAACCAAGACCCTCCTCCCGATCTGGTTATCGAAATTGATATTACCAGCAGTTCCCTCGATCGCATGAGTTTATATCTTTCCTTGGGCGTGCCGGAAGTTTGGCGCTACGATGGAGAAACGCTCCAATTTTACTGCCGAGAAGAAGGAGAATATCGCCCGGTAGATCGCTCCCCCAATTTTCCCTTTCTGTCTCCCAATGATATTCTCCGTTTTATCGAACAACGAGCAACGATTGGAGAGACGGCTCTTATTCGTTCCTTTCGTCAATGGGTGAGAGAACAAATGTAAGGCGATCGCGCATTCTCCCCAAGGACGCAACCCCATCGTGAACCCCTCGCGATCGCCGGACATTTTTTTTCATTCTCCCCTTGACAGAAAAATTAAAACCGCTATCATCTTTATATAACCAATTAGTTAAATAATCCAATTTTAAGAAGCCGAGTTTTCCAGTAAGGACGCAAAGACATGGCCAACATTGCAATTATCGGAGCGGGATTGGGGGGATTGCCCGCCGCTTATGAATTGAGACATCACCTTTCCAGCCAACACGAAATCACGCTGATTTCCGAAAAGCCAGAATTTACCTTTATTCCGGGGCTGATTCAGGTTGCCTTGGGGTTGAAATCTTTACACCACGTCCAATTGAACTTGGCACGGTTGACGCAACGACGGGGCATCAAATTGATTGAGAAAGCGGTGACGGGACTCGATCCGACGGGAAAAACGATCGCCTTAGAAGGCGGCGAAAAACTCCCTTACGACTATGCTGTCATTGCAACCGGAGCATCCCTCAACTTTGCCGCCATTCCGGGATTGGGGCCGCACGGGGGCTATACCCAATCCGTTTGCACCCCCGCCCACGCGATCGCGGCCAAAGAAGCATGGTTGCAATTCCTCGAAAATCCGGGAGAATTGGTCGTGGGAGCCGCACCGGAAGCCGGCTGTTTCGGACCCGCTTACGAATTTGTCTTGATGGCAGATTGGGAATTGCGGCGGCGGGGACTGCGCGACAAGGTGAAGATTACCTACGTTACCCCAGAACCTTATGCGGGACATATGGGAGTCGGCGGCATTAAAAATGCGCGAGAACTGACCGAAAACTTATTACAGAAACGCGGAATTCAGACGATTGATAATGCCGCGATCGCTCGGGTCGATCCCAATATTATGACTCTAGCCGACGGGAGGATCTTGCGGTTTAAATATGCGATGGTTCTACCCGCTTTTGAGGGGGTGAAATTCGTGGGGGATGTTCCCAGACTGGGCAATGCGAAAGGATTTATCCCGGTTCGCCCGACTTGCAAGCATCAAACCCTACCCGGTATTTATGCGTTAGGAGTCAGCGTCGATTTAAAACAACCGGACAAAACCCCCATTGCGATCGGGCTGCCTAAAAGCGGACAAATGACCGAAGCAATGGCGATTGCCGTGGCTCGCAATATCGCCGTGGAATTGGGAGAAATTCGCGCCCCCCTGCAAATCCCAACCTTGGAAGCCCTTTGCTTTGCCGAGTTTGGTAACACGGGGATCGCATATATTGCCGCTCCGGTCATTCCCGATTCAGTCACGGGCAAGCGACGTTATTCTTATGCGGTGCAAGGTGCTTGGGTTGCGTGGGTTAAAGCCGCATTTGAAGAATACTTTATGTATAAAATGCGCTTCGGTGCCGGGATGCCGTGGTTTGAAAAGTTAGGCTTGCGGGCATTATTCGGTCTGGATATCGTTAAATCTTGGCAGAAGCCAGAAGGCGAGGAACGAAAATACGCGATTTAAAGCGATCGCCGACCCATCGAAAAGTAATGTGTAATAAGTCCGCAGGTCATTACCGATTACCCATTACCCATTACCCATTACCCAAAAACCATGAAATTCATTGCCAGTTTATTTCTGAGCGTTACGATCGCCTTAGTTGCTTTGGCTTTCTTGCCGGCAACGGCTCGGGCGCAAACCGATCCGGCGCAACTGGGAAAAGCAGTGGCAGCGATCGAGAACGTTAATGCGATGCGATCGCAATTGGCTTCAACTTTAGAAGATCGCAGCGAACCCATTACCCCGCAAACCTTTCAGGAAGTTTGCAAACCCGTCGGGATGCGCTTAAAACAGACGGGTCAAGAGAATGGTTGGCAAATGCAGCAAATTGCCAGTAAATATCGCAACCCCACCCATGCCCCGAGCGATCGCTTTGCCGAAAACGCCTTGGATCGGTTTGCCAACAACCCCAATTTAATGGGATTTTGGGAACGGGAAACCCTCAACGAGAGTGAAGGGACGCGCTATTTTCGCCGCATTAACGTCGGGGTAAGCTGCCTTGCCTGTCACGGGGCAAAAGATGCCCGTCCCCAATTTGTCAAAGAGAAATATCTCCAAGATTTGGCGTTTGATTTCCAAGTGGGAGATTTGCGGGGGATGTATGCCGTGTTTATTCCCGATCGCGTTAAACAATCCATGCACCATGCTTGGAAAGGAGAATCAAAATGTGCCCATCACCATCACCATCATTGTTGGGGCGATCGCTCCTTTTAAGTCTTTTGCTCGCACTATTAATGCTAAGTTGGGGAGCAATGATTCCCAACGCCAAAGCAGCAGTTTACCAGATGGAAGAAGCCCCCGGTCAGATGCTCTATCAATCCCGCCACACCTTGCGGGACGAAACGGGAGAACCTTGGCAAGTGGTGCTATTTCGGCGAGAAAAAAACAATGGGGAAAATAGCGTGCATTTGCGTTTGGTGGGCTTTCCCGAAGTGGTTGCCTTCCCTCATCCCCAACCCCTGAAAGTGTTTGTTTCGACCGGAAAAACGTTCGCTGCCGAGGATATTTTTGCCACGACATCTCCGGCAGATAATGTCGGGGAATTTAATTTCAAAGAAGTGTTACCAAAATTGCCAAAGGTCGCATCGGTACAACTATTATTGAAGATGAAAGACGATCGCGCGATCGCCTTGCGAATTCCCCCCGAAGTGGTATTGGAGTGGCATTTAACCGTTGAAAATGGAGGATAAGACCATGACAGCGACAGCATTAGTTCACAAGTTAAACACCGGCGATATTGAGGTAATGAGTAACGTAACCGACCTCACCGTCAGGGGCGATCGCGTTTCCCGTTTGGACTCCGATCGCGCTTCGGCGACGGTTCATCTGAGTTTTACCGTGCAAAATCCCCAGAAGTTAGCCAGTATTTTAGATGCAACGGACGAGTTAGGGTTTATCCTGCGTCCGGAAGACGCGATCGAGGTGGGTTTATCCTTAGTCGCCATGGGAATGCAGGGAAAAACGCCGGAGGAAATTACCGCAGCCCTTCGACAGTGCATGGCCGAGCTCTAAACCTAAAGGTTAGCTTGTCTCACTCAATCTTCTTAATGTTTAGTTTATAAACAGCCTCTACAGGGAAGAGAGAATAATAAGATGATATCAAATTCAGATAATGCCCAGCGATCGCGCCCGATGAGGGAACATTTGCAGCGCGATCGCCATCATCATTCAATTGAATGCCCAAACCCCACTTTCCCCCAACCATGCAACTAAATTCTCTCTCTCCCCTTCTCCTTTCCGGTTTGCTGTTGCTCTCGCCGTCAATGACGTTAGTCGGGCGATCGCAAACTTCTTCCCATCGCTTTCTCCTCGCCCAATCTTTAACCTGCGAAAACTACAGCCCCGAAGCCGCCCGCCAAGAACTCATTTTAATGAGTGCCATCGAACAGGCGCAAAGAGAGCGATCGCGAAGTGGTTTCGGGATGTCCAACCTCAAAGATATGATTGGTTTGCTTTCTCGTTTCATGCCCGAGGGAGGCGGAGATATTGACAAAATAACTGGAATTCTCGAACAAGTTATTGCCTTTAGCGGAGCCGATATTCCCGAAGGAAATGCCGACGACAGCATGACCGAATTTGTCGAAACCATCGGCGATCGCGTTTTTTCGATTATAAATCGTTCTTCGGGGGATCTCGAACCCACAGAAGTGATGGGAATGCTGATGGAAATGGCTTCGGAAGTCCAAACCCTTCGCGCCCGTCAACCGCGATCTCCCGGACAAGAAATTGCCAGTTTGAACCGCGAATTAGAAGCCTTGAGAAGACAATGCAGGGAGGGAATTCATTCCACTTCTCCCCTTCCTTCCTCTCCTTCTTCTCAGCCTCCTTCCACCTCTCGCCCTCCCGTTGCTACAGCGCCCAATAATCTGTTTATGAATGCCTGCGAGGGACAAGGGGGAACGATTTCTACGTACTATGAAGGAGAAAGAGTTTCTGAGGAAGATACCGAATTACAATACAGTAAAATGGTTGAGTGTATCCCCGGACAAACCTCCATGAATGAAGAAGTATTGCGAGGGGCTTGTACGGAATCTAATGGGACGTGGATTGAATCGCGATCGATTCCGTTATGCCGCTTTTAACAGCGAACAGTAAACAGTAAACAGCGAACAGTTATCAGTTATTGCTTTCATCTCATCCGATCGCTGTTCGCTGATTGAATGGGTATTATTTCTTCTTCTTGCCTTTCAACCAATAGGTGATCATTGCTCCTTTCCCTTTAACTTGAATAGTTCCGCGTTGCTCTAAATCGTACTTATCTTTTAAACGGGCGTAAGTTGCCTCTGTTACTTGAATTGCAGAAGGTTCTCCCGATGACTCCATGCGGGAAGCTACATTCACCGCATCTCCCCACAAATCGTAAATAAATTTCTTTTTACCAATTACTCCAGCAACAACAACACCAGTATTAATCCCAATCCGAATTTGCAAAGAATGTTGGTATTTTTGTTGAAATTCTCCGATCGCTTTCTGCATGGCTAATGCCATATCTGCCATCGCTTCAGCATGATCGTTTCGCGGAATGGGCAAACCCGAGGCGATCATATAAGCATCACCAATAGTTTTAATTTTCTCTAACCCAAATTCATCAACTAATTTATCAAACTGAGAAAAAATCTCGTTGAGGAACTTAACTAATTCAATCGGAGATAATCGAGAAGATAGAGCTGTAAATCCTACAATATCAGCAAATAAAATTGTCACTTCGTCAAAATTTTGCGCGATCGCGCTTTGATTGCTTTTTAGAGTTTGCGCGATGGATTCGGGTAAAATATTGAGTAACAAACGCTCGGCTTTTTCTTGTTCTTCTTCGAGTTTTTGTTGTTTTTGTTCTAATTCTTGTTCGCTGGTTTCTAGAGAGGACAACATCCAGTTAATAGTATTGGCTAGATTGGTTAATTCATCCTTTCCTTTAATAAAAATCCGTCGGGAGAGATCGTGAGTAATACCAATTTGTCGGACGATTTGACTGACACGACTCAAGCGCAATAAAATCATTCTTTCTAAGAAAATTAACATCCCAACACTAAAAATAA
>JBFRWJ010000169.1:0-13876 GCA_051439525.1 Spirulina sp. | reverse complement strand
AAGAGTAGAAGCCAAGACAAACAAGCCAACCGCAACGGGAAATGGCAAAGAAGTCAAATCTCTTCGAGTTCGATGTTCGCTCTCTGTTCTCTTCGATTTTGGCGAGCCGATGGGGGGAGTTGCGATCGCCTTCAAACCTCCCCACACTCCCATAACACCGCTCGAATTACAAGGAATCTTTAGAAATGAATTTTTCAATCGCTACATTGCTTTCCCAATTCAGTCAGGATAAGTTAGTCGCCGGAAAAATCCTCGAGAAAAAATTGGGATGCGATGACGATCTCGACATCCAAAAGTTGCAAATTGCCCTCGATGCGTTAGAAAAGGTGGGAATTTTAACCAAAGAAATGGGGAAATATCGGCGGGTTGCCCGAGAGGACATTCTCGAAGCCAAATTGCGCTGCTCCAGTAAAGGCTTCTGTTTCGCCATTCAAGACGAAGAAGGCACAGAAGATATTTACGTCCGGGAAAGCCATTTGAGCAGCGCTTGGAATGGCGATCGCGTCCTCGTAAAAATTGTCAAAGAAGGGAGTCGCCGTCGCTCTCCCGAAGGTGCCGTCCAAGTCATTCTCGATCGCGCCAACCCCTCTCTCCTCGCTCGCATCCAAAAAACCACCAATGGCTATCGTGGAGTGCCCTTAGACGATCGCTTGCTCTTTGAATTGCAACTGCAAGACGATGAGGACAAATTAGAAACCGCGACGGATCATCTCGTTCACGTGGAAGTCCTGCGCTACCCCTTGGGTGCCAGTTTACCCGTCGGTCGAGTGACGAAAATCCTCGGCAGCGATGCCGAAGCCGCCAACGATATCGATATTGTCGCCTGCAAGCACGACCTGCCCCAAGCCTTCAGCGAAAAACACCTCGAAGCCGCCCGAGTCTCCCCCAAACCCGCCCCCTCCGGGAAAATTGCCAAGGCAGAAATCAATCGGCGCTTGGACTTGCGATCGCTGCTGACGGTGACCCTAGAAGATGAAAGCTATTTGAATGGCAAATACCCGGAATTAGTAGAAAATGCCTTTAGTTTAGAATCCCTATCCGGCGATCGCTGGCGTTTGGGCATTCACATTGCCGACTTTTCCCACTACCTCGAATACGAGTCCATCTTGGATATCGAAGCGAAAAAACGCGGGACGGCAGTGTATTTGCGGGACTTGACCCTACCGCTCTTTCCGGAAACCATTACCCGACGGTGTTCCTTTTTAGTCGGTCAGGAACGCCTCTCCATGAGCATTCTGCTGACTTTAGATAAAACCGCCCGGGTCATCGAGTTTGACATCCAACCCAGCGTCATTAAAGTCGATTGCCAACTCAGCTATCAACAAGTCCAAGCCTTCTTGCGACAACAAGAAGACGTTCCCCAAGACCTCAAAGAAGCGGTAGAAATGCTCGATCGCTTATTCTACAATCTCGCGCCTTTGGTGAAGGCACAACGCATTCAGCGCGGCGGCTTTGAGTTTTCTCTCATTGATTCCACCTGTCCCTTTAAAGATGAAGGACGGCTCGGGGTGATTCTCAACAATAGCACCCTGCCCATTCGCGCCCTCCTCACGGAACTGTGCGTTTTGGCAGGTATGGCGGTATCCGATCACTGTCGTGCCTTGGACTTGCCCACCCTCTATTGCATTCAGCCGGAACCCGATCTGATGGAGTTGGAAGATTTTATTAAATTGGGACTCAATCTGGACTTAGATTTAGAAATCGAATCGGAGGAAGAGATCCAGCCCCGAGACTATCAAAGTTTCGTCCAAGAAATTACCAATTCCGAACATCCCAAAATTCTCACCTATTGCCTGAAACATACCCTGAAATCCCCCTATTACAGCACCAAACCGGGGGCGCATTTCGGGCTGGCCCGTCCCGAGGGGTACTGTCACATTCTCAGCCCCGGACGGCGCTATGCGGATCTGATCGTCCAGCGCATTCTTCACGTTCTCTTTCAGGAAGGCCGCGATCGCCGTTCCACGCGATCGCGCAAAGGGGTCAATCTCGGCAGCAACGAGTGTCATGAGGAAGTGAACTGGAATGTTCTCCCCGCCGCCACTCAGGCTCAATGGGAACACGATCTCACCGTCGCCGTCCACCATCTCAACGAACGCAATAAAGTCGCAGAAGATGCTGAAAATGACTTGGATGGCTTGAAAAAGGCGGAAAAAATGAAAGAACGCACCGGGGAAGTCTTCCAAGGATTAATTACGGGCGTACAGTCTTACGGGTTCTTCGTGGAAATTGAAGAGTTGATGGTGGAAGGACTGGTTCACGTCAGTTCCCTCAAAGATGATTGGTACGAGTACCGATCGCGCCACAGTTGTTTGGTGGGACGCAAAAATCGCACCGCCTATCGTTTGGGCGATCGCGTAGACGTACAGGTGAAAAGCGTGGACTACTATCGCCAACAAATCGATCTCGTTACCGTCGGCGGTGGCAGCGAAGCGAGTAGCGAGGATTTTGAGGATGAGTAAACAATGAACAATGAACAATGAACAATGAACAATGAACAATGAACAATGAACAATGAACAATGAACAATGAACAATGAACAATAAACAATGACTGTTGATAATTGTCCTTCTTTGATTTTGGGTGTTAGTGGGGCGAGTGGTTTGATTTATGCAGTGCGCGCCCTGAAATATTTGCTGGAGGCGGACTATACTATCGATCTGGTCGCTTCTAAGGCCAGTTTTATGGTTTGGCAGGCAGAGCAAAATGTCCGCATGCCTCCCGAGCCGGAAGAACAGGCAAAATTTTGGCGCGATCGCGCTGGCAGCCCACAAAAAGGGATATTGCGCTGTCATCGTTGGAGTGATGTGGGAGCAACGATCGCATCGGGTTCTTTTCGGACTCTCGGCGCTCTGATTATGCCCTGTAGCATGAGTACCGTGGCCAAAATCGCCCACGGATTGAGTTCCGACCTCCTCGAGCGCATGGCTGACGTACAATTAAAAGAAGGGCGGAAACTCGTTCTCGTCCCCCGAGAAACCCCCTTGAGTTTGATTCACTTGCGCAATTTAACTCTCCTCGCCGAAGCCGGAGCCCGGATCGTTCCTGCCATTCCCGCTTGGTATCACGATCCCCAAACCATTGAGGATTTAGTCGATTTCGTCGTTGCTCGCGCCCTCGATCAACTCGATATCGATTGCCTTCCCCTCAAGCGTTGGCAAGGCGGAATAAAGCAAATTGATAATTGATAATTGATAATTGTTCATTGAAAAGATGCGTGCAACGTGGATGGTACTGCTGGCGATCGCGATCGGGCTGATTCTGCTTCAGAATTGGTCTCCTTCTCTGTCGTTAGTTCTCTTTGGTAGTGGGACTCCTGCTCTCCCCCTCGCGGTTTGGTTGGGGTTGGGGATCGTAGCGGGAATCCTCACCAGTTTTTTCTTGCAATTGTTCAATTCTCGTTTCTCGACCCTCCCGGAAGCAACCAACCCCGAGGTTGCCCCGCGCTATCGCCAAACCACGAGCAAAAACCGCCGGACTCGTCCTCCCGGAAAATCGGATTGGGAGGTTTCCCCTTCTGAAGACTGGGATCCCTTACCTGAAGACGATGGCGGATGGGATATTGATGAGGCTCCCGCAACGGCAACGATGCCCCAAACCGATTTCCCGCAAACCGAGTTGCGCAAAAATGCGCGGGCAACTCCACAAGATTCCCCCCCATCGGAGCGTCCTTCCCAACGCGCGAGGACAGTCTCTCGGGAGCAGCACCAAGAATCCCCCAGTCCCCCATCCTCCCAAGAATCGACTGCGACTCCCCCTCAACCTAAAGATGGCATCTACGATGCAGATTATCGAGTTATTATCCCCCCCCCTCATGCTGAAGAGAAAGAACCTTCGTCGGAAAATCGAGACAACTGGGATTTTTGAATTTTGGTTGTTGGACGTTCGGCGAGCGCTCAGTCGAGCCGTTGTTGGTTGTTGGTTGTTGGTTGTTAGCGGTGTTCCGATCGCTCTTCCGGTTCGGGGCGCATTGGCGGCGGAATGGGCGGAAATTCGCGAACGGGGGACGTTGATCGTTGCGGTTAAGGATAATGTTCGTCCTTGGGGATTTCGGGATGAAATGGGGAATTTACAAGGGTTAGAGATTGATATGGCGCGGAAATTGGCGGAGGACTTGCTCGGCGATCGCGCTGCGGTCATTTTACAGCCCGTCAGCAATGCAGAACGATTGAACGTCGCGATCGCGGGGGAAGTGGATCTGACGATCGCTCGAGTGGGGAACACCCCGTCGCGATCGCGTTTGGTGAATTTCAGTCGCTACTATTATCTCGACAGTACGGGTTTTGTCACCCGAACCCCTAACATTCGCAGCCGGCTCGATCTCCAGTATCGCAAAGTCGCGGTTTTAGAGGGATCGAGGACGATCGCGATCGTTCGTCACGCTCTCCCCGAAGCCCAATTGATCGGGGTAGAATCTTATTGGGAAGCCTTAGCCCTATTGAATGCAGGAGAGGCGGTTGCCTTTGCGGGCGATCGCAGTTTGTTAACCGGGTGGGTCCAAGAATATCCTCAATATCGCCTGTTGCGCGATCGCCTCGGGGGAACGCCCTTAGCCATCGTCATCCCAAAAGGATTGCGGCATAGTGAATTGTATTTGCTCGTGAATGACGCGATCGCGAGATGGCAAGACTCGGGATGGTTGCAGGAGCGAATCGACTATTGGGGTTTAGGCAATTTGTCCGAACCCGAGGAAAATTGGCAATAAGATGGCACAATTGGTTATTGGTTATTAGTTATTGGATATTGGTTTCCATCCGGTATTGGCGCACAATACAAGCTCACACAGGAATCTCAAATAACCAACAAATAACAAACAACAAATAACAAACAACAAAATGAAAGAACAACTTCCCCTCGTTTATATTTCTTTGTTGCTGGTTCTTCTGGGCGGGACGGCAATCTTTTTATTTCAACAGATTTTTCGGACTCGTCGCCTTGAGAGCAAATTTTCCAAATTGCAAAAAACAATCAAAGAAGGAGAGGGAACGTCAAAAGACTATTATGACTTAGGCAGTCTCTACTTACAGAAAAAATTATACGTTCAAGCCGCTCAAATTTTACAAAAAGGTTTAAAATTAGCTGATAAAGAAGAAGTCGAACCGAAAAATATCGCTTTGATTTACAATGCGATCGGTTTTTCTTACTTATCCCGCGAACAATACGATCTGGCGATTCGCAATTATAAAGAAGCCCTAAAACTCTTTGGGGATTACGCGATCGCCAATAATAATCTCGCGAATGTCTATGAAAAGAAATCAATGGATGCAAAAGCCTTAGAAACCTATCGAGAAACCCTCAAATACGATCCGGAGAATAAAATTGCCAAACGGCGGGTTGAGGCATTACAAAAACGCTTTGCAACTCCTGAATAACGGGAATGAAAATCTAAAGAAGTGAGAAGCAGAATCCATTCAGAATTAAACTAGCTAAGACTGATTTGTATTAGAGAATATAAGCGAGTCCCGATCGATACAGTCAGAAAAACGATGCAGCAAATTGGCGAGACTATTCAAAAACGCTATGAGCTTCTTGGCATTTTAGGAGAAGGAATAAGCGGTATTACCTATCATGCCAAAGACCTCAAAACGAAGGAAGATGTAGCCCTCAAAGCCCTATCCCTAAAATCTTTACAAGATTGGAAAGCGATCGATGGCTTTGAACGAGAAGCTAAGATTTTAGAGCGGTTAAATCATCCAGCCATTCCTCGCTATTTAGATTATTTTCAAGTTAATACTGAGAGCGATCGCGGGTTCTATATTGTACGAGAATTTGCATCGGGTCAATCTTTCGATGCTCTGGTCAGTCAGAAATGGAGAGTCACGGAACAAGAGGTCAAAGAAATTGCCAAACAAATTTTAGAAATTTTAGTTTATTTACACGATCTTTCTCCTCCCGTCATTCATCGGAATATTCAGCCACAAAATCTCATTCGACGGAAAGATGGAAAAATATTTTTGGTTGATTTTGGTGCCATTCAACAAGCTTATCAGAGTGCGATTGTGAAAAGTAGCACAGTGGTGGGAACGTTTGGTTATATGCCCCCGGAACAGTTTATCGGTCAAGCCGTTCCAGCAACGGATTTATATGGCTTAGGAGCAAGTTTATTATTCATTTTAACCCACTGCTCTCCTGCCGATTTTCCAACCGATCGCTTGAAACTTAAATTTCGCGATCGCTTGTCAACTTCTCCAGAATTTAGCGTATGGTTAGAAAAACTCCTCGAGCCCGATATTGGCGATCGCTTTTCTCATCCTCGTCAAGCCTTAAAAGCACTGTTGCCTCCGAAACATCGATTGGTAGAATTGCCTGCTTTTAAACGTCGAAAAACTCCCTCGATCTTAACCCTAGGAATCGCAACTGCCTTAGTTTTTGGTTATTTCCATCGCTATGCTATCTTTAGCATTTTAGGATTTACTCCCTCTCTATTTTATCGAGCAATTCGCGACGGCGATATTAAAACGACACAAGATTATTTAGAGCGAGGGGTGAGAGTAAATACTCGCGATATGATGAGTAGCAGTCCCCTACATTGGTCGGTGTCTAACCAGCATCCCGATGTCGCACTACTATTAATTCAACACGGAGCAAAACTGGAAGAAACTTATCCTAGAGACGGTCATCGAGTTTTGCATATTGCCGTGCAGCAGCACGCGATAGATATGGCAAAACTGTTATTAGAACAGGGTGCAGATATTAACGCCCGAGATGACTTGGGACGCACTCCTCTTCACTCTGCTATTTATCAACCCGATATTCGTTTTTCCAATTATTACGGTATGCAGGAACCCACAACTAAGCCCGATCTGCAAATGATTGGCTTGCTTTTAGAAAATGGTGCCGATGTGAATGCACGAGACTATAATAATATGACTCCTTTACAATACGCTCTTACAGTTCAGGCGCAAGAGATCGCAGATCTTCTTCGCAGTTACGATGCCCAATAGTGCAAGGCGTTAAAGGAAAAAGATTAAAAAGGCAATTATGCAATACCATCAAGCTGGAGAAATTGTTAACGATTCCTATCGCATTCTTGATATTTTGGGACGGGGAGGAACGGGTATAACTTATAAGGCACAACATTTGCAAACCGGCGAAATCGTTGCCCTAAAAGCCTTATTTCTCAAGCAGATGACTGATTGGAAAGTTGTAGAATTATTTGAACGAGAAGCGAACATTTTATCGCGCTTAAATCATCCCAACATTCCCCGCTACCTCGATTTTTTCTCTGTAGATGACCCGAGCGATCGCAGTTTTTATATTGTTCAACAATTAGTCAACGGAGATTCCCTCGAAACCTTGGTCGCTCGAGGCTGGCCTGGGAATCCCTTACAGGTTGAGAATTTTGTCCAGATACTTCTCGAAATTCTCATTTATTTACAAGACTATACTCCCCCTATTATTCATCGAGATATCAAACCTCAAAATATTATTGTCCAAACTGCTACAAGTACAAATAGTCAAACCAAGGAGCGAATTTTTCTCGTAGATTTTGGTGCCATACAAGATACCTATCGTCATACGGTGACAAGAGGAAGTACGGTGGTGGGAACTTATGGATATATGGCACCGGAACAGTTTCGAGGTCAAGCCGTACTCGCTACAGATTTATATGGTTTGGGGGCAACATTGCTGTTTGCTTTAACCAAAAAGAACCCCTCGGATTTGCCCCGGCGCAATCTGAAAATTGATTTTCGTTCCGCGATTACCCTCAAACCGCACTGGGTAGATTGGTTGGAAAAAATGCTCGAACCTACAGTGGAAGATCGCTTTGCTTCGGCACGAGAAGCACTAGCCGTTTTCAAAGGAGAACAAAAATTTAGAAAGACACTTCGACGGCAAAAACCTCGTAATAGCCCTATCTCGTTGCAAAAGAGTCAAGCAATCTTAAAAATTGATATTCCTCCCGTTGGCTTTCGCAGCGATCGCGGTCTGTTGTACGGATGGATCGTTTTAATTTGGAATGGGATTTTAGGATTGCTCGTAGTGGGAATGCTTGCCCTTTCTCTCATTTTGAATCCTGAAAATTATGCGGCATTCGGTATTTTTTTCATTTTAGGATTGTGGATGTTACGTGCATTCCTCTACAGCGATTTGTCTCACATTCACTTAGAAATTAGTTCGCAAACCTTGCATCTCCAAAAGCACCTTTGGGGAATGAGACATAAAAATATTCAACATCAACTCGCACCTCGCGATCGCGCCCGAGTGAAGCCAAGTGCTTTACCTACACTCGAACAATCTCTAGCAATTTGCCAAATAAAAACTACAAAGAAAGTGCTTTCTTTTGGTTTTTTTCTGACTTCTGCGGAACAAGAGTGGTTAGTTGCTGAAATCAATGAGTTTTTGGCAGAAAGTGAGAGAAACAAATAATCTGCTTTGTACTTGATTAGACAAACTCTTCTGGTAAGATAGAGGACAAGCAGTCTGGGCGATCGATGAGTCAAAATTATCTAAGAAGTGCGGAATGTGGGTTCAAGCAGGAGAAACGACTGTTAAAATTGGAGATCGCGGAATCTGATTAGGATTCGGGAATCTCCGAGAGATAGGTCGAGTGGTAGGTGATGGAAAAGAGAACGCGATTCTGGGGCTGCATCTTGGTAGGTATCGCAAGTGTGGGGATATTATTGCCAACATTGGGAAGGGTAATTCTCACTTGGGGTGAAATCCAGAACGCCCTACAGTCGCCGCAGTTAGATAAAGCAAGACAACTGCTTCGAGAGGGTATTCTATTATTTCAGGAAGAAATTCCAGACTTGCAAGGGGAAGCAATTCCAAAACTCGAACAAGCTGCGATTTTCTTTCACCAAGCTAGGGAACAACGCTTAGAAGCCTTCTCTCTCAAGTATCTTGGCTTGGTCTACTCCTCCTTGGGAGAAAAGCAGAAAGCGTTGGAATATTACAACCAAGCTCTGACCATTTTCCAAGTGATGGGCGATGTGGTGGGCGATCGCAGAGGGGAAGCAGGCATCCTCAACAATATTGGCAGAGTCTACTTCGACCTAGAAGAAAAACAGAAAGCGTTGGAATACTACAACCAAGCCCTAAACCTCTTTCAAGTAGTGAGCGATCTCGGAGGGGAAGCAGACATCCTCAACCAATTTGACGAAGGGGAAGCAGACATCCTCAACAATATTGGCAGAGTTTACTTCGACCTAGGAGAAAAGCAGAAAGCGTTGGAATACTTCGGGAAAGCCCTAAACCTCGTCCAAGTAGGGGGCGATCGGGTCGGGGAAGCAGACATTCTCAACAATATTGGCAGAGTTTACTTCGACCTGGGAGAAAAGCAGAGAGCGTTGGAATACTTCGAGAAAGCCCTAAACCTCCACAGACAGAGTCCTTGGGGTATCGGGGGGCAAGCGGACACCCTCAACAATATTGGCAGAGTCTACTTTGACCTGGGAGAAAAGCAGAAAGCGTTGGAATACTTCGAGAAAGCCAGCGCCTCCTCCTCTTTCTCGAGAGATCGCGGGAGGAGGGTAACGGACACCTACAACAATATTGGCAGAGTCTACTTTGACTTGGGAGAAAAGCAGAAAGCGTTGGAATACTTCGAGCTTGCCCTGTCTTTCTCGCAAAATGGCTCTGGAAATCGTTCTGGGGAAGCCCTCTCGTTGTACAATATCGCCTTTACCCAACGTTCCCAAGGTAACCTCGAAATTGCCCTCACCGAAATGGAAAAAGCAATTGCCATCATCGAGGAACTCCGTACCAGAATCGACTCCCAAAACCTTCGCGCCTCCTACTTCGCCACCGTCCAAGACTATTACCAGTTCTACATCGACCTGTTGATGCAGTTGCATCAACAGAACCCCGATAAAGGCTACAATGCCCTCGCCCTCCACGTCAGCGAACGATCGCGCGCCCGAGGTCTCCTCGAACTCCTCACTGAAGCCGGTGCCAATATCCGCCAAGGGATCGATCCCAAACTCTTAGCCCAAGAACAAAACTTACTACAAAAACTCAACGCCCTCGAACAACACCGCTACAACCTCGCCAGCGATCCCGATACGCAACAGCAAGCCCGAGACCTCGTCCCCCCAATCCAAAACCTCCTCGAGCAACTCGATCGCCTCGAAGGGGAAATCCGCACCACCAGCTCCCGCTACGCCAGTCTCAAATATCCCCAACCCCTCACCCCCGAACAAATCCAAGAGCAAATTCTCGACGAGGAAACCGTCCTGCTGAAATACGCCCTCGGAGACGAGCAAAGTTACCTCTGGATGGTGACCAAAAACGGCACGACCAGCCATATCCTGCAGACAATCCTCGATCTCTGATGACTTGAGCCGACGCTACATCCCGTGATGTGACATATCCACATTCAGGGCAAGAATGAACTCTAATATCTAAGGTCTTTTTACCCGTATAAGTCCCGCATTGAGGGCATTCTTGAGAAGTCCCGTCCTTGTTGACTTTGGCAAAGTAAACGTCTCGTTTCCAGCCCACCCATGCCAAGATCGTGACAAATTGCCCGAATCCTGCATCGGCTGAATGTTTCGATAACATTCCTCTTTGCCAAATCCCCCCTTTAGTTCCCCCCTTATTAAGGGGGGTTAGGGGGGATTCAACAAATATCATGCCTGCACCATCACACAGATGGTGTGCTAATTTAAAATGCCAATCCTTACGGGTATCAGATATCTGTTGATGTAGCCGAGCAATTTTCCGGTTTAATTTATGTCGATTTGTTGGCTGGCAAAAATTTATGAGGGGCTGAGGGCGGAACTATTTCCGCCCTTTAAAAGCCCCGTCTCACCACTAAATGCTTCGCGTTCTAGTGGGAGTCCTCTTTTTGCATTATGTATGATAGGAATTGTTTGTTTTGAGTGAAGAATAGAAATCGTGTGGCGTTGTTTATTTGTAGTTTTACTGGCGTTCTTTCCCCTTGCAGGATGCGATCGACTCGATCCGGCAGAACTCTTGAGTCAGATTCCCATTCAATTTACGACAAAGCTATTGAGATTCAACCCGATTACGCGATTGCTTGGCACAACCGAGGCAGTGCGCTAATGAATTTAGAAAGATACGAAGACGCATTAGCATCTTACGACAAAGCTATTGAGATTCAACCCGATTATCCTAGTCCTTGGACTGGACGAGGTGGCGTACTAACTAAGTTAGGAAAATACAAAGAAGCATTAGCCTCTCACGATAAAGCCATTGAAATTCAACCTGATTTTTATTATGCTTGGTATAATCGTGCATTTCTCTTAAAAAGACTCGGACGCGATCGAGAAGGTCTAGAATCTCTTAACAAGGCTCGCGAACTTCAGTCAAAATTGATTCAGTCAAAATTGAATTGAGTCTCGCGATCGCTGTTTCAAGAGTAGAAAAGGACGGCAATCGATTCAGTTTCCCCAACGTGTCAAAATCGTGACAGTATTGTACTTCTTCTCAATAATTCGGAATCAACTTGAACTGAAGTTACTGCGATCGCAGATTCATCAGGCGTTGTAGTCAGTTGAATCGGAAGAGTAATTCTAAATTCCGTGCCTTGACCCACCTCCGAAAGCACGTCAATTCGACCGTCGTGTTTTTCAATAATACGATAACAAATTGCCAAACCCAAACCCGTTCCTTTCCCGATCGGTTTGGTCGTAAAAAAGGGATTAAAAATCTTATGGCGAATTTCTTCGGGAATTCCAAGACCGTTATCTTGGATGCTAACTTGAATTTCTTGTTCTTCTGTCTGGCGCGTGTGAATTGTAATCTGTTTGGGGTCAATTTCACTTCCAATTAGCGCATCAATCCCGTTAACAATTAAATTGAGAAAAACTTGATTGAGTTGAGCGGGATAACAAGAAATATGGGGTAAATCTCCATAGTCTTTAATAATTTCAATCCCTTGTTTAATTTTGCTACTGAGAATAATCAGAGTACTCTCAATGCCTTCGTGAATATTAACATCTTTAACTTCTGCTTCATCCAAACGAGAAAAATTTCGTAAGGAAGTTACGATTTCTTGAATGCGTTGCGTTCCCATCCGCATCGATGTTAGTAGTTTGGGAAAATCAGATTGAATAAAATCAAGATCGATTTCCTCAATTCGCTCTTGAATTTGGGGTTTGCCATCGGGATACGATTCTCGGTAAAGGATGAGTAAATCGAATAAATCCTGCAAATATTCTGTGGCGCAGGTAACATTCCCGTGAATAAAACTGACAGGATTATTGATTTCGTGGGCAATGCCTGCAACCATTTCTCCCAAACTGGACATTTTTTCTGTTTGAATCAGTTGAGTTTGTGTTTCTTGCAAGGTTTCTAAGGTTTCTTGTAATTCTTGGGTGCGTTCTTTGACACGTTCTTCTAAACAATTCCGCGCCTCTGCAAGTTGTTCGATTTGTTGTTTGACTTTGCCAATGAGTTGATTGAGAGAGTTCGCTAATACACCTACTTCATCGCGAGTTTTAACGGGAGCTTGGAGCGTGTAATCCGAATTTTGCATGACTTTTCGAGCGGTTTCCGTCACGGCTTCGAGGGGACGGGCAATCTTTCGTCCGGTATAAAGGGAAAGAATAATCGCTATTCCGCTCGAAAATAACAGACTGGCCAAAATAATGCGTTCTCGCAAATGCTTGGCTCTTTCAGCTTGATAATTGGCTATATCTTGTTTGTCTACAGCAACTTCCAGCAATTTTTCAAACTGACCCGTTAATTTTTCAAACTGAATATCGATTTGTCGGGTTTCTTCTTCGAGAACTGAAAGCAGAACTTTTTTTTGCGCTTCTTCTCGACCCTCAGCCGATAATCTCAAAGGATTGACTTGCGGCCAAATTTGCTCGAAGCGTTCCACATAAGCATCAACAGTCGTTTGATAATCTCGACAAAGTTTTTCGATGTATTGGGTGGATTTTCCCGCGCGATCGCGTTCGCGTTCGAGTTCTGCCAGTAATTGGTTCGCACGCTTGATATTCGTTTGAAACTGTCCCACCTCATAGCGAAACCAAATCGGGTCTTCAATGCTAGCAATTAGCTTTTGGGGATGAGCGCGAATTTTCAGGATCGCGGTTTCTAAATCGTAAAGCAGCATTTCTTGTTGGGTCGCGATCGCGAGATTTTCCCGGGCGCGATCGTGATAATAATCGCCGATCGCTAATCCCAACATCGTTCCAGAAATCGCAATGCCAATTGCTAGAGAATTGGCATAAACGATTTTTTTGGAAATGCTGGAAAGCTTCCACCTTGTCAACCAATCTTTCACGTGTTTCCGCTCCCTCGTTGCTGATGACAAGAGGATGTCGATCGACATCCTCCCCAAAGTTTCTTTTACAGATAATCTTCTTCGCCGATCGCTTTGTATCCCTCGCGAATGAGATCGTAATCCTCATCTTTCGCCGGAACCATTTGGGATTCTGCGTATTTCTTGTTGGCGGGAGAGACTAAAATTGCCTCCATGATTTTTCCTTCGTTTTCGACGGTGCGCGATCGCATTTCTTCAATACATTCGGCATCGAGGGAAGGATTGGCAACAAGAATATCATTAGGAAGTTGTTCCCCTCGGGCAATAATGGCAAACTCGGATTCGCTGAGGTTGTTTTCTTCCAAAACGCGCTGATAGCGGGTACTGGCATCCGCCCAAGCATCCAAGCGACCTTCTTTGAGTTCGATCAAACCGCTATCGTCCCCGATAATTTTCGTGTTGAAGTCCTGATTTAACTCGAATCCCGCGTCTTTTAACAAGCGCAAAACCCCTAAATGTCCGGCGGTAGAGCCTTCCTCGCGGATGCCGATGGTTTTGCCTTTGAGGTCTTCGACGCTTTTCATGTTGGTGTCAGCAACCCCGAGAATGACCGTATAATAGCCCGGACGGGTAATTCCCACGAGGGGAATGGCGTTGGCTTTAGCAGTCAGGAGAACGTATTCCGACGGTCCGGCG
>JBFRWJ010000168.1:0-13568 GCA_051439525.1 Spirulina sp. | reverse complement strand
ATGTTCTCGAAGGCACATTGGCATATATATCCCCAGAACAAACGGGAAGGATGAATCGTTCTCTGGACTACCGCACGGACTTTTACTCCTTGGGTGTCACTTTCTACGAACTGCTGACGGGACAACTGCCTTTTCCTACCGCCGATGCAATGGAGTTAGTGCATTGTCAGATTGCAAAACAGCCCGTGCCGCCTTGCAAACTTGTAGGGAGGCACGGTGATGAGTTTCTACCCACCATCGTCTCAGACATTGTCATGAAGCTGATGGCGAAAACGGCAGAGTCCCGATACCAAAGTGCTTGGGGACTGAAAGCGGATTTAGAAGAATGTATCGGGCAGTGGGAGACAACTGGTACAATTGAAGACTTCCCCCTTGGTTCTCAAGACATATCTGACAAGTTTCAAATTCCCCAAAAACTCTACGGCAGAGAGCAAGAAATTGCAACTTTATTAGCGGCATTTGAGAGAGTAGCAGCTCGGGAACAATCCAAAATCGAAATGATGCTCGTTGCCGGTTATTCCGGCATTGGGAAATCAGCGCTAGTGCAGGAATTCTATAAACCGATTACCGAAAAGCGGGGTTATTTTATTTCCGGCAAATTTGACCAGTTTCAGCGTAATATCCCCTACTCGGCCATAGTAGCTGCTTTTCAAGGATTGGTACGGCAACTGTTAACGGAAAGCTCTACCCAGCTTAACCAATGGCGAGAAAAACTCTTAGCCGCTCTTGGACCAAACGGTCAAGTGATTATTGATGTTATTTCCGAAGTGGAATTGATTATCGGCAAGCAGTCCGCCGTCCCTTCTTTGGGACCAATCGAGTCGCAAAATCGTTTTAATCTCGTTTTCGGAAACTTTATCCGGGTATTTTGCGCCCCAGAGCATCCTTTGGTAATCTTTCTGGATGATTTGCAGTGGGTAGATTCTGCCACCCTCAAGTTGATAGAACTAATAATGACAGATAATGACACGCAATATCTGTTTCTAATTGGAGCATATCGGGATAACGAAGTCAGTTCTACCCATCCCTTGATTATAATCCTTGAGGAGTTGCAAAAGCAAGAAGCCATTATCAATCGGATCGCTTTAGCACCTTTAGGGATCGATTGTGTTAGCCAGCTTATTGCCGAGACTCTACATTGCGATAATTCATCAGTGCAAGCCTTGGCAGAATTGGTGATGCTCAAAACTAGGGGAAATCCTTTTTTTGTCAATCAATTTCTGACAACTCTCCATGTTGAAAAGCTGCTCAATTTTGATTTTCATCGCCTCTGTTGGCAATGGGATATGGCTCAAATTGAAGCAATGGACATCACCGATAATGTGGTGGAATTGATGATTGGCAAAGTGAAAAAACTGCCCCCCCAAACACAGCAAGTCTTACGCTTGGCGGCTTGTGTCGGCGCATCTTTTGACTTAAACACCTTGTCTATCATCTGCGAGTGCTCGACCTCAGAGGTTTTTCAAAACCTTTTGCCAGCAGTGCAGTCAGGGTTAATTCTCCCCATGTCAGAGTTAGACTCTCAACTGTTGATTCAAGAGTATAAATTTAGTCACGATCGCATCCAACAAGCCGCTTATGCTTTGATTGAAGATAGCAGAAAAAAAACGGTTCACCTGCAAATTGGGAGACTTTTGCTGGCGAATACCTCAGCACGAGAACGCTTGGAAAGACTCTTTGAATTAGTGGATCATCTCAATCTGGGTCGAGAGCTGATTACGGACGAGCGAGAACATAAAAAACTGGTAAGATTGAATTTAGAAGCCGGTCAAAAAGCGAAACAAGCTACAGCTTATGCTGCTGCACTGCAATATTTGAATGTAGGGATGGAATATTTAAGCGATAATAGTTGGACTCAGAATTATGAACTCACCTCTAAATTTTACCAAGAAAAGTCAGAAGTTGAATATTTAAATGGCAATTACGAGACATCTGAATTTTTGATTAAGCTTCTCTTGGCAAAAACAAGGTCATCCCTAGAAAAGGCTGACACTTACAGTTTTCTAGTTCGGCTCTATACCATGCTCGCCAAGTACTCAGAAGCCATTGAAGCAGGGCGACAGGCTCTGCAACTGTTAGACATTGATTTGCCAGAAGATGACTGGCTAAATGCACTTAATGTCGAACTCGCCGAAGCCAAGAAAAATTTGGGAGATAAAAAAATTGCTTCACTGGTCGATGAACCAGAAATGAATATTCCTGAGAAAAAAGTTGCCGTAAAATTGTTGATGAATCTGCTCTCACCAGCTTATCTCTCTAACCAAAATATATTTGCTTTAATCTCTACAAAAAGCTCTAATCTTTCTTTTAGATATGGTCCTATTCCAGAATCGGCTATGGGTTACAGTGCCTATGCAACTATATTGTTAAAACGTTCAACAAATTATCAATCAGCTTATGAATTTGGCTTGCTGGCCCTTAAAATTACTGAGAGATTTAACGCTCTATCTAATAAGTCTAAAGCATGTAATGTGTTGGCTAATCATATACTTCATTGGGTTAAACCCAGCAAATTTGCCCAGCCTATAAATGATGAGGGTTATAAAGTAGGTTTGGAATCCGGAGATCTACAGTTTGCGGGATACATCTTGTTTAATCAAGTATGTCATAAGTTTTTTGAAGGTAAAAAATTAGAAGATATCTTAGCAGTTGTGCCCAACAATTTGCTGTTTGTCACCAAACCGAAAAATATCATAGCATATAATGCTATCTTAGCACATCAACTGGCAATATTCAACTTGAGCAGCAGAACCCAAGATAAATTTTCTTTCTACAATAACGCAATAACTGAAGCGCAATATCTCGAAAATTGTCAGTTAGACAAAGATGACTTCTCTCTCTGCCACTACTATATTTTAAAATCATATGTTCTATATCTTTACGAGCGATACGAGTTAGCGCTCAAATACTCAGCCGAAGCCGAAAAAATACTTTCTATCATGCTCTGCATGCTTGGAGAGGCTGAACATAATTGTTACTCCTCACTCAGTTTGATAGCTCTTTATCCAGAAGCTACTGCAGCAGAGCAAAAAGAATATTGGACAAAACTGGAAACCAATCAAAAGCAAATGAAAATTTGGGCCGACAATTGCCCACAAAATTTCCTGCATAAGTATTTTTTGATCGAAGCAGAAATTGCCAGAATCACTGGTAAAGATTTAGAAGCAATGGAATTGTACGATCGCGCCATTGCCTCTGCTGCCGAAAATGAATTCATCCAAAATGAAGCCTTAGCTAATGAACTAGCAGCCAAGTTCTGGTTAGGAAAAGGTAAAGAGAAATTTGCCCAACTTTACCTGAAGGAGGCTCACTATGGCTACCAACTCTGGGGCGCTAAACGCAAAGTAGAGGACTTGGAGGAAAAATATCCCCAGTTGCTTTCTAAAGCATATACTAAGACGACAAGAGGAATTCAGACCACCAGTAGCGTAACATCTGAGACCTCTGGTAGCCATCCAAGTGACCTAGACGTGACAACTGTTATCAAAGCATCCCAAGCCCTAGCTGGCGAAATTGTTTTAGATAAACTGCTTAAAAAGCTAATTAAAATCGTCATTGAGAATGCAGGTGCTCAAAAAGGCTTTCTGATTCTTGAACGAGAAAATAACTGGTTTATAGAAGCTGAAGGAACAGCAGATGAGGATGACATTACCATTCTACAATCAATTCCGGTAGATTCTGTAGATTCTACCCAGAGCCCGCTCTTGTCAACCGCCATCATCAACTATGTCGCTCACACTCAAGAAAATGTAGTCTTAAATGATGCCGCTCATGAGGGACAATTTATCCGTGACCCTTACATTGTTGCGACTCAACCTAAATCCATTCTCTGCACTCCCCTACTCAATCAAGGCAACCTTAACGGCATCTTATATCTAGAAAATAATCTGACTGCTGGGACTTTTACCCCCGATCGCTTAGAAGTCTTAAAACTTTTGTCTTCTCAGGCTTCCATTTCTCTTCAAAATGCTCAACTTTATGTAGGATTGCGCGAAAGTGAGAGAAAGCTGGCTCAATTTCTGGAAGCTGTCCCAGTAGGCATTGCCGTGCTGGATGCTACTGGGACACCTTACTACATTAATCAGAGAGCAAAAGATTTACTCGGCAAAGGAGTAGTTATCTCAACTATAAGAGAGAAAATAAGTGAGATTTATAAACTCTATCTGGCAGGAACCGATCGGGTGTACCCTCCTGAAAATTTGCCCGTCATGCGAGCGTTAAAAGGGGAAAGTGTTACAGCCGATGACATAGAAATCCATCAACCCAACAAAATTATCCCCATAGAAGGTTGGGGAACGCCAATCTTTGATGACAAGGGTGAAATTACTTATGCCATAGCCGCTTTTCAAGATATTAGCGATCGCAAACGAGCAGAAGAAGAACGGATTAAGTTTACCGAACAACTCCAAGTCAACAACATTGACTTGCAACAAGCAAGAGAAAAATTAGCCGACTACAGCCGCACCCTAGAACAAAAAGTTCGAGAACGCACTCAAGAACTCTCACACACTCTAGAAATCCTTAAAGCCACCCAAGCAGAACTGATCTTTGAGAACGATCTCCTCAGAAGTGCCGAACAACCCTCCGCCTTTGACTATCAAGTCGGGGGGAGCTTACCGATGGGTTGTCTCACTTATGTCGTGCGTTCTGCAGACCGCTACCTCTACAAAGCCTTGAAGCGCGGGGATTTTTGCTACGTCCTCAATCCCCGTCAGATGGGCAAATCCAGCCTCATGGTGCGCATGATTCAACACCTCCAACATGATGGGGTGTGTTGTGCGCCGATTGACATGACTCGCATTGGCAGTGAAAATCTTACCCGAGACCAATGGTATAAAGGATTGGTATACCAGTTCGTGTGGCGTTTCGATCTGCGAAGAAAAGTGAACGTTAAAACTTGGTGGCAAGAGCGAGAAGATCGGTCTCCCGTTCAGAGGTTGAGTGAATTTATTGAAGACGTGCTACTGGTAGAAGTGGGTGTAGAAGATGGCACTTCCCCAAAACAACTGGTCATTTTTATCGATGAAATTGATTGCGTCTTAGACTTAAATTTCCCGGTTAATGACTTTTTTGCTCTGATTCGCTCCTGCTACAATCAGCGCAGCCTCAATCCCGAGTATCGGCGTTTAACCTTTGTGCTGTTTGGCGTCACTACCCCCTCGCATTTAATGACCAATATCCAGACAACTCCCTTTAATATCGGTCAGGCCATTCAATTGGAGGGCTTTAAAGAGCATGAAGCTCAACCTTTACTACAAGGGTTGGCAGAGAAAGTCAGCAACCCGCAAACGGTGCTGAAAGAAGTCTTAGCTTGGACGAACGGACAGCCGTTTCTCACTCAAAAGCTCTGCAAGCTCGTTCGCACGGCTTCATCTCCCATTCCTCCCAACGGCGAAGCGGCTTGGATTGAGAACTTGGTGCGAACGAATATTATAGAGGATTGGGAAGCCCGAGACGAGCCCGAACATTTGCGAACCATCCGCGATCGCCTCCTCAACAGTCCACAATCCCCACGAATCCTCGAACTTTACCGACAAGTCTGGCATCAAGAAGCCGTTCTCGCTTCTGACAGTCCGGAAGAAAAAGAATTGCTCTTGTCAGGTCTCGCAGTCAAGCGAGAGGGGAATCTGAGAGTCAACAACCGTATTTATGAATCCATCTTTGACCGCAGTTGGCTCGACAATCATCTCCAGAACTAAAACTCAATTTCCACCGTTCCCAAACGCCGATCGCGTAAAATCGTCAAGGAGGCCGAATCGGGACGGGTGCGCAGGAAAGAGACGAGTTCGAGAATATTGCGGATGCGACGGCGATCGATCGCAACGATGCGATCGCCCGGTCTCAACCCCGATCGCGCCGCGAGAGAGTTGCGTTCGATGCCCACGATTAATAAATTAGGGGTGAGAGAAAGTCCCAAACGAGGGGTGCGATCGTTGCGCGATCGCTCCGGTGAGGACGAGCGAGGGACAGAAGGAGCGGGATCGCGACGGGCAATTTCCGCAGCCGCAACAATGCGATCGCGATTCTCTGCCAAAAATTCTTTCACGGCAGCAGCACTGGTGGCAAATCCGATGCCCACATTGCCCCCTCGTCGGTTGGGGCTGAGAATGGCTTTATTGACCCCAATCAGCTCGCCTCGGGAGTTGAGGAGGGGGCCTCCGGAATTCCCCTGATTGATGGCAGCATCGGTCTGTAAATCCCCATTGGGGGCGATGCGGCTGAGGATACCCGTGGTAAACGTCCCCGATAAACCGAAAGGAGACCCGATCGCGTAAACCTCTTGACCGACGCGAATATTGTGAGATTCTGCCAATTGTAAGGAAGGAAAGCGATCGCGACTGAGAATTTGGACTAAAGCGAGATCGTTGGGGCGATCGAGGGCAAAGGCGCGTCCGGGGTATTCTTTGCCTTCATTATCGATGACCGCGACGCGACCCCGAGGGGCATCTTCCACGACATGAGCGTTAGTCAGAACCAGTCCGCTAGAATGGATGATACTTCCCGATCCCGCACCCCGTCCCACCGCAATCGTCACAACTGCAGGACTTGCCTTTTGATAGACGTTAATGCGGGTTTCTTCGCTTTCGTTCAACTTATCGGGAACGAAGGCGCTATCGGCACTGAGGACAACGGGAGCGGTCGCGAGTAAACTGGCAAGGACGAGGGCGATCGAGGATACGGCTTTCATGGCAATGCGATCGGAACGGAGAACTCTACTTTAATTTTATTCTGTTTTTATTGATGTTGGCGATCGCATCAATGTTCCAGTTGGGGAAAAGGACGACGACTTGTACGCGATCGCCGCACTGGCAGGGCTGGCAAGGGAGATCATCTTAAAACGCTGAAAACCGACCTCACTAAACCAAGTGCGGAAGTCTGCTCTCGTGTAGTCGATTGTCTTTGGTTATCGCATATAGGACATTCTCACCCCTCAATCGAATTGAATAAAGTTTTCCTCATCTCTGCGCAAAATTTTCCTATTTTTTCGATAGTTAAAGAGTCGCCCGAGGTACATCTCAATTTTACACAAACAGTGAGTAGGGTGGGCAGGATATCCCCATAAAAGCTAGACGATAGAGATCGCCCCCTGCTCACCCTACTATAGATTTACATTTTTGAGATGCACCCGCCGCCCTGTCTTGCAAATTGGTTTCTAAGCGCTACAATTGAAGAGTCGAATTTGCAAGACCAGAGAGGGAATCTTGAATATCATTCAAAAAGCCTTCTATTTCGGCGTGGGGGTGGCTTCCTACGCTGGAGAAAAAGCGGGAGAACAGTTGCAACAGTTGCAAGTTCAAGCGCAAAAACTCGCGGATGAAATGGTCAAACGCGGGGAACTGACTGCTGAAGAAGCCAATAACTTTGTAGACGATCTGGTACAAAAGGCACAACAATCCATTGTTGAAGGAGAAAGCCCCCAGGAAAATCGAGAACCCCGACGGATCGAGATTGTTGAAGAGGATGAACCTTCTGAAGAAGAGTCCAAAACAACAGAAGATGTAGAGCAACTGCGCAGTCAAGTCGAATCTCTGCAAGAAGAACTCCGTCGCTTGCAAAATGAATAGATTTTTTTGTCGCAGTTGGAAACAGTAAAAACACGTTACTATCCATTATTAATCATTTGAGTATGAACCCAAGCGATCGCGTTGTTTCTCCCAACAATTCTTCGGAGATGAAATATGGAGAAAGAATTATTGCCGAGGGAGAATTAATTACTTTTCCCAATCCTCGCCTCGGGCGAAAATACGATATTTCCATTACCTTACCCGAATTTACTTGTAAATGCCCGTTTTCGGGCTATCCTGATTTTGCGACGATTTATATGACTTACTCTCCCGACGAACGGGTGGTAGAACTCAAAGCCTTGAAACTCTACATCAATAGTTACCGCGATCGCTATATTTCTCATGAGGAAGCCGTGAATCAAATTTTAGATGATTTCGTCGCCGCTTGCGATCCCCTCGAAGCGATCGTTAAAGGGGATTTTACTCCTCGAGGAAACGTTCACACTATTATTGAAGTCAAACATCAAAAAGCGCGTTCTTAATCTACCCAATTACACTTGCAGGTCATCGGAACTATTTTCTGAGGAACTATTTCGAGCGATCGCAGTCTGAGAGTCTGTGGGTTGAGTTAAGATGTGAAACCCAACGTTTTGCGGGTTAGCAGGTTGGGTTTCATTTTATTCGACTGAATAGAATAAAATAAACCGAATAAATTAAGACTGGGTTACGCTCGAACAATACTATTTTATCGCGCGATCGCGCTTATGACTAGATACGCTCTCATTATTGGAATTCCCGAATATCAAAATTTTGCCCCACTTCCCAAAACCGCCGCAGATGCCGAAACAATTGCCGGGATTTTAGAACGGTATGGCGATTTTTGTGTGGAACGATTGCCCAAAAAAGTCAATCCCCAACGAGATGATTATAGCCTGAAAGCGGGAATGGTAACCGAGGAACAATTTTGGGACGAACTGCAAACTTTTCGAGAACGCGCCAAGCAAAAAGATGCACTCATCTATTTTACCGGTCATGGATTTACCTTGGCCGGGTTTTCGAGAAAACAGAAAAGTTATCTCGCGACATCGGATTGTCGGATTAAAGTTCAAGAAAATAAAATTGTTCGACAAAGTAATGCCATTGAATTAGAGGAATTCGCAGATTATTTACAAGAAGGAGAATTTAGCAGCTTAGTCATTCTCTTAGATTGCTGTCACAGGGACAGCTTATTGGAAGAGCGATCGGCAAAAACGAGTTTGGTAAGATTAGATAAGCACGATAGCTTTATTATGGCAGCGTGTCGGGAATTAGCAAAGGAAAAAGCATTAAAAAGTGACGAACATAGCATTTTTTCTAGTGCGATCGTTCGCGGTTTATCGCGAGAAAATGCCGATGAAAATCAAAGGATTACTTGCAATCGCCTCTTGGATTTTGTAAGGCAAGAGATTGGTGAAAAATTACAAGAACTCATCTATCAAGGGAGTGACGGGGAAATTGTATTGGTGAAGTATGAGCGAGAAGAGCATCAAAATGTTAACGATCGCTTTGCGGAGGAAATTTTTTCCCTCGAACAAAAAATTCGCGAAGCGATTCTTAATTTAAGACAGCAGAGACGACAAATCGCAATCGAATCGACCAATTTAACCAAAAGTATTCTCTGGTTAGAAAAGTTGCGCCAAAGTTATAACGAAGCACTGGGTAAAATCACCAGTAATATTGGCGAATGGATGCAAGCAGAACGAACTACAATTTACTTTATGAATGAAGATAAAGACCAACTTTGGTCGATTTTTGCACAACAGCACGAGGAAGCCAGAAAATCTGGAGAAAAATCTTTAGAAATTACGGTTCGAGTCGGTCGAGGAATTGCTGGAGAAGTTGCCGAATCTGGCAAAGCCAAAATTATTTCCTATCCTGCTTACGATCATAAAAATTCTGAAGAGATTCGCAAACAAGATCGCCGCAATAATTTTAAAACCCATACTCTTTTAACGATTCCAGTGATTAATGAATTGAAAGAGGTGTTTGCCGTCGTTCAGTTTGTCAATAAATTAAGAAGTAACTCAAAAGATCCGCCTATCGATCGCGATGAGAAGAATTTTGAAAAATATAGTTCTATTGGCTTTACAAGAAGCGATCGCATCAAATTTGTCAGACTATTATACACGTCTTCAATTCAGCAAATGCTAGAAGGACTGCAAGACTATTATAATCTTGCCGTGCAATTAAAAGGAAGTATTAAATCAACCCAAGCAGCAGAAGCATTAAGCAGCAGCAGCCAAGATTTAACGGAAGCATTACAACAAGTCATGGAGGCAGCAAAACGATTAATGAATGCCGATCGCAGTACCCTTTGGTTATTGGATCGCACGGGGCAAAAGCTGTGGACGGAAATTCCTTCTAAAACCGGGAAATTAAAATATAGAGAATTAAGCATCCGTAAAAAAAGTTTTGCCGGACAGATTGTTAAAAATGCCCGTCATGGTGATTATAGCCCGCTTAATATTCCCCTCGATGTCCACGAACATCCCGATGCAGATATGGCGAAACAATTCGATCGCTTGAATAATTATCGAACTTGTAGTTTGCTCTGCATGCCGGTTTCGATCTATGATGAGAAATCTCCCCACAAGAAACGGCTGATCGGGGTCACCCAATTAGTGAATAAAACTCGGGAAGGTTTTTCCCATTATCAACCCGCTTTTTCTCACGATGTTCCCGAGTGTTTTGAGATTAGTTTCGGGCAAGAAGATATACGACGTATGGTAGCATTTAATGCCCAAGCAGCTCTCGTGATTCAAAATGCGCGAGAGTTCTCAGAAAGCGAACGGAATAAGATTTTATATTCGACTCTCGATAATGCAGCAATTGTCGCACAACACGGACTCGGGGCGGAAAAAGTAACTCTTTATCTGCACGATCGCGAACGAGATTATTTCTGGACATTAGTGGCCGAACAAAGTAATGAAATGCAAAATTACAAGCGCCAATTAGGAGGAGAAATTATCGAAAAAGTCGCGCGATCGCAACAGCCGGAATATATCGCCGATCCCAAATTAAGGGCAAAACGACTCTACGATCGCAGTCGGGTAATTTTTCCCTTAACCGATCGCAAACAAGAATTTTTGGCTGTTATTGAAGCACGAGGAAAATTAATTCGCGATCGCGGCAAACATCGCGGTTTCGATCGCACAGATATCGAGAAGTTTTTATATGAATATTCCGAGACGGTTTTGAGTTTTTTAAAGAGTGGTTTTTCTTATTATGTAATTGTTGTAATGCATCAACGGGCAGCCCGATTAAAAAGGGCACAAAGCAAAGTTCTCAATGCTAAAAGAATCGATAGTATGGAACGGGTTATGTCTGCTGCAAGAACTCTCGTCAATGCCGATCGCTGCACGTTATGGCGTTTCGATCCCGGCGATCGAATCTTAATCGCTGAAGGGTACGTCGGCAACCAAGGATTAATTTCTTTCTCTTTAAAAGTTCCTCTGGGAAAAGGATATGTCGGGAAAGCAGCAGAAGACGCTTTGGAGAATGACGAAGGAGAATCCAAGGTCTTAAAAGTGGATTTTGACTTGTATGGCGATCGCCCTCGCTGCGAAGAGGCAATTAAGGCAGATCGACAGTATTTTTATCGCACTTGCAGTCTGCTTTGTTTGCCAATTTTTAATAAGGAAAACGATCTGATGGGGATATTGCAGTTGGTGAATAAAAGACGGGAAGGAGATTTTCCCGAACCGATTTTTCTGGAGTATTCTGAAGATGCACCGGAATGCTTTCGGATGAGTTTTAGCGATCGCGATGTGCGTCAGTTAGAAGAGTTCAATCGCATTGTTGGCACGCTGATTTATGAAGATATAATATTTGAGGAGATTCGGCAGAAAACAGAAGAATTCCGACAAGATATTGTTTAATGTAGCACGGACAGACATTCTGGCCCGTAAACTATGGGTACAATCAATCTAAGCTATATGGGATAGGATCTACATCTTTATTCGGAATTGATGGGTTATGGCGGATATAAAAATTATTCTTGAATATCATACATTGTCTCCGCCTAACCCCTCCGACCAATCAACGTTTAATTGAGAAATTCGAGGGCAACTTTATCGGTTTTAGATGCCATAATAAAGTCATTGCGATGCAGTCCGTCGATCGCATGAGTCCACCACGTTACAGTCACTTGTCCCCACTCCGTTAAGAGTGCGGGATGATGCCCGACTTTTTCAGCTTCTTCCCCAACGCGTTGCGTGAAAGCAAGAGCTATTTTAAAATCGGGAAATCGATAGATGCGCTGTAAGTGGAGTTCCTCCTGTTCTTCAATGATATTCCACTCGGGAATTTGAGGTTTGAGTTCGGCTATTTCTTCGGGGGTGACAGGGGGTAACGTTCCGCGACACGGGACGCAAACTTGTTCGGATAATTCTTCCATAATGCCCTCCTAATCGGTGACACTATTCTTATCATAGCTCGAATCCCTTGCGCGATCGCATCTCTTCAAAAATTACCAGAACCCAGTTTTTACAGTCTCGGTTTCTCCCTTATCCCTGTGTTAACATCTTATCGAGAAGCTGTCCCCCCGCTCTCGGGACATGATAGAATATGGGCGGATGAATTATTACGAGGGGAAGGTTTAATCTAGAAAATCTCGCGTTCGTACAAGAAATATAGGGATTCCCAATCTGATTTTTAATTTCTATGCCGATTATTACTGTCGAAAATCTCAGCAAAACTTACCCCGTTGCGATTAAAGAACCCGGAATAAAAGGAACGATCGCGCATTTCTTCAACCGCACCTATCGCCAGATTAAAGCCGTACAAAATGTTTCTTTCAGTATCGAACCGGGAGAAATTGTCGGTTTTTTAGGACCGAATGGGGCGGGAAAAACAACGACGCTGAAAATGCTCTCCGGTTTAATTCATCCTTCTAGCGGACAAGTGAATGTTGCCGGGTATTTCCCCTTTCGCCGCCAACCTCAATTTTTAACAAAAATGAGTTTGGTGATGGGACAAAAACAACAACTTTTGTGGGATTTACCCGCCCTCGATTCTCTGCGCATTAATGCGGCGGTTTATCGAATTGGCGATCGCGAATTCAAACAGCGTTTGGGGGAGCTCGAAAGTCTGCTTTCCCTAGAAGGAAAATTAACCCAACCGGTGCGAAAACTCTCCCTTGGGGAACGCATGAAAGCCGAACTTTTAGCTGCTCTTTTACATCACCCTCAAGTTCTCTTTTTAGACGAACCGACATTAGGATTGGATGTTAATGCTCAAGCTGCCGTTCGAGAGTTTTTGCGAGAATACAATCAACGCTATGATGCCACGGTTCTCCTCACCAGTCACTATATGGCAGATATTACGGCGTTGTGTCGGCGCGTGCTGTTAATTTATGAAGGAGAATTAATGTATGATGGCAGTTTGGAGGGATTATTGGCACGGTTTGCACCCTGTCGAGAAGTTAAGGTCGAATTGGCCAATATTTTGCCCGAAGATAAACTCTCTCTTTATGGTGAGATTAAAGCGATCGCGGGGCGAGAGGTTCGATTTATCGTGCGTCGGGAAGATTTAACCCAAACGGTCGAGAAAATTTTGGCACAATTACCCATACTGGATCTCAGTATCGCCGATCCCCCCATTGAAGAAGTTATCGGACGTTTATTTGCCACGGGAGTTACCGAATGAAATGGTTTTGGAAGCGACTGGTTACGCTGCTTTCCGTCTATTACGCGTATATGGTGGAATATCGCGCGGAATTGTTGTTTTGGATGCTTTCCGGGTCATTTCCCATTATTCTTATGGGAGTGTGGATAGAAGCCTCCCGAGGAGGACATTTTGGGCTGAGTGCGGTTGATTTTGCCCGTTACTTTATCGCCGTGTTTCTCGTGCGTCAATTTACCATTGTTTGGGTCGTCTGGGAGTTTGAAAAAGAGGTGGTACAAGGTAAGCTATCCTTGCGTTTATTACAACCGATCGATCCGGTTTGGCATCACGTGGCAGCACATATTTCGGAACGCTTGGCGCGACTGCCTTTTGTGATTGTTTTAACGGTCTTATTTTTTC
>JBFRWJ010000167.1:0-4297 GCA_051439525.1 Spirulina sp. | reverse complement strand
AGCGTTTGCTCCCGCCCGTCAGTTAGCTTATGGGATTATTTTAGTGGGTTCGGGGTTGTCTGCCCTGCTCGCCGTGGGAATACTGATGCTCGGTCGCCGCATCGTCAAACCCATTTTAGCCATTGCTCAAACGGCGCGATCGGTAGAAGACAAGGTAAAAGCGGGTAACTTTGCCGCCCTAGAAACCGCGCCGGTTTTAACGAAGAACGAAATCGGCATCCTCGCTCGCGCGTTCAACCAAATGACGCGACAATTACAATCTTCTTACGAGCAATTGCAGGAATACAGTCATACTTTAGAGGCAAAAGTCACTGCCAGAACGCAGGAATTAAAGGAGAAAAATGAGTATTTGCACTCGACTCTCTTGGAACTCAAACAAACCCAAACCCAACTGATTCAAAATGAGAAAATGGCGAGTTTGGGACAAATGGTTGCGGGCATCGCTCACGAAATTAACAATCCCGTTAATTTTATTCATGGCAATTTGCAACATTTGGGCGAATATACCACGGATTTACTCGACCTGATGCAGTTATACGAACGAGAATATCCCGCAGAAACTCCTGCGATCGCTGAAGAAAAAGAAGCGATCGACCTCGATTTTTTGCAAAGGGATTTACCGAGAGTGCTCTCGTCTATGGAAATGGGAACGACGCGCATCCGAGAGATTGTTTTGAGTTTGCGGAATTTTTCTCGGTTAGATGAAGCCGATCGCAAAGAAGCGGATTTGCACCAAGGGCTGGAAAGTACTCTGCTCATTTTGCAAAGTCGTCTCAAGTTCCAATCCAATCGTCCAGAAATCCAGTTAATTAAAGAATACGGTCAGCTCCCGTCGGTTGAATGCTATCCGAGTCAGCTCAATCAGGTGTTTCTCAACCTCATCGGCAATGCGATCGATGCTTTGGAACCGGGAGCGATCGCCGGAGAAATCGAAACGCCGACGATTTTTATTCGCACGATATTAAAGGACAAACAAGCGATTGTCTGCATTGCCGATAACGGGCCCGGTATGTCGGCAGAAACCGCTCGGAAAATCTTCGATCCCTTCTTCACGACGAAGGCAATTGGCAAAGGAACGGGTTTGGGTTTATCCATTAGTTATTCAATTGTGGTGGAGCGTCATGGGGGAGAGTTGAGTTGTGTTTCTTCCCCCGGCAGTGGAGCAGAGTTTATTATTTCTATTCCCATTGATTGAGTAGCGATCGCTTAGCCATTGTTAGTCAATCGTTTGGCTAGTCTCCCTTCCTTTCTTTGTCCAAAGTCCAATTAACAAGCGTGCAAGATGTTTGTCCTTCGGACACGCTAGCTCCAAAGGAGCGGCTTCGCCAACGCAAACGTACTCCCTCAATTCTCACTCGAACATCTTTTTGGGATTAGAGAAAATACTGATGGTTTTAACTGAAATCAGGATTTCTTTTGACAATTTACAGGGTTTTTACGATATAAAACAACCAATGAATTGTTTAAAAAATTTCAACAATAAGAACCGATTCTTTTCTTAAAGATTCAGTAAAGTTGCGAATTAAAATAATTTTTTCCTTGGATTTCTTGTTAGAATTCTCTTATAACGAATGAAAACGACTCAGTTTTGCAAAAGAGGAATAGTGTTATGCCAAGTTCTAATCAATCGGCTTCCTCCACTTGGGATGATGTATTTAATCAAGTCGCTGCTGAAGGACATCCTATTGGAGATTTAGTTAAAGCAACACTCAAAGAACAATTCGCCAATGCGTTACTGCCCATTGTGGTAGAAGATATTAGCGACGAAAGCATGACACTTTCCTATGCAGGCGAGATCGATACTAAAACCGTCGCTGCTAAAATTCCCCTGATGGGAAAATGGGTGGAAACTTTAGAACTGTCTCAACACTTACCCACGATTGAAAATCCCGTCATTACTGTTAATGGCTATGAGGGCAATAACCCCCAGTTTGAACTGGAAATCCCCCAACTGAGTACCACAGCACTTCAACCCTTGATGCAAGAGTTGGGAATAGAAAAGGTCTCCGATGGTGGAAATTTTTCTCTTGGGTTGAGTGCAGAACAAGTTCAAGTCGTTTCCTTAGATCCTCTCTCCGCTACAGAAGTTATAAATTTAATTCCTACCGTTAAAGATTTTGCCGAAGATTTAGAACTGCCCGAGTTAATCATTGAGAATCCGGGGATTACGGTAACGTCTCCCACCGAAGAGAATCCTCAGTATCAATACCAGTTCTCTGCTTCTCGCTTACCCATTGCCGAACTGCAAGATTGGCTCGTTAATTATATTGCCAAATCGATTCCCCAATCCTTAAAGGATACGTTTAATGAACTCGCTGAGAAAGTTGAAAATATTAGCTTGGAAGTTGGGGAAAATTCCATTAAAGTTACCTATTTGGAAACGTTAAATGTCAGCGACCTCGTTAATGGATTATCCACAGAAATCGGCTTAGGCAGCATCGATCGCAATATTACCGTTCAAGCACCCAGTCTCTTCATTCAAGAAACGGAAAACGCAGACACCGGAGAAGCGGAATATTTCTATGAAGTCTCTCTCCCGCAAGTTGCCACCGGAGAAGTCGTGGCATTATTGGGAGACTTTACTCATATTGCCGTTCTCCAAGACTTACAATCTTTAGGCGCTTTAGATTTAACTGTCTCCAGCGAACAAGTTCAACTCCATTATGGCGATGCGATCGATATTGTTAGCGTCGTTGACTATTTTGCCGATAAAATTCAACCCTTCGATCTCCCGGACAGTTTCACCCAGAAAGGGGAAGAATTCGATCTGACGTTGGTGAAAGGCAGTGAAGATTTTGCCTTCAGCACCGTTTACACTGCTGTTACACCGATGGGGTTACTGGATGCTTTTGACCTTGAACCCCCGAAATTTGTGCAATCTCTACTGGGGAAAACTGCCTCCATTGAATTTGCGATCGAAAATATGGAGGGAAATGAAAGCATTTCCATGACCTATTTGGGAGGGGTCGATATTGGTGAAGTTATTGGAGAACTCTCTAGTTCTCTCGGTTACAATGCTTTCGATACTTCCTTTGGCATTTATAACCCCAATATCCTCATTGAAGGCACAGGAGACGCGCAAACTTACCAACTCACCATCCCCGAAGTTTCCCCCAAGGAAGCGGTTGATTTATTGGTGCAATTGGGAAGTTTTGGTGCAGCTAGTCAGAGTGCCATTAATAAGTTAACTGAATCTCTCGAAGCCTTGGGGACGGCTGCGTTTGTTCTGACCGAAGAGAGTCTATCCTTGGAATTTAACGATGACATCGAGTTCGACCTCGGGGCAATGTTTAGCTTTAATGGCACAGTGCCTTTAGTTGACTCTGCGATCGATCGCATCGTCGATACCTTCCTCAATGCCGATAATGGTAATTCTACCCTCGCCGATACAAAAGTCGCCCTCCTAACAGCAGATGAGCAAACTGCGTTAGGGTTGAGTGGCAGTTTGAACGAACAAGAATTTGATTTTGTTGTCACCAAGGATGATGTTGCTTTAGTTTATAACAGCGCCAAAGATCTCGATCTCGCGGAAGTTGCCAAAGGTGTTCCCATCCTACAAGACTTTGAATTATTGGGAACGCGGGTGATTCTGCTCAATGGGGAAGAATATACCATCGAACATGAAGATTTTGGCGAACTGGAATTACACCAAGGTGCCCATCTATTAGGAACAGTAGATTTTACCAAAGACGATAAGGGCAAATATAAAAACGACTTCTCTCAGTTCATCAATGACAAAATTGGACTAGATGAATTAGATGTTCACGTTGGTTTACAGTCTGCGGGGTTGGCGACGATGCACGGTGCCATTGATGGCAATATGACCCTCATTGGAGATGCCAACGATGCCAATGATTTTCAAGTTACCTTTAACAATGCCATCTTGGGGTTACAAACCAATGTCACGGGAGAACCGACCTTTGGTTTAGAAGGCAATCTTACCCTTGAAAATTACGATTTTGTTCAAGATAACGAACCTATTCTCAACCTTGCTGGAGGAATCAAACTCGAACCGGAATCTGTGAGCGTTTATACTAATGGTGATTTCCAAGGGTCTTGGGACGATCCCTTTGGGTTTAAGGGTGCCAGTGTTCGTCAAATTGCCGTACAAACCGGAGGCACTTATATTGCTCCCTATATCGATAATTTCGGCCTTATCGGCGATTTGAAATGGGGAGAAATTGATGTGGAGTTGGGTTTCTCCCTCGATGCCAACGATCCCGATAATTATGCCTTTATTTTCACCCCCAATAAAGCGATCGGTTTGACTGAGGTGATGGAAAGTTCCCTCATTCCC
>JBFRWJ010000166.1:0-9956 GCA_051439525.1 Spirulina sp. | reverse complement strand
GAGATGGTTTGCGTAAAGGCTTTAATTGCGGGCATTCCCCGCACATATTCAATGATGGTTGCATTCATGCGATCTTGGCTGTCATAATACTCTTTGAGGATGGGTTGCAAATCTTGAAAGAGTAAATATTGAGAGCCAATACTGAGGGGAATTCCCGCTAAAGTTGCGAGAGCCATGCGCCAATCCGTCAGGAACAGGAACAGCATGGTTAGGACAAAAGTTGTAATTAAGCCAATGCCTTCCGGAAGACCGTGAGCGAACATTTGTTCGAGATATTCGACATCTTCATTGACGATCTTTTTGAGCGTTCCGGTTGAATTGCGATTGAGATAACCTAATGGCAATCGACCCAATTTTTCGGCGAGTTTGACGCGAATATCGTAGAGAATATTATAAGCAATTTGATGGGAAATGCCGCCCGATACGGCTAAGAGTCCCCAACGCAAGAGAATGGCGATCGCGGCAATCTCAACCAACGGCCAAACGTCCTCGGGTTGGACGGGAGGATTTAAAAAAGCGGTAACGCCTAAATAAATGAGAATAAAGGGAACTAACTGCAAACCTCGGGCTAGAATTGAAAGCACGCAAGAAGCAATGAACTTAACCCGATAAGGTGCTAATAATGGCAAAAGACTGGGAGATGATGCTGTCATAGTTAAGCCTCATTTTTTAAGTGAATTTAATGCTGGCTGGATTGCGTTCTAAGAGTATGCTAATGGCGGCAACGCTACCGAGATCGAAGGCGATCGCCAGCAGTTGAAAACCGATAATCTAAATCGGACGATGCTTGGCAAATCCGGTCATATCAACAAATAGTTGTCAGGGAATTTTAAGGGCAAAAAACCACAATACCGATACAAAACATTAGCAGATCTCTCTTTTCCGATCTATTCTCGGACGGATTATTTTTTGCTCCAAACGGATTTAAGGCTATGTAAAAACTCAATTATTCTCGATTATTTAGTAATAATATAAATTGACATTTTATAAGGATAATCATTTTTATTTTTTGTCAATGATAATGATTATCTTTTTCACAAAAAATCCTCCCGATCGACTAGATAAAATTCATCTTTTTTGCTTAAATATGAATATCCTTTCAGATTAAATATTGTTCTAATGAATCATACCCATTCTCATTCGGGCTGTCCGAGTTGTTCCCACGATCGCGATCGAAGTCGCGTCCGCGATCGCGGCAAGAATTTCGATTTCAAGCGATCGCTTATCCCGACGGCTTTAGCATTAATTCCATTCCTTCTCGGTTTAATTTTTTATCAAGTTCTGCACGCTACGCCCTATCATATGGGCGAATATTTGGTCTTTATTCCCGCTTATTTAATTAGCGGTTGGTCGATTTTGACCCATGCCGGACGCAATATTTTACGCGGTCGCATTTTTGATGAAAATTTCCTCATGACCGTCACCAGTATCGGCGCGATCGCCATTCACAAACTGCCCGAAGCGGTTGCTGTAATGGTCTTTTTCCAAGTCGGGGAATTATGCCAAGAGTATTCGGTGGGTCGATCGCGCGCTTCCATTAAAAACCTGTTAGAAATTCGTCCCGATGTTGCCAATCTCAAAGTCGGGAATGAGATGAAAACGGTCTCTCCCGAAGCTGTCAAAATTGGCGATATTATTCTCGTCAAACCGGGGGAAAAAATCCCTCTCGATGGCGAAATCATTCGCGGTAGCGCCCAAATCGATACATCTCCACTCACCGGAGAATCCATTCCTCGCCTGTCAGAAAAAGGAGATACCGTCCTCGCTGGACCGATCGATCGAACGGGAGTGCTGGAAATTCGCGTCACGAAATTATTTCGCGACTCTTCCATCGCTCGCATTCTCGAATTAGTTGAAACGGCACAAAGTAAAAAAGCCAAAGCAGAAAAATTTATCACTCGTTTTGCCAAATATTACACCCCCGGAGTATTCTTAATTTCCCTGCTCGTTGCTGTAATTCCTCCCCTGATTATTCCCGCCGCCACTTCGGCAGAATGGGCTTATCGCGCTCTTGTCTTGCTGGCCATTTCCTGTCCCTGCGGCTTGGTCATTAGCATTCCTTTGGGTTATTTTGGGGGCGTGGGCGGGGCGGCCAAGCGCGGTATTTTAGTCAAAGGGGCGACCTTTTTAGACGTTTTGCAACAGATCGATACCGTCGTCTTTGATAAGACCGGAACCCTGACGGAAGGGAAATTTAAGGTCACTGATGTTGGGTCCTGCAATGGCTTTGCCCCTTCGGAAATGCTGCAACTGGCCGCAGCCGGAGAGTCCTACTCCAATCATCCCCTCGCCCGAGCGATTCGCGATGCCTGCGACGACCCTTTAACCGAGGTTGAAATTGGCGATTATCAGGAAATTGCAGGACGGGGCATTCGTGCCCGAGTTGGCGATCGCCTTGTTTTAGTCGGAAACGATCGCCTCCTCGCGCAAGAAAAAATCGCCTATCCTCCCCGAGCCGACGCGGGAACGCAAGTCCATCTCGCCGTGGATAATGCCTATGTGGGTTCGATCGCCATTGCCGATCGTCTCAAACCCGACGCAAAAGCAGCGATCGCCAACTTGAAAGCCTCGGGGGTGCGAAAAATTGCCATGCTGACGGGCGATCGCCAACCCGTTGCCGCTCGAGTCGCGGCAGAATTAGGCTTGGATGACTATCGAGCGGAACTCCTCCCAGAAGATAAAGTGAGTGCCATCGAAACGATGATCCACCGTGCGGAAGCCGGGAAAAAGGTCGTCTTTGTTGGCGATGGCATTAACGACGCGCCGGTTTTAGCCCGTGCCGATGCCGGGATCGCGATGGGAGCTTTGGGATCCGATGCGGCGATCGAAAGTGCCGATATCGTACTCATGTCCGATGCCCCCTCTAAGGTAGCTGAAGCCATTCAAGTCGCTCGCAAAACCAATCGCATTGTCTGGCAAAATATCGCCCTTGCCCTTGGCATTAAAGGATTCTTCATGCTGCTCGGCATTTGGGGACTGGCAACCTTGTGGGAAGCCGTTTTTGCCGATGTTGGCGTTGCTCTGCTGGCGATTTTAAATGCGACGCGGGCGCGGAATTGAAGGGCAAGCGATCGCCGCCCCCATATTTATTTCCATCAACGCGGGCGCGATCGCGCAATTGCTAGCCTCCTTCCCCTGAAGAAGCAGGAGCCGGGGCAGGAGTTACGGGAACGGGTTTGCGTTGCACCGGAACGGGACGGCGTTGCACCGGGACGGGTTTGGGAGCGGCTGCCGGACGCGGTGCAGGAGCGGCTGCGGGTTTGGGAGCAGGTGCCGGACGCGGTGCAGGAGCGGGTCGGGCTACGGGTTTGGATGTTGGAGACGGTCTGGATACGGGAACGGGGCGTGGAGTTGACGGGGATGCTGGTTTTGGCGTTGAGGCGGGTTGGGATGTCGGTTGAGTGGAAGAACCCGGCGAGCCGGAACTGTTGGGATTTTGGGAAGGGGCAGCAGTCTGTGTTGGAGTGGCGTTGCCATTACTCGGACTCGCGGGGGCATTATTGCCTCCAGAGGAAGTCGCCGCCGACGGGGAAGACTCAGAAGTATTGTTTCCTTGAGAGTTACCGGCCGGAGTCGAAGTTGCAGCCGTATTCCCCGTAGCCGGAGCGGGTTGAGTCCCTCGAGCCGGCGTTTCCCGAGTTTGAATGCGAACCGATCGCCGCTCTCCTCGCTGTTGAGCTTCTCGATGTCGTCGAGACCCTTCAATGGTGAAAGGGACTTCTACGGAAACTTGCCCGCTTTGTCCGCCTGCTTTAAATTTCCACTCTCGAGCGGCTTCCATCGCAGCGCGATCGAGCTCCTCATTGCCGCTCGATCGCTCCAACTGAACTCCGGTCACATTGCCGCGACTGTCAAACTCCAGCTTGACTTTTGGTTCTCCTTCTAACCCTTGCCTCAAAGCCTCTTGGGGATAGTCCGGGCGATCGCAATCGCGACATTCTACATTGCGCGATCGTCGCACGTTGCGGTTATTATTGTCATTCTGCCCGGCGCCAGTGCCCGTTCCAGTACCCGTTCCAGTACCCGTTCCAGTACCCGTTCCGGTGCCAGTGCCGCCGGGTTGGGGCGTAACATCGCGTCTGCCGCGATCGTCATCATTAGAATTGAAATTGAACGCATTGGGGTTCATTTGTTGCGGTGGCACTGCAATCGCCGGCGTGACGGGAGGGGGAGGAGAGGCGGGTTTTGGCGCTGCCTTTTGGGGGGCGGCTCTAGGTTTGCTAGCCCGTGTCGGTGGCTTCGATTGTGTCTTGGGAGTCCTCTGAGGAGTCTTTTTGGGAGTCTCTTCGGTTTTTGTTTCCGTGGGAGCGGTGACAAACAATTCGATACTATCGGGATCGGTATCTTGGCTCATCAACCGAGCCGGAACGATAGCAATCAAAGGCAGCAATGCGATGTGCGCTCCCGCAGCGCCGAATATGCCCCACAAAATCCAGCGTTTGGTCAGCGCTTTCTGCTTTTCTTGTTGTTCGATACAAGTTTGGGAGAGACTCATTACAAATTCTTCCTATTGAGCAAATCTCAAGCAAAAATCTTTATTGCCAAAATTTTACCTGTTATTGCAGATAATTACTATCTAAGATTGCAAAGAAAATCTTAATGATACGGAGTATAGCGATCGTTGCGAGATCGCGGGCAAATTTTATTATTAGTCTGACATGAGTATGAGTTGACAAATATTCTTCATTAAACTAACCTGATCTGACATAGACAAAATCTAATTGCTGGCAGTCCCTTGCCAGACAACTTTTACCGAGGATGTTGTAAATATGTCTCTGGCTGAAATTTTTGCAGCAGGCGGGTTTGTCATGTGGCCTCTCCTGTTGTTTTCCATGACAACTCTGACTCTCAGTATCGAGCGCTTAATCTTTTGGCTGCGTCTCAACCGTCGCCAAAAGCGCATTATTAAAGGACTTTTACAAACTTACCGCAACGCTCCCAACGAAATATTTCCCAAGCTCAAAAAGGAGATTAAACTGCCCATTGCCAGAATTTTTCTAGAGGCATTAGAACTTGAAGGTGCGTCTCCCAATCAATTTCGACTGGCTCTAGAAAGTGCGACACAGGCAGAGATCCCTTTACTGAGAAGATTTAATGTTATCTTTCAAACCATCATTGCGGTCTCGCCCTTATTGGGATTGCTGGGAACGATTTTGGGACTCATTCGTTCATTTTCTGCCATTCAGATTGGTGAAATCAATGAAAACGCCCAAATCGTTACTGGAGGAATCAGCGAAGCCCTCGTTTCTACAGCCGCCGGATTGGTCGTTGCGATCGTAACACTAATGTTCGCGAATGTCTTTCGCAGTTTTTATCGGCGACAGGTCGCCCTACTCCAAGAGTACGGCGGTCAATTAGAGATTTTATACGAATGGCATCACAAAGCTCAACAACAGAACCAAGAGGATAAAGCTTATGCGCGTGTGGGACAATGAACCGGAAGATTCTTTCGATGAGATTAACATCATCCCGATGATTGATGTCATCTTTGCAATCTTGACCTTCTTTATTCTGTCTACCTTATTTCTCACTCAAGCTGAGGAATTTCCCGTTAATTTACCCGAGACGGAAACATCCCAAGAAAAATCCGATGCTAATTTTGTGGTCGTTATTGAGGAAGATGGGGACATTTTGCTCGATCGCCAACCTACCCGTGTCACTCGTCTCGATAATCTAATCGCAGAGAGACTCAAACCCGGACAAGAAGCGATCGTCACCATTCAAGCAGATCGACGCTCTTATCACGGTCAAGTCGTTGAAGTGATGGATGTCCTGCGAACAATAGAAGGGGTGCGTTTGGGGATTGCAACCGCTCCAAAATCCGAATGATTTAACTTCTTTGAGTGTTTTGGGAGAGGAATCGATTTTCTATCAAGGTTCTATGCAGGGAGTGTAACGCCTACGTTTATCGCGAAAATTATAGCCACCAATGTCCTCGGAGATTAGAGAAAGCACTGAGGAGAGAAGTGAATCGAAAGGTTCACGTTTTGTTTTGGCGCGACCTGAAAGTCGTATATCGTTCGGCGGGCTGAAGTTCAGGAGACTTGGGAGGTAAAAAGAGTAAATGAATCCCCTGTTCTTGTATATTACCGACTCCTGAGAAAATTCTTTTATGCAATAAAAAATTAAGATTTTTCTCTACATTTAAGTTTTTCTCTAAACATAGAAACTAGAAAATGCTCGGCGCAATCTCATATTAGTATAAAAAAACTCATTGAGTTATGGAGGATAAAATTAACGAGGGGAAATGCTTTGAGTTTGAATGGCAGTAATGACGACCGTATTAATAATATCATCCACCGTACAGCCGCGACTCAGGTCATTAACGGGTTTTTTCAATCCTTGCAGGACGGGCCCGATCGCGATCGCCCCGGTTTCTCGCTGCACGGCTTTATAGGTATTATTTCCAGTATTTAAGTCCGGAAAGATCAAAACCGAGGCTTGTCCGGCCACGGGAGAATCGGGCATTTTCTGAGCTGCCACTTTGGCATCGACGGCGGCATCGTATTGGATCGGGCCCTCTAAGGCGAGATCCGGACGGCGCGATCGGGCAATCTTCGCTGCCTCTCGCACTTTTTCCACTTCTTCCCCTTTCCCGGATTCTCCCGAAGAATAGGACAGCAAGGCCACTTTAGGAATAATGCCAAAGGTTTGCGCCGTTTCGGCCGAAGCGATGGCAATATCCGCCAATTCTTCAGCCCTCGGGTTGGGATTGACGGCACAATCCCCATAAACGAGAACGCGATCGTCCAAGCACATAAAAAAGACCGAAGAAACAATGGAAAATCCCGGTTTGGTTTTAATAATTTGTAAAGCGGGGCGAATGGTATGTTGGGTGGTATGAGCGGCTCCGGACACCATGCCGTCAGCATCCCCGGAGTACACCATCATGGTACCAAAATAGGACACATCCATGAGATAATCTCGGGCGGCTTCTGGAGTCATACCCTTGTGTTTTCTCAGTTCGCAGAACACTTCCGCGTACTCGGCAAATTTGTCCCCTTTTGCAGGATCGATAACCCGAACGGCATCGAGGTCGAGTTGAATGCCATACTGTTTAATCGTCCGTTCGATGCGACTTTTCTTCCCTAAAAGGGTTAAATTGACAATATCTTGAGACAAGAGGACGGAACTGGCCTGTAAAATCCGAGGATCTTTCCCTTCTGGCAAGACAATATGCCGCTTTTGTAATTTAGCGTGTTGCACCAAGTTATAAGTAAACATTTTCGGAGTCATCCCCACGGGAACGATCGCTAACATCCGCTCTTCCAAGGCGGGTAAATTCACCCAAGTATCAAACGCTTCGATACTTAAAGCAATTTTTTCCGAGTCGGAGGAAGTCACCGAAGTCCGGACTTCCTTAATTTGAGATGCTGTCGTATAAGTATCTGTGGCAACGGTAAGGATGGGGAGGGGATCCGGCAAACCATCGACCAACTTGGCAATCGAAGGGGCAAGGGACAACCCCCCCGAGAGAATAATACTGGAAAGGGTGGGATAATTTGCCGATTGATGGGCCTGCAACATTCCGATAATAATATCGCCGCGATCGCTTGGAGTCACGATCGCGCTGCCTTCCTCGAGCCAAGTGAGGGCGTGTTGGATTTGCATGGCCGCTACCAAATAGTGAGGAACTAAGGCATTGAGGCGGCGATGACCGTACAGCACTTCCGCCCCCAATTGCCGGACGATTTCCGCCACTCGGGGACTGCTTAATTTTTTGTAGAAGGGAATGACCGAGAGGACGAGATCGGAGTCGCCATAGCGATCGCGCATTGCCGCTTCTAAGTCGCCAACGAGGTGCGGAGCGGCTTTATTCAGGATAATTCCGGTGACGCGACACCCTTTATCGCTATAGGCTTCTAAGGCAGTTTGGATGGGACTGAGGGCCTCTTCCAGACTGCGGCGATCGGCATTAGCGAGCAGAAGAATGGGACAGCCTAAGTTTTTGGCAATTTCTCGATTGATGTCAAATTCAAAGGCCGAACCTTCCCCTAAATAATCGGAACCTTCACAAAGAATAAAATCGCATTTTTGTTCGAGAGCCTTATATTTGGCGATGATTCGTTCCAAACTGGCACTGTTTTTCTGCTGTCCGATTAAGTCGCGAGCTTCGCGATCGCATAAACCATAGGATTCTTCATAGGTTTGCTCCAACCCAAAATAGGTGAGAATTAACTCGATATCTTCATCGTTGTGGGGGTCTTGGGGATGACCGCGAGTAATGGGGCGAAAAAAACCGACTTTGGTGGTTTTTCTCAGAACCAGTTCGAGAATTCCGAGGGCAACTAAAGCCTTGCCGCTACCCGGTTCTATCGTGTTGATATAAAGAGAATTGGCCATTTCAGTTATCCGTAAACAGTTATCAGTTATCCGCGATCGATAAAGATTAGTTTTGTTGTTGGTAATGCGATCGCAAAACTATTTCCAATTGTCCCAATCTAAATTAAAAATCGAAGTATCGGGAAAAGCATTGGGATTGCCATTTTCCACCAAGCGCAATTTTAACGCTTGTAATTGGGGATTGGGTCGAGGCATTGTTTCCACCAGTTGATAGGGGGCGATATTTTCTTCTAACGCATACGATACCGTCGTGCCTGCTGCTGCCCCCACCGACCATTCAAAGGAATGCACGCGATAGGCCGCCGCCGCAATATGACTGGTGGCGATACTTTTCCCCGCCACTAACAAGTTATCAATTTCTTGGGGAATCATGGCGCGCAGGGGGATTTGTGCCGGATAGGTCAAACCCGCTCCCTGTCTCGTCCCTTCTCGTTCGGTATTTCCCGGAAGTTCTGGGGGAGAGAAGGTCATGCAAGGATGAAAATCGATATTGTATTGGGCGATACCCACTGAGTCGGGATAAAGGGTGGAACGGGTGCGACGGGTAATGCGTTCTGAGGGCAGATCGCCGATAATGACCTCAACAACCCCCAATCCGGCCAACCTTTTCCACATATTCCGATACATTTTCTGAGGTAACCGATTTCGATAGTATTCATCGCGATAGTTCTTTGCAGAGATATCCAATTCCGTGACGCTAAAACCGTCGGGATAGGCGAAAGAAGGGCGACCGATAATGCGACGACCTTCGCGAATGTAGGGATATTTCGATAACCCGTGCATCGTTCCCATGGGGGAATCTAATCCCGCGAGATAGCGATGGGTGCGATCGCTTTGTTTGACTCCCCCTCCCAATTGCGAATCGGTGGTTCCCTGCACCAACCAATAGAAAAAGCCGATCGCGTGTTCTTCGGCTTTTCGCAAGGTTTCGGTTCGCAGTCCCCCCAGCCACTGTCCCGGTTCTAACTGTCCCATGGCTTGCAATTGAGATCGGGTATAAATTAAATTATCGTTTTCGGTACCGGGTCGATAGTCATTGCCCCAAGTCCAATTTTGCATGGAAATATCCCCCGGGGTGACTTTCGTCCAGCGAATCCCGCCAAAACTCTCCATTTCTCCCGTTGTCGGGCTCCAGATGCGGCGATAGGTGAAGAGGAGATCGATGTTAGCAAAGCGAGAGAGTTCGTAACTATAGTAAGGTTCGTATTGGGGATAGAAGACGGGGACATCATACGTCTGCTGCGCTGCCATTTTTTCCATGGCAAAGGTATAGGTAAACCCTTGAGTGCAGTAGGGATCTCCTTGGGTGATGCTACCCGAGGACGAGGGTTCGACGGCAGAGAGGGGATCGATACCGAGGTGGTAGGGAACGTCAGCAAGAGCAATTATTTCGCCTGTTTCCGTGGCATCGATGACATACCAATTGACCAAACTGGGATCGTTTTTGGATTGGGGGAGGAATTGAATAATTGTTTTCGTGAAGCGAGAAGAGTCGGCGTAAGTATAAGCGTCTTCGATGGTTTGGGAGAGGGTTTCGCTGTTGAGGGGAGGCGCGTTGGGGGCGGGTTGGTGCTGAATGGCGATCGCGCTTTGAATGATATTACCTTCGGGAC
>JBFRWJ010000165.1:0-19151 GCA_051439525.1 Spirulina sp. | reverse complement strand
ACCCAATGTCCCAGCAGAATTTCAAACTCTTTCTGTACATCGGAATTTTTTTTTATCATTTGCAGCACCATTTGATACCATTGGGGAAAATAACTTAACCCCAGTTTTTGATGAGAAGGGTCAAATTGTCTATGCGATCGCTGCTTTTACGGACATCACGCAACGCAAGCGATCGGAAGCAGAGCGGGTTCAGTTCACCCAAGAGCTAGGCTGTTGACTTTGCGAGAGAAACCTCCAATATTTTTCATACAGTTTTCCTGTCATCAGGAGCGCTCGAAAATAAAGTTTTTCGTTTCGAGAGCATCGAGAGTCCAAACATTTGTTCTTCCCATTTTTCGAGATCGATACCACGAATCGTTTCCAATGCTTCTTTAATGATCTCTTTTGTCAAAGTAATCGTATATAAAGGAATTGTGAGAAGCATCTGTCTCAATTCTTTGAGAGGACACTATCTGTATTGTTTTCACTCTATAATGATGCCCTTTTGGTTTGATTTGTTCTTCTCCTCTTTCTTCGGGTAAATTATTCTCCTTTTTTTGACTTTCCTCTCTCTCCTTTTTCAATTTTTTGATTTCTTTTTCTGCTTCTTTTGCTCGATTTTTCCACTTTTCTCTACTTTTTTCCACATCTCTCACTTTTTGCTCGATCGCTCTTAATTTTTTCTGTTTTTCTAACGCTTTTTCCTTCCAATTATCTCGGCTACTTTTCAAATAACGAACTAAACGAGTCAATGGCATTGTGAACTGTTTTTTTAACATCCCCATTTCTTTGACATAGATACTGCAAGAAAATTATTTCCGCTTTTTGGCTCAAAGTCAACACCCTACCCGCAAACAGTACTGAAAGAAGTTTTAGGGTGGACGAGCGGACAAACTTTCCTCACCCAAAAACTCTGTCAGCTCATCCGCACGGCTTCCTCTCCTATTCCTCCCAACGGCGAAGCTGCTTGGATTGAGAACTTGGTACGAACAAATATTATAGAGAATTGGGAATCCCAAGACGAGCCCGAACATTTGCGAACCATCCGCGATCGCGTTCTCAAGAGTCAACAATCCGATCGACTCCTCGAACTCTACCGACAAGTTTTAGATCGGGAAACCGTTGCCGCTTCTGACAGTCCAGAAGAAAGAGAATTGCTCTTGTCGGGGCTCGCAGTTAAGCAACAGGGACAGCTTCGAGTCAATAACCGCATTTATCAATCGATCTTTGACCGCAGTTGGCTCGAGGAGCATCTCCAGTAACCCGAGTGGGGGATTCTCGGGCTTTGTGCTAAAGGTGATGAATGCGCACGTTTCCCCATTTTTGATTGAGATATTCAGCCACCAGACGGCGATGACAATAATGGGGTTGAGCTTCACTACACAATAAACAACTTTCATGTAATAATTCTGGCGCAACTTTTTTCTCGATTTCTCGCTCTTCCATGAGGGTTAAAAATTGCTTTTCGTAAGTTTCCCAATCTCCTTTTTGCTTTTTATATGCGTCTAAAATATCTTTGGTGGGTGCAAGATCGAGCAGATGGAAATATTCAATATTGCCGATAACATTTAAAAAATATTCTAAATCTTTGCGCTTGGCAAATCCTGCTAATTGCGAGACATTGTTGAGTCTTGTATCGATAATGCGTTTGACTCCCGATCGCTTTAACAATTCAAAAAACTCCCGGGCGCTCTTCTTCGTGAAACCAATAGTAAATAAATCGGTCATTTTTCTTTCTTCTCCACAAACGCAATGCGATCGCTTTGTAATTGATAGGCCTGTAACAAACAGTCCTTTCGAGATGGAGTTTCTTCCATTAAATCAAATAAAGACAGTTGTTGGGGCTGTCCGCTTGCCGTTTGAAAACCATGCAAAACTAATAAAAGATTCTCGACACTTTCTTGAGATTCGAGTTCTCCATTACTCAAAATATGATCGATTATTATATCATAATCTCGCAACTTTCGACAAACTAAAATGGTTCGGTGGCAAGTTAAAGGGTCTTTTTCCGCGCACATCAAAGCAATTCGATAAGATTCCAATCCTTTAAGAACCCGTTGAATTCCTGTCTGAAATAAAGGGGTTGCGGCAATGCGATCGTGAAGGGCTTTTCCGCCAGCATAACAGCTTAAATCTGTCGGTCTGGCTCCCAATTCCCGACCGAGGAAAACATAACGAATTCCGGTTTTTTCGAGTGCCTCTTGTAATGGGGATTTGTTAAAATGAGGTAAATAGCGACTGTAGGGATGCGATCGCACGTCTGCCAAAGCGGTTATCTCGTATTTCTGCAAGAGAGCGAGAAAAACGTCAAAACTTAAGTTAGAATGACCGATGGTAAATAGAGAGTTTTTCATCGCAATATTAAGAAAATCGATTGCAACAAACCGATCGCAAAACCGAGAATGCCTCCTAAATTGACGATCGCTTGCAATTCGCTTTTCACAATACCTTGAATGGTGGTCTCCAGTTGGGCGGGAGAGGTGGCATTGACGCGGTCCGCAATGACGCGATCGATCGCTAAAATGGGAATGACCCGAGCCACCAATTGCTCTAAATCTCGCTCTAAATAGCGTTCGAGAATGAGGGCGAGTTCCCAGCTTATGGTGTCGAGGGAGGTATTGAGAACCTCGGAATTGCGAAGTCGTTTAATTAAAATAATCGAGAGTTTATCCCAATCAATGGAACTTCCCAATCCTTGCACGAGACTGCTCCCCTTATCTTGAATATAAATCCGAACGGTCTCTCGGGTCGTTTTGCGGAGTTGGCGCACTGTGGAAAGCGGAAGATTTTCTAAGGAAAGATTTTGCAGCCAACGACGCAGGCGATCGCGAATTTCTAAGGATAAGATTAACTCTTTCAGTCTCGCATTGGTAATTTCTTTTTCATCTAAACAAAACATTCGCAAGCGTGCGAGGGAATTTTTCACCCCGAATAAATTGGCAACCACCCAAGTCGTGCCGCTCGTTTTTTCCCGAAATCCGGCATCGAGAATTTCAATATTGCGATCGGTGAGAAAGTCGATAATCGCCTGTCGCAGCAGATCGGGAGGAAGGACGACTTGCAAAATCCAATCGGCAAATTGACGCGCTTGGGGGTCGCTGAGGCGAAAATCCAAGAGAACGCGATCGAAGATATGATTGATTTGATCCTCGAGAAAATCTTCCCGTCGGGCAAAAACTTGAATGAGGCGAGGGAGAGAGTTACTAAACAGATCTCGTAAAACTTCGGCAAGAATTTTCGCAGTTTTCTGTTCTTTATCCGCTTGAATCTGCTCGATCGCCAAGCGCAGAAGCCACAAGAGGGCGCTTTGCACGCGATCGGGGGTTAACAGTCGTTTGGTTAAGTTCTGTAGCTCTTCTGGAGTCAGCAGCGACCCCATAATTGTATCGGAAACGCGCCCGGCGAGGCGCTCTTGATTGCGAGGAATCAAACCGGGAGTGAAGGGGAGGCGACGCTTGCCGAGATAAAGGGCTTTATAGGGACGAAATAGCATTTTAATGGCTAAATCATTCGTGAAATAGCCAATAATTCCCCCAGCTACGGGAGGGATAATCAGAATCCAAAGATCGGGCATTTATCAGTTAACAGTTATCAGTTAACAGTTATCAGTTAACAGCGATCGATTGTTCATTTTTCCAGAACTAAAACTCCCATCATTCCCCCGCTAATGGGATAGTGGACGGCTGTTTTAAATCCGGCTGCTTTTCCTAGCTTAACCTGTTCCGTGCCGAGGGGAAACCGTTGCAAACTGGGAAAGATATACTCATACTCGGCTTTGAGGGCGAATTTGTCGGCAGTGGGGACGACGATCCGATCGAGATACCATTGTTGAAAGGTTTGCAGCCAAGGCTGATGGGGACGATGAAAGTCTAAAATGGCGACTTTTGCACCGGGTTTGAGGACGCGATGCAATTCTTTCAGGGTGCGGGGAATATCGGGAACGTTGCGCAACCCATACCCCATTGTGCCGCAGTGAAAATGATTGTCGGGAAAGGGAAGGTCGATCGCATTGCCTTCGACCCAATGAATGGGAGGAGGTCGCATCATTTGACGGGCTTTTTGCCAAGCGATCGCCAGTTGTTGGGGGGAAAAGTCCAACCCCACCACCTGTCCCTCAGATCCCACTTGTTTTGCCAGTAAAAACGCGAGATCGCCGCTTCCACAACAAACATCCAAGGCGCGATCGCCGGGTTGGGGATCTGCCCATTTTATGGTCATTTGCTTCCAGACGCGATGCAGCCCCCAACTCAAATCTTGGTTGAGGCGATCGTAAACCGGAGCAATGCGGTTGAATAGTCCTTGAATGTCGGAATCAGTCATCACTTTACCTATTATCGATCGCTCCGGGGTTTTGCGAACTACCGCGATTAACCACAAAGCAGTCTAATCGCGGCTTCGGGATTCAACTAAATATCTCGATCTTCAATCACTTTATCGATCAAGCCATAGTTTAAGGCTTCCTCAGCAGACATGAAGAAATCGCGATCGGTGTCTTTTTCGATCTTTTCGATCGCCTGACTGGTTCGCTCTGCTAAAATTTCATTCAATTGTCGCTTGATGCGCAGGATTTCACGAGCCTCAATTTCAATATCCGTCGCTTGTCGGCGACCTTGAATTCCCCCTAACGGTTGGTGAATCATTATACGAGAATGGGGAAGCGCCAAACGCTTTCCTTTCGTTCCCGCAGCCAGTAAAAAAGCCCCCATCGAAGCGGCCAAACCGACACACAGGGTGACCACTTCCGACTTAATGTGCTGCATGGTATCGAAAATTGCCATGCCTGCCGTCACGGAACCGCCGGGAGAATTAATGTACAAATAAATGGGCTTGTTTTGGTCTTCCGAATCGAGATAAAGCATAATGGCAATAATCTGATTGGCCAAGCTATCATCGACACTGCGACCGAGGAAAATAATCCGTTCGCGATAGAGGCGATCGTAAATGTTGATCCAGTCCGTATAGGGCTGACCGGGCATTTGATAAGGAACTCTGGGGACACCAATAGGCATGATAAAAATCGTAAATAAAGAACGTTATCAGTTATCAGTTACAGGAATCGCTGTTCGCTGTTCCCTGTTAAGGGAGTGCGGGAACGGGTTGGGGAAGATCTTTGCGACTTTCCAAAACTTTATCGATGAGACCGTATTCTTGGGCCTGTTCTGGCGTGAGATAAAGCATCCGGTCTGTATCTTTTTCCAGTTTTTCAAGAGTTTGCCCGGTATTTTTGGCGAAAATTTCCATCATTGCCCGTTTGTTGGCCAGCACCTCTTTGGCACGGATTTGAATATCAGAGGCTTGACCTTGAGCGCCCTGACGGGATTGGTGCAAAATAATCGTAGCATTGGGCAAGCTGGCGCGACAGCCTTTCGTTCCTGAAGAGAGAATCATCGCCGCCGTTCCCATGGCCTGACCGATACAAATGGTATGAACGGGAGGCTTAATATAATTCATCGTGTCGCAGATGGCAAAGGCTTCTGTTTCAAAGCCGATCGCTTCCCCGCCATACCAAGAGGTTCCCGTGGAATTAATGTACATGTAAATGGGTTTGTCCGGATCGTCAAATTGTAAGAAAAGGAGTTGGGCGATAATGAGTTCCGTGACATCGATCCCTATCTGTTGTTTGTATTCGTCCGGAGAAACAAGGGGCAAACCCAAATAAACAATACGTTCTTTGAGTAACAAAGACGGCAAATCGGGAGGAGGTGTTCGGTAGGCACTATCTCCTCGATAAGGTGCTTGCACGGCTTGGATCGGTTGGTTCATCATCAGAAAATATGCGAGTGGATACCCCATCCCTCTAAAGGGTGGGGAGGAAACGAGCATCAACAAAAACTTGTTGCTCCAGCGAATTTCGTTCCCTGTTGACAAATAAGTCCCGTGGAGCGTTGGAGCAACTCCACTTTGGATGCCGTGAATTGACCGAGGCGCTTCCAATTGATATCGGAAACTGATACCGCTTTCGCTGTATCTCCCGAACACCAGCCCACGTAGACTCGTCCGGCTTCTTGCTCCGTCCTTACGCCGAGGGAACCTCGGCGCGGGCGGTGCGCTTTTTCGGCTCTGACTAGATCGCCTTTGCGAAAGCGGTCAGACCCCGGCGAATCGCATTCGCCAAGGGAACGCTGACCAAGACAACCGTGTCGGGTAGCAGTACCGCCATATTTGCGACGTTTTCCGCCTTGGGCAGGAACGCACAAATGCAATTGGCGACGAGAAATGGGAGGTCGCCGAATAACACTGAAGGGCGCGGGGGTAATTTGCACTTGTCCAACCCAAGCACCGTATTTAGCATTGTGGGTATGCCATTCGCGCCATTGCATGAACTCGAATGCTGCGAGAGTCACGCCATCAACCGCATGAGTCGCGGGGTCTTGCTTGGATTTGTTAGTTTTGTCCTTTTCCAAACCCAACCATTGCCGCAACTGACTCGTGCCGTTTCCGTCTCGCTGCCAGCCTTGATGCACTCTAACGGGGGCAAGTTCGGACAACCATTCGAGCATTTTGGCTTGACCCACCATGACGGGGGAGAAGCCGACACCGGATTTCGCACCTTTTCTGCCACTGGTTCGGTCTACATCCGCCATTACCTTCTCGTAGTGGATGACACTAATCGGATAAATTTGGCATAACTCCCGAATGACTCTTAATTCGAGTTGGCGATTGGCTCGGATACTGGGGGAAAGCTTGCCTTTTCTGCGATTGGAAAAGCGTTTTTGGCGATGGCATCGTTGCTCGAAGCGGTGCGACCCCGGCGAATCGCATTCGCCTAGGGAACGCGCACCAAGATAGGGGAGTTGGCGGTTAATTCGCCTTCCCCTTCTGGCTCGGCGCATGATCCGTCGCAATTCCATCCGTTCGACAATGGTTTTAAACGGCAGAATTAAATGTGCCGTCCAAAGGGTTGCTCGGGCAGACTGCACGCCAATACCTGAATAATGTTTGCCGGGGTCTAATCCGACAGCAACGGGTTGCGTTTCTTCTCCTGACGGTTCTTGCAAGAGTTGGACGCAAAATATCCCTAAATCGTTGTCATGGATTTTGGCTTTCCCTTCTTTTAACCAACGTCGAGCGCGACTCGGTTTAGTTGGCATCAGAGGTTTTCCTTCAGGTGATAGTACGGGTACTCTTTCCATGGTTGTTGAGCAATGCCGAAACATGGTGATAAACCTTCGAGTAGAAGTGATTTGTCCCTTCCTGCCATTTCAGCTAAGATGTCCTGACCGAACAGCGACGAGAGAAATCGTCTTGCATATAACTCGAACTAGGGAAGTATTCGAGAGTGCGTTCCAAGCTGAAACTCTTGCAGTATTCAACGGTTTAAATCAAGGTTTCTCCCTCAATCCCCACCGTCTACACGGTGGGGTCGTTGAACGTATTATTTGAACAATCTGGCAAGTTTTCCTTGCTTGTGTCGGGCGGGAAAAAATCCTAGGAGTTTGACCCGATCGCCAACGGTTATTTGTTGATTTTAACTCATAAAATGAGGGTAGAGTTCTCAAACCCTCCTTTCGTTGGAGGTTGAACCCTGAATTCGTCGCAACAACCGAACAAGTGCGCGATCGCGGTCTTCCTCATGGTTTGGGGTTATTTTGACTTCTCCCAACAAGGTCGGGAAATCCCTACCTCCTTCGGCCTGTTAAAATTTAAGCAAGTCTGGTGCGTCGATCGTTTCGGGGCAAACTGGAAAGGCGAAAACAACTTATCCCCGGCCAGACAGACTTTTTTGGATTCCTTTGAGTTGCCGTAGCATTTTCAAGCCAAAATAGCACCAACTCGTAATAAAATTTAAAGCGATGTTCTCTGTTATAAGGGTTGACAATTCCCATGAAATATGCAGTCGCTTTTTGGGCGGGTATCGTTGCGATCGCCATATTATTTGTTCCCGCTTCTGCGATCGCCGGGAGTTCTTCGTTAATTCGCGCCTATGATGATGAGGTGGTTGTCAGCACGGATTTTGCCGGTCAAAATCTCCAAGAAGCTGAATTTGCCAATACGAATCTAAAATCAGCCGATTTTAGCAATGCCGATTTACGCGGTGCGGTTTTTAATGGCTGTTCTCTCATTGAAGCCAATTTTCACGGTGCGGATTTGAGTAATGGCATTGCCTATTTAAGCGATTTCAAAAATGCTGACTTAACGGATGCTATTTTGAACGAGACAATGCTCCTCCGTTCTCTCTTTGACAATGCCAAGATCGCGGGGGCAGATTTTAGTTTCGCCATTCTCGATCGCCAGCAACAGAAAAACCTGTGTCAGCGAGCCTCTGGGGTTAATTCCGTAACGGGGATGGCCACGAAAGCGTCTTTAGGGTGCTAGAAGAATTCAAACTGTTTCCCTCGATCCTCCGAATTAGAGCCAATAATTCGGAGGATTTTCACGCTTTTTTCCCAAATTAAAAGTGATGTTTGGACAAAAACACTGAGTCTTGATTAATATTTTTCAGATTTTCTCTATCTATCGGGAGAGACAACTAGATAAAAACTCTTAATCTTTTGAAAATATTCTCCATTGCCAATTGCTAGAAAATAAAAAACAAGTATTTTTACTAAGAAATTGAAGGTAGCGGACAAATTACTTAAAAAAAGATTGATACTTTCCGTATTGACGCTCATGAAATTTCCCGAGTAATATGTATAACGAAGCAATTCAATCAATCTAGTTCGGCAAAATTAAATTTTCTTGCATCAGAATTAGATTGAAGAAAAGCCGAAAAGATTCAAACTTTGAGTAATCTCAGAATCTCATTGGCAATTTAGCTCCCAAAAAGTTTTTTAATTCTTTGGATTGGAAACTTGAGGATTCCAATACTTTCATTAGCTATAAGCTAATTCGCATCTACATTGCACGAGAGATACTGATTAGGCAAGGTTTCAGCCATCAAAAGATGTCATTTAGGTGCATTTTAGCTTATCAAGATCGACGGAGGGGATTTCGATTCATGAGTAGACAGCAAACAACATACAAGTTTAACCGTTCAATTCGCCAGCAACTAAATAGCTTATCAAAATTAGATAATTGGCATTGCCTTCTCGCAATCTTAGAAGATTATGGCGCGATCGCTCTCAGCGCGATCGCAACCTGCTGCATTTCTTGGTATTTTTATCCTCTGACAGTTTTAATCATTGGTTCTCGTCAACGAGCTTTAGCCACGCTGCTGCATGAAGCCGCGCACAAAACTTTAGCCAAAAATAAACATCTCAATTTTGCCATGGGAACTCTTTTCTCGGGCTATCTGATTTTCCAAACTATGGGATCGTATTGGGAATCCCACGTGCGGTTTCATCACGGACATTTTGGCGATCCCAATCGCGATCCAGATTATAACTATGCTCTTCAAGAAGGACTATACGATAAAGAACTATCACCGCAAAAGTTTGCGCTGCGAAATATCGTCCTCCCGTTGTTATTAGCCAAAGTTCCCAGTTATCTTTACTCCTTGATCGAACAGCGTCTATTGGACAAGAAAAACCGCAAAGAGATTTTGGGGATGTTTCTGTATCTGGGAATTTTAGCCTCCATTTTTATCGGCTTGGGATGGGGTCAATATCTTGTCCTGTTTTGGCTCGTTCCCTATTTGACCACCTTTCAAATTATTGGCTGGTTTATCGAGATGGGAGAGCATTATCCTTTAATGAATAATACCGTTAATCTCTACATGACTCGCAATCGTCACGGTCATTGGTTGGAAAACCTATTCACGGGAATGCACAATGAAAATTATCATCTCATCCATCATTTGAATCCTGCCATTCCCTTTTGGAATACCCCCCAAGCTCATCAGATTTATCTTCAAGATAAAAATTACGCTCAATTCAATGATAAAACAGGAGGACTATTCCTTTCTGCCAACAATAAACCAACGATAATTCGGGACATTCTCAATCGCGTTTCTCTCAAATATCAAGGTATCGATTCCATCCTCATAGATTCTCCAACAAAGACCGTGTAAAATAAAAATCGCGTTCTAGATTCGAGCAAAGCTACGAGAACGCGATTGAAGAATACTCACAAAACTAGAAATTGATAACCATGAAAATTGAACCCTCTTTATTAGAAACTTGGTTGCACGAATATGGAAAAGCTCCCTACAATTTGGGTGAAAGTGGGGTTACGAATTGGTCAATCTCAGAATTCATGGAATTGACGGGGTGTGAGAAGGAATTCTACCAACTCAATTTTGATAATAACGATCCCTATGGTTCCCTAGGATTGAGAGAAGCGATCGCATCGGTTTATGAAGGAGTTACGCCCGAGGATATCTTAGTTACAATTGGAACGACAGAAGCAATGTTCCTCTATTTTCAAATCCGTTATGAACCTGGAGCAAATGTCATCGTCCCCGTTCCCGATTTCTTCCTGCTACATGACATCCCTCACCACCTCGGCTATGAAGTCCGCTACTTACATTTGCGAAAAGAAGAAAAATTTCGACCGAATTTGAGCGAACTCGCAAAATTGGTCGATGAGAACACCCAAGCCATTGTTTTAAATAGTCCTCACAATCCCACTGGAGTTCTCTATTCTTCCGAAGAAATCCAAGCATTTATCGAACTGGCGGAAAAATATAATGCAGACATTCTCGCAGACGAGCATTATCGCTTTCTCCCCCACCAGCAAGATATGATATTTATTCCGTCTTTATTTGGCGTTTCTCCTCGGGTTGTGGCTTTAGGTTCGACGGGTAAATGTTTCGGCTGTATCGGCTTGCGAATGGGTTGGTTAATTGCACCGCCAGATGTTTTAAAAGCCTGTCACGATTTTAAAGAAAGAACGACTTATACGGTTTGTTCGATTAATGATTTACTGGTAAAATCTGCCTTGCTAAATTGGCAAAAAATTCTTCCTAAATACCGAGGTTGGATTCTTGAGAATGTGACTTGTTTTCGCGAACTCGTTCGGCGAAATAATACTCTCATCGATTGGATAGAACCGGAAGCCGGAACCGTTGCTTTTCCTTTTCTCAAAAAGGAAGGAATCGAGAGTCAAGATTTCGCCCGTCACTTAGTTCAATCAACTGGCGTTTGTCTTTTACCGGGAGAAACCTTTAAGGTATCGGGCCATTTTCGCATGAGTTTGGGCGTTGAACCCGCGTATTTTCAAACCGCAATGCAAAAACTCGAATCCTATCTGCAAAAGTATTGATAATTGAGGGATCGCTCTCATAACCAAAGCAACAACTCAAAAAGTTGTTTCTACTGCCTCTGTTTTAACACAATATGTTCGACTCAATTTCAGAACGAATCCCCTCTTCTTTCCTTCTTGAAGCGAGAGCCTGTCTTAAACTCGCATTTCCCCTCGCAGCAGCATTCTTGGCTGAGGGGTGCATTCTTTTTGTCGATACCTTAATGATGGGATGGCTTAACAGTCAAACATTAGCAGGAGGTTCTTTAGGAACGATTACTTTCCGAACCTTAGAATCCATTGGCTTAGGACTAATATCGGGGGTAGGCGCTATTGCCGCGATCGCGATCGGAGAAAATAATATAGATCGATTTCGGCGAACCGTTGCACAAGGGTTGTGGTTGGCAATCTTCTGCGCTCTTATCGGGATGATATTGCTCTGGAATTCGGAATCTCTAATGTTAAGAGTCGGACAGCAAAAAAATAATGTTGTTTTAGCTAGTGCTTATATTAGAGCAATTATGTGGGGATTGCCAGCCTCTCTTGGTTTTGCCGTAATTCAAAATGCTGTTGTTGCTATCAATCGTCCTAAAATAATTACTGCGATTATGGTTGGTAGTATTTTTCTCAATGGTGTTACTAACTATATCTTTATGTTTGGCAAATTGGGATTGCCAGCAATGGGGCTAGCGGGAATTGGTTGGGCAAGTACCGTAGTTTTGTGGTTTAAATTGATGATTGTTCTGGTTTTCGTCAGGACAGCAACATATTTTAAACCCTACAAAATCTTGAAATATTGGTATCGCTTTGAGAAGAGAATTTTTCTGGAAATTTGGCGAGTAGGTTGGGCTAGTGGGGGTTTAGTTGCTCTCGATCTGGGATTCTTTTTTACGATTAACTATCTGATGGGCTATTTAGGAACTGTGGCACTTATTGCTTATCATATTGCCAAACAAGTTACTATCTTGATTTATAATCTGTCCTTGGGCATTTCTCTGGCTACTATGTCGCGAGTCGGACAAATGTTAGGAAAAAAAGATTTTTATGGAGTAAGAAAAGCTGGGTTTTCTGGCATTATCTTGGGAATTTTATTTGCAGTAAATTTAGGATTATTTACGCTTTTTTCTCGTAGTTTGATTGTTTCTTGGTATATTCATCCCCACAATACTATCGATATTGAAGCCGTCAGATTAGCTCTCATTTTTCTAGAACTGGGTGCATTATTTTCTGTTTTTGACAGCGCATTTGTTATTGCTAGCGGAGCGTTAAGAGGAATTAAAGATACTTACATTCCCATGCTAATTGGTATTGTTTCTTATTGGATTATTGGTCTGGGATTCGGTAGTTTTTTTGCATTTTATTGGGATTGGAATGGTATTGGACTTTGGTTGGGAGCTATTCTCAGCATGTTGGTATCAGCCGTAATTTTGGCTTGGCGTTTTTATCATCTTACGAAAAAAATGTTGGTGTTGGCTGATGAGATACAATAAATGACTTGCTGTTAGATCACAATAGTAGTTTCAGAAACATTAGAATTTTCGCTCTGGGATTTCAAAAAATTCTTACATATATCTTGAAAAGGCGATTTTATTGTCTCTAAGTGTTTTAAATTTAATATATCTAACATTAAGACAATACTTCTGCCATATTCTGGGTGATCGATTATATCAGTAGACTGATAGCCAAGTTTTTGATAAAAAGGTTTCATGTAGGGTTCGCAATCGATGAAATCAAATTTGATTCCATCTTGTAAAAATTGCTTGTAAGATGCTTGCAGCATTTTCAAACCAATTTTTCTTCCTCTAAGAGAGGAAAGAACCATGAATTTTGAGGTAATTGATGTATGCAGAGAATATATATCTCCAACACATTCGCTAATTTTATAGAGTTCTTGATAATATCCAATATCAGAATTTTTAGCATAGTTACTTCGTAAAGTTCATATTAATTTGTTATCATGAAAAGCGACAAATAGGTTAGCAGAACTATCCCAAGGTTCTTCTATTTTCTTTTGTTCTCGATCTGCATGATTTTGACAATATCCTATTTCTTCTACATAAATTTGATACCGCAATTTAAATACCTGTTCTCTTTCTTTCGGGGTTTGAGCTAATCTAATTTCTAACATGATTTTTTTCTAAGTGGTCAACCGAAACAATTCGTGTAAATTGAGCTATAAAAACTATTATAACAGACCAAAGTTGTAGATAGAAATAGAAATTAGCGATGCTGTTGGCGAATTAAGATTACTGATGTCGAGGGATCTCAATCTGAAATTGAGTCCCCTTTCCGGGTTCTGAAAAACAGTCTAAAGTTCCTTGATGTCTTTCCACAACAATTTGATAGCTAATGGACAGTCCGAGTCCAGTACCTTTCCCGATAGGTTTAGTGGTGAAAAAAGGATCGAACAGCTTAGCTTGAATTTCTTGAGGCATTCCTATGCCATTATCTTCAATGATAATTTTCGCTCGAGATGACACCTCGATATATTCAGTTGTGATGATAATTTGTGCATTTGGTTTTTCTTCTTCACTTTCTCTTGCACTCTTCTCGGGAACTAAGGCATCAATTGCATTCGAGAGAATATTCATGAAAACTTGATTCATTAGCCCGGCATAACATTCTATCTGAGGTAATTTACCGTAGTTTTTGACAATCTCAATATTTCGGGATTTTGAGGCAGCTTTAAGTTTGCTGCTGAGGATCATCAAGGTATTGTCAATACCCTCATGTAAATCTACATCTTTCATATCGGATTCGTCAAGACGAGAAAAGTTGCGCAAAGAGAGAACAATTTCTCGGACTCGATTCGACCCGTTTTGTATAGAATCGAGAAGTCTAGCAAAATCTTGCTCAATAAATTCAATATCGAGTTCTTCAGTTTTTTCGAGGATTATCGGTTTTTTATCGGGATATTCCTGCTCGTAAACTCGGACGAGATCGAGCAAGGCGTTGCTATATTCCGAAACATATTTGAGATTGCCATGAATAAAGTTAATCGGATTGTTCACTTCATGGGCAACCCCGGCGACCATTTGACCCAAACTTGACATTTTTTCCGTTTGAATTAGTTGCGATTGAGTTTGTTGTAAATTCTGTAACGCTTGTTGTAAATCTAAGGTTCTTTCTTCAACTCGCTTTTCGAGTTTGTGATTGTATTCCTCCAACTCTCGGCGAGATTGGGTTAAGGATTGGGTCATCTGATTGAAGGTTAAAGCTAGCGTGCCGATTTCATCCTCGAATTCTACGGGGACTTCAACATCAAAATTTCCGTCTTTAATCTTGGCGGTGAGTCGCGTTAAGCGCTTGATGGGTTTGGCAATTTGTCGGCGCAGAATCCAAGCCATTCGTCCGCCGACAATGAGAGCGATCGCGGCGATCGCGAGGGTTTGCCACTGTGCCGCGATTAAACTGCGATTGCTGTTGTCTAATTCGATCTCCAAGCGATCCTGTTGATTCTCAACAATTTCAGCGAGCAAAACCAGCATCGATTCCGCTAAAGGCTCGGCACGATCGCGAAATAAGTATAAATCTTGTCGATAGCGATCGCTCTCCACAATGACAAAGAGTTCGGGGATGAGTGCGAAGAGTTGTTCGCGATTCTTAAGAATATGCTCGAAGGCGAGATTTTGGTCCGCAGCCAATTGTTCTCGCCGTTCGAGGATGCGTTCTAATGCCAGTTGATTGGCTTGTTGCTGGTTATTGTAATCGAAGCGAAAAGAAGGGTCTCGCGTGACCAAATAACTGCGCAATGCCGAAATTTGCAGGGCAAAGGAAATTTTAAAATCGCTGAAATCTCGCAGTAAAATAAGATTGCGAGTACTGGGATTCCTCGCCTGCTGTCGTTCGATCGTCACTTCAATTTGCCCGAGAATGGCGGCAATGAGAACTTCTCCCTCCCGTTCCAACCGTTCTAAAGCCGGCTGATTGTCAATTAACTGATTGCGCAACGAGAATAAGCGATCGGGTAACGTCAACCATTCCTCGTAAATTTCTTCGAGTTGGCGAATGCGATCGGACTCCCCCAGTAAAAGTCGAGCCTCGGACAAGCGTTTCATTTCTTGTAATTCGACTTCAAACTCCCGTCGGTTTTTTTGGTAGCGATCGCGCAACTCCGAGTCTCCCGTCGCTAAATAGCCGCGAACTTGAGAGAGCATCAAGAGTAAATGCTCCCGAGCGCTTCCTGAAATGAGAACTGTAGGAATGCGAACATTCTGAGTCCGTCGGATATTTTGGGTGGCGAGGACGCTTCCCAAATAATTGCGACCCACCACTAAGACTGTTAAAACCACCAAGATTCCAAAGCCAATATTCAGCTTTTTTCCGATGCTCAAATTACCAAAGCGCATCTCGAGAGCAGATATCTTAAGAGGGAATTTTTTGACAATAGTATTAGTAACTTTTTTGAGAGATAGCATCAGGGGGGAGCAATTGGATAATTTTTGTTCTTGGTAAGATTACGATTGGTCATGATTAAAAGTAAAGTTCGCGTAACTCAATTCATTAGTTCGATGCCAGCGCTGAATCTTACGACGGAAGTCATTCCACTGTTGATAAATTTCCCGAAAGGATTGATTTTCAGCCGCCTTTTCCTCGTATAATTCAAATGCCGTCTGGCAAGCTGTTTGCAAAATTTCTGGATTGTAGGTTAACAGTTTTGTTCCGCCAGCTATCAATCGCTCTAAGGCTTCGCTATTTTTCACTTCGTATTCGCTCCAGACGTTGAGCTGTGCTTCTAAGACAGCCGCTTTGAGCATCGCCTGATAGCTTTGGGGGAGTTTTTCCCATGCTGCTTTATTGACGTAAACGGAATCTAGAGAAGTTTGTTCCCACCAACCCGGAGTATAGTAGAAAGAGGTCGCTTTATGAAGGCCAAACTGTTCGTCTTCATAGGGCCCGATCCACTCCACAGCATCGATTTCACCTTTGAGAAGCGCGGGAACGATTTCATCGACGGGTAGAACTTTCACGTCAACTCCCAATCGCTTGAGGATTTCTGCTCCCATCCCCGGAATTCTCATTTTCAAGCCTTTGAGATCCTCAACAGTATTTAATTCTCGGCGAAACCAACCTCCCATTTGTCCGCCAGTATTGCCGGCAGGGATAAAAACGATCCCAAAATCATCATACAGTTTTTGCAGGGCTGCCCAGCCGCCACCCCGATACAGCCAAGCAAACTGTTCTTGAGTGGTTAAACCAAAGGGCAAACCCGTCCCAAAAGCGAGGGCCGAGTTTTTATCGATAAAGTAGAAACTGGCCGTGTATCCGCACTCTACCGTCCCATCCATGACGGCATCTAATACCTTAAAACCATCCACGATCTCTCCCGCTTCGTAGGGGGTAATGGTAAAACGTCCATCACTCATTTCATTCACCCGTCTGGCGATAATATCGACTCCGCTAAAGATAATATTCACGCTTTTCGGCCAGCTTACCGTCATGCGCCATTGCACGAGGGGATCGGAGGAGGTGGAAGCGGGATTGGACTCTAAGGATTCTTGCGCGCAAGCACCGAGAGCAACAGTTGCCCCCAAAGCGGTATGGGTTAAAAATTGACGACGTTTGAGCATTTTTTCCTCGTTTAACGGCTGGTTTGATGGGTATTAATACGGAAATTAGGAGCTTTTCTCACAATTGTCTGTGATTATTTCGGAATACCATCCCTAGGTTCTAGAGTTCCCAGTCTGAATGCTAGAAACTGTAAAGATTGTTTAAAGTAATTGCAAAGATTTTCTAAGCTTCTGAGAAATTTTTCTGGCGAGCAGAAAATCTGCAAAGTTAATCGGGACAAGAGCTCGCGCGATCGCCAATCGACGAGAATTTTCTACTTATCGATAATAACGCGATGTGTGGCTAAATTGAATGAGCAACGACACTGAAAAAGAGGACGATCGCGAAACTGGTCAAATGCCTTTATAGAGCGAGCAACCCCGAGTTAGCCTTGTATTAACTGCGAGGAAAGATTTCCGTCAGAGATTTCTCAAGGGTTAAGTCAGTTCGCTACGTTCTGGGAGCGCAAGAAAATGTTTGCTAAAATCGGTCGTTTAGGATCTCAATTTTTTAAGAAGTCGAGGACGATTAACAACGAACCCATCAATAAGGTGAGTTTGATTGTTGTTATTATTCTGGATATTTTTATCTTAATTAATGTTTTCTCCGGATTGAACGATATTAGTCGCTGGTATCTCAATCCTTCTTTAGCTCATCCTTGTTATTCGGAGTGGCAAACTTATCGCGATCGCGAGAGTGCCGATAAAGATTATGACGCGATCCGGCCTGCCTTACAAGCAAGAAGAAACTTTCAGGACAACTACCGCAAACAAGAAATCGGACACCTCGGATCTGTTTCACCAACCTGCTTGGCTTATGGAGGCTTCAAGGATGAGGTCAATACTCCTGAAAATCGAGAAATTGCCAGCAATATCGAACAAAAGCAGAGACAAATTAATGACCTTGAATTCAAAAATCGCCAAATTCGCGAACAATATGATTCTACACTCTTAGAAAAAATCGCCGGACAGCCTCGCGATCGCTCGATCAATACTGTCGGTGCGGACAAAGCCAAGCAAGAATTAGATAAAAACAATCGTAATATTGCCACTCTCAAAACGGAAATTGCCGATCTTAAAAATGAGTTGCTCTCCAAACCGGAAAGTATAAATTTTATTGGTTTTCTGAAACAGGGCGAACAATTTTCAATAGTTAAAAAGGCATACCAGCGAGCTTCTTTTTGGTATCCCAGCATCCAGATTGCCTTTCAATCTCTCTTTCTTTTACCTCTGATTATTATTGCCTCATCTCTCCATAATTTTGCCCAACGTAAAGGCTACGGACTCATGGCACTCATGAGTTGGCATCTGCTGGTTATCTTTTTGATTCCGCTCATTATTAAAATCTTTGAATTTTTGCAAGTCGGGATACTTTTTGAATTTCTCTTCGACCTCATTCGCGAACTTTTGGGCGGATTGCTATTTCTCATCAATTATTTCTATATTTTTCTCATTCCTACTCTTGGTTTTGGGATCATTAAGTTTTTTCAAAAAATCGTTTTTAATCCGAAAATCCAAGCCGCTCACCGAGTGCAAAAGTCGCGGTGTATCAGATGTGCCAAGCAACTGCGTCCCCAAGATGCCTATTGCCCTCATTGTGGCTATCATCAATATGTTGAATGTCCGAGCTGCCACAATTTGACCTACAAAAAGCTATCATATTGTAAAGAATGTGGAGCATCTCAAAATCGTAAAAGTTTCAACTAAAAACTTCAGCTAAAAATTATTCCTGTTGTGAGGATTAACTGATGAGTCATTCCATCATTCAGCTTGTTGACGAACTTCCCCAAGATAATATTACCGTTAGGGTCTTAAAAGCTCTTGATTTTGTTGCCCCCGGTCAGTGGGATAATATCGTCGGATTTGATGCAAACATCGAGAAGATTACGGGGGAAACCGATGCTAAAATGGTTGGACGCATCCGCGATCGCGCGGCTTCTCTCTACCTCGATCCCGAAAGGGGTTATCAAGGCGCGATCGCATTATATCAGGCGATCGATAAAGCTGATGTGGCTATGGCAACGGCTGCACTGGCGAATAAAGTCGGTGAAAAAATTAGTTTTCTCTCCTTCCTCGGCAATATTACCCCCAAAGCCGATACAACGCAAACCATCGATTTGTTGTTAAAAATCGCCGTGGAAGTGATTGCCTTTTGTAAATTGAATGGTATCCCCCAACCCAACCCCCAACAGTTTGCGAGTTCTCTTGCAGAAAACTATCAAGGTGCGGGTTTTATGCGCATGGTTGCACTCGTTTGCATTGATGGACTTTTGCCCTTGGTCCCGGATTTTCTGGCAAAAATTCACGAGATCGTGCAAGGAATCGATACGGGGGTGATTACTCAAAATCCCGTTTTCTTGGGGGTTCAAGATAAAATACCGGGCAGTACGACTAGCGATCGCTAGAGCAGGTGAAAAGTGATAAAATTCTAGAGATGGAAACGACGATTCATTAAAAATAACGTATTTACTCGATTAGGTGGGACAAACTAATGACTTATAC
>JBFRWJ010000164.1:0-9549 GCA_051439525.1 Spirulina sp. | reverse complement strand
GCCATAGTCTTGTTTTAACGTCTGAATTTGTCGTTCGCGACGCACGAGTGCTTCAGGAAGAGGAACGCCCATTTCCAACAAGTCGAGTAGTTGTAATTCTAGGGCTTCTTGATAGCTTTGCAAACGCAGTTGCGTTTCTTTTGTTTTACTTTTATAGGGGTTAAGAAGGTCGGGATTTTCCAACCCTAAATCAGTTAAAAGATTGTAGTGTTCTTCATCTTTAATTCCCAATTCCAAGCGCAATTGTTCCAATCGTTCAAAACTATTTGCAGATTGAACGTTTCCTTGTTCTAAGGCATCTCGTAAAACGCCTTTATACACTTGCAAGCTCGATTCCTTACTAAAATTGGGTAAAACTTTTGCCAAAACGTAAATTTCATCGGGTTTTAATTCGTTCATCGAACGACCTTCTAAAAACTTCGAGAAATCAATATTTAATTTGCTTAACTGACGGCGCAAACTATTGGCTAAACTTTCTCGAGAATAGACCTCCGAAGACCGATTTAAGGTGCGGTACATCCACAGCGTACTGGCTATAGCGATCGCGCCGTTAAACATTAATTCCACCCAAGTTGGAAATGATTTGAGAAAGGGACGACCGCCAAAAATAAAGTAGAGATTAAAGACGACAAAGGTAGAAACTGTAAAAATATGGTGTTGGATTTGTTGTTGCGTTAAAGGTTTGCCAATTCTGCGGCGATAGCCTTTATAAAATTTCTCGATTTTGCTTAATAGCCAATAACTCAACGCGACAAAAACTCCAATTGTTAAAGGAACGGCAAACAATTTAGGAATCAGAATCGCGTGACCGAAAAAATAAAATCCCGGTTCGAGTACGGTCTGTAATTGATTTTCTTCGTGATTGGTAACTCCCGAGTAAAAATATTTAAATGTCCCCGAATAAAAGAAATAGTAAAGATAAAAGCCCAAAACCAGTCCTAAATAACCATACTGCATGAAACGGCGACCGGGTTTGTTGAAAAGTTCCCAGTAATTGCGTTCGGCATCAATATCAATACAAGGAGATTGACAACCCACACAAGCATTTTTTTCCTTCCCACTTGGATCGATAGTTCGACAAGTCGATTGGGTGATTTTTTGACGTTCGCCTTGATGTGCTTCGCTTCCAAATAAAGCTCTCGGGCCTGTCAGAATCATTTCTACGGGAGCCATCGGACAGAAATACTGACACCAACTTTTTCCCGAATAGAAATACCCGACGGCGATCGCGCTGAGAATCGTGAACAGTAAAAATATTCCTAATAAGATTCGATGGGAATTGACAAATAAAATCCGAATGCACAAACCCAGACATAATAAACCGAATTGTAAGTATAGGTGATTGCGTGCCAACCAAGAATCTTGGCGAACTTTTGCTAATTCATAACGGACTTTTTGGGTTTTTGGGTTTATTTTTTGACGCTGTCGCTGCTTTCCTAAAGCACGAGGAAGTTGCGACATGAACGACAAAGGACAAATTCTGCGCCACGTTTCGTGACCGAGAAAAAGAAGGATTAAAATGGCTGTCGGAACCACCATTCCCCAAAATATTTTTGCTCCTAAAGGGTAAGACTGTTCGGGCAAGCACTGGCCTCGAACGGTGACTAATTCTTTACATCCTTCAACATCAAACAGTTGCGGGTTCAGGCTAAAAATACTCCATGTATTTTCTGGGTTGGTTAAATATGCTGAAACCGGATCGTAAAATAAAGAAAAAATTAAAATCAGCCAGCCTATCGTGAGTAGCCAGCGAAGGAGATGTATTTGTTTTTCGGGAACGCGATGAAACATAGCCAATTAGCAATCGAGTAACAATCGAGTAAGGATCGAGTACGGCCCAACTCAATCGAAGATTATTGTTGGTGTCCTCTCTAACTCACTAGATTACACGATCTTGTTCGCGATCGCTAAGGTTCGTCGGCAATCCAATCGGCTCGATCGAGTGGGCATCGGGCAAACGCGATTTTCGAGGGAATATCTGGGCAAGCGGTTATCTAAAAAACACTCGCACCCGGCGATCGCCTCCGGGAAATCCCTCATAGCGAGCGATTCCCCGTTCTCCCGGTGCGGCAAAATGAAAGCGGCCAAAAGTTCCCAAACTAATGACATCCCCCGCTTTTAGACTCTGTCCGCGATCGCGCAATTCTTTCACTAAGAAGAGGACGGAATGGAAAGGATGTCCGAGAATATCGCTGCCTCGCCCTTCCGTTAAAATCTCTCCTCTCCCGTTTTCTAGGGTCACTTTCATCTTACCGAGCGCCTCGATAAATTCGGGGGTTGCTCGCACCGGAATTTCTTCTCCCCTTACCCCCCATCTCGCCCCAACATTCATCGCCACGAGCAATTCTCCCGATAATCTCGCCCCTCGGGGTAACATTAAATCGGGAACTTCGATAAAAGGAATGAGATTGGTGAGATTTGCCGCAACCTCCGCGATCGTTTCGGCTTCGTTAATCCCTTCATCCCCAACCGTCACCAATAAATCCACTTCATAAATTAAATTGCCCCCGGAATTGACGGCAATAGTTGCCCCATTCGGAAGTAACATTTCCTCGAGTAAAACTCCCACGAGAGGCCGATCGCTGCCCACGATCTCCTGTACTTTTGGACTGGTTGCGGCGACTTTGTAACCGATCGGCTTCCCCATTTCTTCAGTCAGTAACGCGATCGCTGCCCTTTGCTGGCACTCTGCTTCTGAAAGCGTCTCCAAATTCGCGATCGCTCTTTCCACCTCTATTTCATTCAAAGGATTCGCCTGCAAATAAGATTCAACGTAGCGGGTGGCAAACTCCTCGCGATCGCAGCTTTCCGGATAAGCGATCGCCTTGGGCACGGCAAAAGCGCAACAAAACACCAAGAAAGAGAACAGCGATCGGTAATTTCTCATGGCTGCCAACTCCTAAAACAATAAAAGAGACGTTTAATTATTAAACGCCTCTTTTGACAATTAATTCAATCGGCAAACAGCGTGTTCACTGTTTACTGATAACACTTAACAGTTAAACTGCAACAGCCGTTTTAACTTTAGCTGCTAATTCACCGCTAGCATACTTGCGAGCGTACTCATCCAACGTCATTTGCTTGATGCTGCTTGCATTTCCTGCGGTACCAAAGGCTTGATAGCGCTCCAAGCACACATCTTTCATCATGGCAATGGAAGGCTTGAGGAAGTGGCGGGGATCGAAGTTCTTGGGATCCGCAGCCGCAGCCTTACGAATCGCAGCCGTAATCGCCAAACGGTTATCGGTGTCGATATTCACTTTGCGAACGCCGCTCTTAATTCCCTTTTGAATTTCTTCGATGGGTACACCGTAGGTTTCGGGAATTGCACCGCCGTACTGGTTGATAATGTCAATCAGATCGGAAGGAACGGAAGAAGAACCGTGCATCACTAAGTGAGTGTTGGGCAAGCGGTTGTGAATTTCTTCAATGCGGCTGATGGCGAGGATTTCACCGGTCGGTTTGCGGGTGAACTTATAAGCCCCGTGGCTGGTTCCGATCGCGACGGCTAAAGCGTCTACTTGGGTTTGTTCTACAAACTGAACCGCTTCATCGGGGTCGGTGAGCAACTGTTCTTTGCTCAGTACGCCTTCCGCACCGTGACCGTCTTCTTTTTCACCCATTCCGGTTTCAAGGGAGCCCAAGCAACCGAGTTCGCCTTCCACGCTGACTCCGATGGAGTGAGCGACTTTAACGACTTCAGCCGTGACGCTAACGTTGTACTCGAAACTGGCGGGAGTTTTCGCATCGGCTTCTAAAGAACCGTCCATCATAACGCTAGTGAAACCGTAGCGCATTGCCGTGTAGCAGGTAGAGGGCGCATTGCCGTGATCTTGGTGCATGGCAATGGGAATATGAGGATAGGTTTCTACTGCTGCTTGAATTAAGTGGCGCAGGAAGTTTTCTCCAGCGTATTTGCGAGCGCCGCGAGAGGCTTGCAGAATAACGGGGCTGTTGGATTCTTCAGCAGCCTGCATGATGGAGAGGATTTGCTCCATGTTGTTGACGTTGTAAGCCGGGATTCCATAACCGTTTTCAGCCGCGTGATCCAAGAGCAGCCGCATGGGTACGAGCGCCATAAAATATCCTCCTAATTTCTGGGTGAGGGTTGCAATTTGGTATCCACTACCAAAAAATTTTCTTGACTGCCCTAATCTTAAGATAATTCTTAGCTTTTGTTAAATTATTTTTACTTGACATTTCTCCGCTTTAACGAGACAGGGATTGCGGTGCGATCCTAGTGAATCGCATTCGACTGGAGAACGCGCACCAAGAGACGATTCGCCGTCCCTCTCCTCGATCGCCTCTCTAAGCCCGTCAACTGATTCCTAAATCCCTTGGATCGAAAAAATCTATCTGTGGAGTTATAGCACGACACGCTAGAAAGTGAGGGGTAGCTAGGGGTTGATGAAATTGCGATCGCAGTCGGTACATTGTTCGCGAAGAGCGAATCCGTTATAAGATTGATACATTCTTTCTCATCGCCAGCCAGGAAGGCAATCGAAGCGGAAGCAGAACGCCAAAAATCAGAAAAGTTAGCGGCGAAGTTACGAGAACTCGGGGTCGATCCCAATTCTCTTTGAGGGAATAGTATAAAAGAACCATACGCAATACTGTTTTGGGTTGCGCTCCGCCTTCAGAGGAAAAAGGCAAGAGGGCAATAGGGAAAAGGGCTAGAGAGTCCTCGCCACCACGCGCACAACCCGAAAACCGTTGAGGCCGGAACGAAGCGCGCGAAAGTAGTTGAGGCGACGCGCGGAACGGCAATTCCCCGGAAAGCAGTACCAAGAACCGCCTCGTACAATTGATCTAATCATATCTTCTAACTCATTTTGAGAATAATTATTATTCTCGTCTTCTGTCCATGCACTCCCATCAGTCGGCGCGCCCTCATAATTCTTGTGCCACTCATCCACACACCATTCCCAAACATTGCCGTGCATATCGTACAATCCAAAGGCATTGGGAGGAAATTGCCCCACTGGGGTGCTTTCTTGGCGATACTGCCCTGCGGGTTCGTCGGCATAGGTGTTACTGGCATCATAATTCGCCAATTCATCCGTTAGGGTTTCACCAAAGGAGAAGAAGGTTGTCGTTCCGGCGCGACAGGCATATTCCCTCTCTGCCTCGCTCGGGAGTCGGTATTCCGCTCCCGTCAGTTTCGATAGCCTCCCGCAAAACTCCACTGCGTCGTACCAATTGACTTGCTCGACAGGACGATCGTCTCCTTTGAAATTAGAGGGATCGGGGTTGAGGTCGCGTTCGACTCTCAAATCTTCACGAGAAGCGATCGCTCGCCATTGTGCTTGGGTAATGGGGTATTTGCCCATCAAGAAGGACGGCACGGTGACTTCATGCTGAGGTTTTTCGTTATCGTCTCCTTCCCCTTCTGGCGACCCCATCCAGAATGTTCCTTCGAGAATGGCAACGAGATCGAGGGTGACTCCATTGCCTAAATCTTCAGTTAAATATAGCGCCTGCTTTTGTTCTTTTTTGATTTCCTCTCCCCTTGCATTGACAGTCGCGGTATCGAAGGGCAATAAACTCAACTTTCCTTTAGAGTATTGCTGCCAAAGCTGCCCGATCGCGGCGATCGCTTGCGGTTCTATCTTGCCGGCGATCGTGGCTGTTTCCCCAATTGCTGGGTTCCACTCCTCGGCGAGTAGATAATTGGTCAGTTTGACGCATTCGGGCAAAAGTTTGGCTCTCACGACGCGAATCCCCTGCCCTCCCGTGCTCCCCTCCATCGTCCAGCATCCGGGTTGCGAACGTTCCTTAACCGGATGATCTCTGACTTCGGTGGCAGTGGGCAACCGATAATGATACGCACCCCAACCCTCAAGATTTTCCGCCTGCAAACTCAGCCACGCACAAAATCCCAGAGCGTTCTCCCAACTCACTCCCGTTACGGGTTGCGTCGCCGTTCTCGCTTGAAAGCGTCTGCTCCCATTCAACCGCTCGTCAGCATACAGTTGATATTCAGCATGGCTGATGCAGTGCCGAGCGATTTCTCGGTTCTCATCAATTCGCACCAGTTTGCTCAATCCCCTAAAGAGCTTCACTCGGGCGGCGAGGGACGCAATTTCCCCGTCCGTCGATTCCAGCCCGGTTTCTAACTTCTCTTTAAGTTGCTCCCTGACTTCGGGTTCGACCCGCAAGCCTTCCTCTTCGCAATCGAGGGCGAGTCGCAAGGCATTGATCTGGGTATTTTGCCCCTCGAGTGCGGCTCGAATCAAATTCGTTGCATCGCTTTGTGCCGCATAGAGACGGATGGTTTCATCCCACCAAGCATTCCCCATGCGTTCCGTTAAAATCTGCTCTTGATTTGACTCCTTAATTTGAATGGCAGCCAAATACTCCTGAAAACTCTTGTGAGCAAATTCGTAAACGCCGTTCTCCCGTTCCACCAACAACCCGCTTTCTCGTTCGATTCGCTCCAAAAATGCTTCTGGCGTTTCGCGATCGCCCGCAACTCGGAGCAGTTCGTCTTTAATGAAAGCACTGCCCTCCTCGAGGGTAAACTCGCGAGTGTTCCCCTGCATTAACGCCAGTGCCAGCACTTGCAGGACGGCTTTCTGCTGTTCGGCGCTCAAGCGATGGGTCAGGGGAATCCCTTTAGCTTCTCGCCGCCGTCCCAACAAGACATCGCAGATTTCCGCGTAGAGTTCTACCCGTCGTCCCGGCAACGCGCCGCGATAACAGTGAACCGTCGCAATCATCGTCAGAAGCAAGGGGTTGAGGGCCATTTTGGCCAAAGAAGGACTGTTGCGGATGCGATCGATGAGATTGTCAGCTTGGGTCTGCGCTGCATCTCGCACCCCGGCATCGTCGCGACCCAACCGCCTCGCGATCTCGCTTTGCAGATACCAGTTGCGGACGAACTGCTGCATCTGGTTGAGATTGAAAGGTTGCACCTCCAAAACGGTCACGCCTTCTACGGGTGCATCCTTAAATCCAAAAGGTCGCGAGGTCAGGAGAAAGCGAGCCTTGGGATAATCTTTAATCTGTTGGGAAACCCAGCGACTCGCATTTTGGCGCTGGGTTTTGTCGGCGACTTCATCCAGTCCGTCCAGCATGACCAAACAATACTGGCGGCGCAACGCATCTTTAAACCACTGGGAAGGGGGGTGCAGTTTTTTGATGAATTCTTGCCCTTCCACGAGACTTGACAGGGTTGGATTCTCGGAAGCGATTGCTTGCCCAACATCCCGCAGGTAGATAGGAATGGGAATCAGAACCGGGGCAGTTTCAGGCTGTCTTCCCTCGGCATAGATGAGCGTTAAATGTTCGAGGAGGGTGGTTTTTCCCGACCCGGGCGCGCCAATAACCGCCATGCTGGGATAAGTCGGGTGCAGATCGATCCCCGCCTCTAAAAAATCCCAAATACTCAGAGCGGACGACCCAACCCTCCCTCGAATCATAGCCGGGGAAATGCGATCGGAACTCTCGGGGGCGACTCTCAGAGGGACGAAGACCTTTTTCAAATCCAAGACAAAGGGACCCTTAGTTTTCAATCCTTGAGTCCGCAAGTCGCGACAGATATAAATTAAACGCTGATAATATCGCTCCTTAAACCCCACGCTCGCGATCGCGAAATCGGCCCTTTCGGTCAAAGTCTGAGCCGTTTGTGTGCCTTTTTTATTCGCCCAGTCTTTGAGAACTTTCAAGAAACCGTCTCTAAAACTACTCAACAAGCCAAATCCTACCGCGATCGCTCCCGCAATTAAGGCTTTGGATATTTCATTGTTAAAAAGGAAGAAAATAGACGAACCGCCACTCCCCGTTGCCAATAATTTGACCAAGGCATCCGTAAGCCGTTGCTCTAGCGTCTTTTTTGGGGGTTGCGGCGATGGCTGGGTCATGGCGATCGTAAAAGGCATCTACTGTCTCTCAATTTAACTCTATTTCGCCCAAAAGTCCTCTCACTTGGTTATATCAAATCTGGTTAATCAACCCCAAAACAGACTCGTAAATCTAAGAGGGCTATTCCGAGAGAGAATGGTGCGATCGCGAGGAAGGGGAAGAAGAATCGATCGCTGTTGCTTGCAGAAATTCCTCCGGAATGCGATCGCACACATAAGTACCCGATCCCCCAATGGTTTCCAAATACCCTTCGCTGAGGAGGCGATCGTAACTTTGCGTCACCGTGTTGCGAGAGATTCCCAAGAATTTTGCCAGCGATCGCGTGGAAGGAAGGCGCTGTGTGACGTTCTCCCCCGACAAATCAAAGATTCTGTCGGGGGCTTCAGAAGAGACTGAGTTGAACCCACGCTTCGGCATGGCTCAGCGACCACTCTCCTCGATAAGTTTCTTGCTTCACGGGCTGACTATTGTCTAAGCCTCCACAAGCAGAGACGATGAGACCCACCGCCTGTACATTTTCTAATGCCCTATGCAAAATATTAATTGCCGCATTTTCATCGCGATCTAGAACAAGTCCGCACTTTGGACATTCATGAGTGCGAACCGAGAGGGTTTTCGGGACTTTTGTTCCACAACCGCTACAATCTTGACTCGTGCTGTGGGGATTCACTTTCACCACCCGAACGCCGCATTTGACTGCCACTGCCTCCAAGATAGTAATAAATTGTCCCCAAGCTGCATCAAGAACGCTCTTAGCCAGTCGAGTTCTTGCCAGTCCTTTAATGTTTAAATCTTCAACAGCAATTAAGTCATAACACCTCGTTAGCCAGTTGGCGATTTTGTATTGAAAATCTTTTCGTTGCCGTTGAATTCTTTGATGAATTTTCGCGATTTTCTTCTGTTGTTTTTGATAGTTTTTTGAACGTTTTTCCTTGTTTTTTAACTTTCTTTGCTGACGCGCTAAATGATTTTGCCCTTGGCGATAGGTTTGTTGAATGGGAACGGTTTCACTCTCTGATGTGGTGAGAAATTCTTTCAATCCCACATCAATTCCCACAGCAGTTTTGATTTTGTCTAACGGTAGAGGTTCGGGAACTCGTTCGTCTTTTGCGGCTAAACAAACATAATAACCGTCCGCTTTCTTGACAATTGATGCCTTTCTGAGTTCAAACCCATCGGGAATCGGACGGTGAACGATAACCGGAATTGTCCCCAATCGCGTCGTTATCAGGTTTTTTCCATCAAACTTTATGGTCGCTTTCGGGTGATTGACTCGCGAAAACTCAAACGATCTTAATTGTCCGATTTTCTTGAATTTAGGTCGCCCTCCTCTCTTTCCGCTCTTGTCGGGAATTCTCCATTTCTTCCATGCCTTATCCAATCTTTGCAGATTGATTTGTTGCACTTCTGAATAAATTTCCTTGTAGTCGGGGAAGAGGACTTTGGTTTCCTTAAGAGCAGCTTGCTGAGTGTAGTAATTAACGGGTTCGGGAATTGCGCCAATAGATTCTGAAACCAAACTGCACCGATCTACTTGAGAGTGCGTTCTTCTCAAGTAGTCTAATCGTTGCCCCACGGCGTAATTCCAATGACGGCGAAGGAGTTCGAGCCAATAATCGATTTTTTCTGCCTGTTCTGGGGTCGGTTTGATTTTGTAGCAGTAGGTTAAAATCATAGGAATATGAT
>JBFRWJ010000163.1:0-2731 GCA_051439525.1 Spirulina sp. | reverse complement strand
GGATTATCATCTACTAAATACTCGATAAAGGGAGCAAGTTCAAAATGATAAAGGAGGGTCGTCGTGCTGTGGGATGCTCCAAATCCCACAATCTTTTTACCAGATTCTTTGAATTCTTGCAGGCAAGCGATCGCTTCGTGCTTGGCTTTTTCAACTTCTTCTGAAAATTTTTGATATGTTTCAACTTTCTTCATTCCCTCCATATTTTCTTCTACAATTAATTGTTCGACCGAAGGATCGAGAAAACGAGAGCCTCCTTTTAATTGACTGACGGCTCGCAGAGAACCTCCTTTTGGCAGAGTTTTTATGCCTTGAATTAATTCGAGACCGCAGCAAGAGAAAAGATTTTGTAATACTTCAACGGTGAAATAAGAAAAATGTTCGTGATAGATATAATCAAACATTTTTATTTTCATCTGTTGGGGATGATATCCTGTCTGTACGACAAAAATACCATCAGGAGAAAGCAATCTAGCAACTGCTTGGGTAAAGGCGAGGATATCATCAATATTGGCATACATATAGTTGGCAGTAATGACTCTTGCTTTCCCATACTCTCGCACAATTTTTTCTGCAACGTCCTCGGCAAAGAAATCAGGAATGGTCGTTAATCCAGCTCGATCGGCGCGATCGGCAATTCCTTTTGCGGGTTCTACTCCTACAACCTGCATCCCTAATTTTTTAAAGGAAGAAAGCAGGGAACCGTCATTACTTCCCAAATCGACAACTAATGAGCTTTCAGGAATGTTATATTCAGAGACAATTTCTCTTGCATATTCATCGTAGTGACTTCTCAAGCCCACTGTTACGCTACTAACATAAATATAATCGCTATAACTAGCTTCTGGATTGACAATATAAGGAAGATGGAGATAGCCACAGTTTTCGCAAAGCGCTAATTCTAAAGGATAAACGGGTTGTTTGTTCTGAACTTGTTCTTGCGGGATAAATTGGTCTTCTAGAGGGGTATCCTGAAGTTTAAGAACAGAAGTAATGCGATCGCTTCCACAAATGCGACAATTTTCATCGTGTCTGAGAACTTTTGTTTTCACTAGAAATCAAACTATGAATACGGTTGATAAATTCGGTAACTTCTGCCGGATCGTCAATGGGAGACCATTCGGGAAAAACGGTTTTTTCTCGTAAAAAAGGTCCTTCGGTACTTTCATGGAAGACGAGGAAATCGCTTCGGATAATGAGCATATGATAAATGGGTTCGGATAACCGATAATAAAAGCGTTTTCCCGATCCTAAATCCCCCATTGAAATTACTCGTTTTATCGACCCTTCGTCGTCAAATAAAATTACATCGACTTCTCCTTCTAAGATTGCCATTGATTCGGCTTTACCAATATGCTTGTGAGGACGAACGTAACAATCTTTGGTATGAACGATAAACATCTCGTGGAGGCGATCGCTTGGAGATTGATGAGCGCAGATCCGAATCCTTTGACGAGGATTTAACCCGGCTAATCTTTTTAATTCTTCTAAATCCTCACCCTTTAACATAACAATATCTTCATCTGGGTAAAGCACTTCATCACTTTCTTTCCGAATCCGAATCATAACACATTCTCCAAAGCGCGATCGCTCCCCGGAAAAATAGAGGCAAAAATCCCTCCTTCATCTAAAAATCGCTGATGTTTGGCGATAACTTTGGGTTGATTCTGGGGATTGAGTCCCAACAAACAAAGGCGAATATCCCCTCGATAAAGTACATCAGACCCCACAATTTCCAGATTGCCAAGAGGCATTTTCATGCCTTTTTTGTGGGGATTATCGTCAATAACGAAGTCAATTAAATCCGTAACTTCCATTAAGGACAAAAAAGCAACAGCAAGATGTCCGGCTCCAAATAACGCAATTTTTTCCCGTTCTCTGCGGACTTTTGCAAGCGTTTCTTTGATTATCTCGCGACGGTGCAGAAAATTTTGAGCAAAATGACGAGCGCGATCGCATTCTTTGGCGAGTGCTTCGGAATCCGGATTTTGATGAGTAATTATCCGATCGGGAGATTCTTGTACGATCGCAATCAGAGAGTTTTCCAAAGCATAGGGAACGGATTCATAATGAACGATATTAAAACCCGATGCTAATAACAATTGCTGAAAAGTAAAGCGAGTAAAATAGAAAATATGTTCTTCCCAAATTGTCGTACAATCTCCAAGAGAAAGCGCTTTCTCGCAATCGGGGAGTTCCCAAACAATATATCCTTCGGGTTTGATTAACAACCGAATCGCTTGAATAAAATTCAGTAAATTATAGGCGTGTTCGACAACATGACGCACGATAAAAACATCAGCCCCACCATATCTTTCTCGAATTTCCTCGGCAATTTTGGGAGTAAAGACGGATTGATAGGTTTCCACATTAGTGCGAGGATCGCTAAGACTGAGATCGCGATAGGGATCGATACGCCAAGTTTGGGAATACCCTTGTTTTTTCAATCGTTCTAGAGTTGAATCATCTTTGAAACTATAAGCAGCAAATACCGACTCGGGGGTAATATTGGGCAGCCTTAATATCGTTTCTACTAAGCGATCGAGATGTGTTTCTGGCTCAAAACAAGTCAGCCAATCATGACGAGGTTTTAACTCATCTACGGGAAAAGGTTTCCCTAAATGAATCAATCCCGTATCGGGACATAAGCGAAGTTGCAGAGGAAATCTTGGTGCTTCGTCCGAAGATTTACAAGATATAAAACGATTGGAAATTGGTTGCAATCCTAAGT
>JBFRWJ010000162.1:0-6746 GCA_051439525.1 Spirulina sp. | reverse complement strand
AATTGGGCGCAAATCCGCTTGATATGGGGTGTTGCATCCAGTAAAATGACGTTTTTGTGGGACTTTAAGATATTGGCAAAACGATTGTCATATCGGGTGACGCTGACCATATCGCGATTGATTCTGACCGCACCAATATCGTGATAGTAGGCCTCAATTAACAGCAGGGCCAGATTAGCGGGAAACTCCTTAATTTTGCGAACTGCCTCCTCTCGTGCTTCTTTTTCAAAGTAGGCGTTCGCTGATTTCATCGCTCCCTTAAATTGTTTTTTCTCTTTTTGAGTGAACCGATCGAGTTCATTCTTATCGACTTCATTCTGATCTAATAAGTTTTCACACTGGGCAATATGCTCCTTTTCGATGAGTTTCTCCAACGCTTCTAAATCTGCCAAAACATTAACGTCTGTTGTTTTTGAGGGAAATCCAATTTGCTCGTGAGAAACCCCCCAACGCCCTTGGTCGCCGAAGACTTGTTGCGCGATCGCTTCCTCGACGGGTTCGATTAAATGAGCGAATCCTTTAACTTTGAACCGGGATAATTCGGCTAAGATTTTGTCCCAACGTTCGCTAACGGTTTTAATGGTGACGTTTAAATTGCGAGAGACTTCCTCAGCGATCGCGGTATAATTCTCATACTTATAATCGCCAGGATTGGGTGCAGATTGAGGAGCCATGCGGATTTTGTCTTGAGATAAAACCCTTTGGCGACTGCGTTTATATCCCTCTTCTTGAGATTTACACCATCCGGCTTTCTGGCATCCCGCACATAAGGGGTTCTCTTTGTCGTCGTGGAAACCGTACCCCTTGTTGGACAAAGATTTGAAGAGATCGCCGTGATAACAATTTCCGCCAATAACGACCTCATCCCCATATTGAGCCTGAACCAATTCTCCGCGATCGTTATGTTTAAATCCGTGTTGCGATCGCGGGAATAAATCCACAAAATTCTCTGCCACTGAAGACGTGGAAACATTGCGGTGGTTGATATCATAATAAATCGCTTTTTCAAGGGGCAAAAGAGCAGTTCCGTGAGATTTTCCCGAACCCATCCAAGAAGAATCCAAAATGAACTGGTAGATGTCTAACCAACCCTTTTTTTTCAACTCTACCCATAACTTGTCGCGATCGCCTTCATCAAAGTAAATTTTAGGGAGAAGATTAACAAGTTGGGGAGTGGGGAGAGTATCGGGTTTGTAGTCAAGCCATTTCCCTTTGGCTTTCCGCTCGACTTTTTTCTTCGCTCCCTTTCCATTGCCAAAATTTAAACGTTTTTGCAGCCATTTCAAGAAGCCGGCGCGTTCTTTGTCAGGTTGATTGGACTCGGCGAATGCGATTCGCCGTCCCTCAACCTCGAAATATTCATCGGCGGCCACCCACTGCACTCCGGCCAAATCGAACAGTTCGTCAAAGTCGGGTTGGCGCTTGTCTTCCCACTGTCCCCAGTTTCCGACCTTGACCTCGTATCCCCAAGATTGGAGTCGTTGAGCAGTGGCGCGATCGCGCTGGTAAACCTGCTTGTTACTTTTGCCCTCCGCGTCTACGGGAAAGAGAATCTCTTTCGTTCCCAGTCGTTCGGAGAGTGCGGCCAGTTCGGCTTTGAGTTGTGTTGGAGAGGAGGAGAAATTTCCCCCAGAGGCACCAATGGCCGCATACCCAAATCGATGGGCGGCAATATAGGGTTTGAGAATGCCCTCGATCGCGATGATGCCTTGAAGACTTTCGGGAATCGCGATCGCCTCAGTTGGAGAAACCACCATCTTTTCCCCTTTAGGAATCACGACGGTTATCGGCAATTCCCCATTGGGCAGGTGGCTGGAAAAGCGCCCTTTGAGCCAGCGATAGCGACCATTTTCGCTATTGTCCAAACGGATTTGAACTCCAGTAATTTGCCCGATCGCGTTGAATGCCGGACACAAAAACCCGCGATCGCCTTCCTGACCGAACCCGATTTTTCCGTCTTTAATTCCCGGTAATGAAGGATGAGCCTGAACCACTTGACCGGAAACAACGGTACGAAATAAACTGTTTTGAATTTGTTTTTCCGTCAGACCGCGATCGCGCAGATTCTGACGATGATCTTCTTCCAATTTCAGACTTAACAGCAGTTGGCGGAATTCGCTGGAACGGCGATTGAGAGGAAGAGACTTTCCCAGAAGTTCCCGTTCTTTCCTTGCTTCTTCTTCCCTTCTTTTTCTGAGAGTTTCTCGACGTTGTTCTGCCAGTTTGGGGTCGAAATTATCTTGGGATTTGTGCAGATGAATTCCCCACAGTCCATCCTTACTAGGCTTGAGGAATTTGTAATCCCGATTATCCCCATTCCCATCGGCGTAGGTCATGCAGAGAACGAGTTCGTCTTGAGTCGTCCGGCATTTAGAAGAAGTCGAGTTGCAGATTGGGCAGGGATTGCGGCGATTGTGATAGGTAAATTTCATGACCGACCTCTGATACTAAAGTTTGCAAAAAATTCTTGAATGTCGTGGCGAAGATTGGCCAAGCGCGATCGCCTCTCGGAAGCACTATCTCCACGAGCAAAATTCCAGAGAGATTTTCCCCGCATCGTTGCAATTGAATGCGGGGGAGTTGGCCAAAAATCTTTGACCAGTTTTGACTTCAAAATTCAGACTTCAACAGGTTGAAATTTTGAATTTTGAGTGGGAGGATTCTGAATCGAATTCAGCTTTTGGAGACCATTTCCTGCTAAATTTGATTCACGAACAAAATCTCCAAATAATTTATGAATCAACAACGGAGGAACGGCATTCCCAATGCGCTTGCACGCTTCCACCCAGTCCTCGGGAAGAATCAATGAATCGGGAAAAGATTGCAGTCTGGCGATCGCTCTCGGAGAAAGCCGATAGAATCGACCGTTCGCGGCTGCTGTGAATTGCCAGCAATGCCGATCGCCTCCCATCGCCCGAACCGTTTTAGCCGGGAAATTCTTGCAGCGCGGGACAGCACTACTTCCGGCACCGTCATGATCGAGCAGTCCAATCTTGTTTTTTTGCAACCATGTGCCGTATTTTTGCCAATCGCGATCGCTCAACCGAACTTCCGGCATCCGGAGAAGTAGGTCAGCGATCGCGTCGTACCAATTTGCCGGCTGGCAGAATACCAAGGGGAAGGCGTAAGGCTGACGAGAGATGACACAGAACATTCGCTTGCGATTCTGGGGAATGCCGTAATCCGCAGCATCGGCGATCGCATGATTGACGAAATATTCCAGTTGGCGTGCGGTTTGGCAAATCTCTTGAAAAACGGGGGATTTGACGTATTGGGGGACGTTTTCGATTAGGAGAGTATTGGGACGAGCATCTCGAAGGACTTTGACTAATACCAGTCCCGCATCTCGGCGATCGCGATTAACAAATCCGGTTCGTTTGGCAAGGGAATACTCTTGGCAGGGGGGAGAAGCCGTGACCCGATCGATTCCCTCGTACTGGCGGTAGTCGATCTCGCTGACTGGAGAATGAATTACCCGATCGCCCCAGTTGGCCTGCCAGCTTTCACAAGCAGCGCGATCGCTGTCAATTGCCGCGACGACATCTTCCGCACCCAGTCCCGCTTCCCAACCCCCAATGCCACAGAATAAACTTAGGGTTGATTGAGACATTGTTTTCTAAAAAGTAAAAAGAGGATTTAGAGTAACGAGTGGGATGGAGTAACGAGTAACAAGTAACAAGTAACAAGTTAAGAGACAGGATTCAGAAGACAGGATTCAAAAGACAGGATTCAGAATAAAACTCCGGACTCGTTACTCTTTACTCTTTACTCTTAAAGACTCTTTACTCGTTACTCATTGCGATTAAGCCGCCTTTTGCTCTTTTTCTGGCTCAATCAAAGGGATTTGTTGAGCGAAGTAGGGAGCACGATCGCGTTCTAATTGTTCTTCCAGTTTTTGCTCTTCCTCATCCAATTCAATGCCGCATTTGAGTTTGAAATAACGCAGCATATTATGGGAATACTGCGCTCGCGTTAACGTTTTTCCTTCGGGAGAAACGCACCGCAGCAACCAGTCTTCATTATCGATCGACCAGTCGATTCCCTCTAATTTACTGACGATTTCTGGAATGGAATATTTTTCGGGAGCGAGAGAATGCGCTCCGCAAATTAACCGTCCTAATTTTCCGAATGCCCTTAAAACTCCTAGTTTATGGGCAATATTCTCTTTGCGGCAGGTTTTAACTTGTTCGAGCAAAGTCTTTTTCTCTTCCTCCGTCTTGGCTTTGACGCAGGCTTCCCAAACATCCGACCAGTAAGCGATCGCGCTGGTTAAACTCTGCCAATACTCGACGGATAATTTAATCGCCAATTCGGTATCCGACACGCCTTTAAAAGACTCCTTAATGGCTTCTTTTAGATTCACCAAAAGGAACAGATAATGGGATTTGGCTAACAGGCTTTTTCCTTCAAAATCGGTTAACCCATTCAGATATACGCACTGTTTTAAAACCGACTCAATATTGAGCCAGTCTTGATTCGTGCGATCGTAAGCCACATTGAGTGACTTACTAATCCCGATCGCATTGGCATTAATATCTCGGAAAATGGTTTGCGCCTCTTCAATTGAAGAACAGAGATAAAACGTCACGGAAACGACTTGCTCTTCCAGCCAATTGAGCCAATTGTCTAAGACTTCCTCCTCTTCGATTTCCTTAATTGAATCAATCAACAATTGAATCCCTAAATGGCGGTGCTGACCGTCGATAATATGCACGTTCGTGCCATTATCGATATAAATAGTCCCCAGTTCTTCCTTGTTCTCAAAGATTAAATCTATAGAACTTTTGGGGATTTCCGCTCCCGACTCTTCCAATCGCTGCATGAGTTCGTCTTTAGCCGAGATAAAATTAACGCCCCGGCGCGATCGTTTGTCCACCGTCGCTACCGTGACATTGGGAATCACATAATCGGCTTGGCGAGCGACCATATATTTCTTGATACTTTCTGCCCGTTTGCTCTCGGGCTTTCGCTGCGCCCGCTTTTGAGGCGGCAAATCTTTGTCGAACAAAGAGAACGTTTGGGCGAACAAAGGGAAAGGGAAATGTGCGGTAAAGCACTCGCGATCGCCCTGCTTTCCTTGAATAGCAGGGGCTTGAATTTTAAGAATTGCAGTCATGATAAAAAACCTCGTCTAAAGATGGATAGGCTGTCAGGGTCACTATTTATTCCCTAACAAAAACTCGCAAAAGAATCATTTTTTGTTAGAAAATATAGGTAAATTAGCTATTTTTTTTGCTTCTTTAACCCATTCGAGAATCGTTTTTTCCGACTCCATTTGAATGTCAGTATTCCCTTTACAATTGAACTGAAGGGCGTACAGCCAACTGTACTTTTCGGGGCTAACTTTGCGATATTCAATTCCGACAATCTCGGCATCGACATACGATCCGAATAAATAGACGACTTTATCGCCGTAATTGAATTTCGGGTCTGGAGTTGCGATGGGAACTTCTGCTTCTAAATGAATGGTTCGAGTGAGGATGTTCATGACATTTTTCTCCTATGAGTGGGCTGGTGGCTTCAAGGGCAAGGATGAGGTCGATCGCCTTCTCGGGTGTCGTCGCATTGTCGAGGCACTCTCGAATCAGGAGTTCGAGTTCGGGCAATTTGCTCAATGCCTCCAATTGGCTGAAGTCGCGATCGAGTTCGGTTTGCCGGGTTGGATAGCATATTGGTTCGCCTGTTGCTGGTATTCGAGCAAATCCAATTCGTTTTCCATTTGGACTTCTTTCTCACTGTTTGCCTCGTACTCAACAGAGTAAGTCCAAGCCTGTTGTGAATTCTGACTTCCGGTGTACTCAATCCCCACGATTTTCCCTTCAAGGCACTTAGAACCGAAAAGATACTTAACTCGCTGAAAAAAGTGAAACTGGGGATCTGGGGTATTTGCGGGGACTTTGACCTGCAAAACAATGTCTCGATAAGCGGTTTGGGTTTCTGTGGTTATGTTCATGGTTTTATATGAGGTATTTAACGATTAAACTTTCGAGGATTTGCGGTGCATAGCTGGTCATGGAGGGGTGGTATGTCCACTCATCGCCCCGTTTTCTCAGGACTCCAGCCTTCAACCATCGGCTGGATTGCCCATGAACGAAGATATTGAGGATGGTCGGACTCTCACCCCTGCCTCGGATCTGCACGGCTTCCCACATCGTGTAGTGGAACTGGGTTCGTTTTCTGACCTTGCCCTTGCACCATCGACTGACGAACAACGGCACCCAGTCCGGCACCTCGACTTGGCTCGGCGACCGCTCGGTTTGAGTATTCATTTGTTGGATTCCCTTTCTGTGGCGAAATGGTTGACAGAGGACAGGACGCGATGCCTGTCCTTTGGGGAATCTATCTAATAGAGCAGCGCAGCTATTTCACTGCCGATTTCCTGCTCCACATCCCAATCAACCAACAAGCGCTCCGCCGCGTCGAAGGGGTCGGCGAAACTCGATTGGCATTTATCGTTGCTCCATCCTCCCAACAGCAAGGAACGATAAGTAAAACCGAGGAATTCATCGGCCAAACAAACCTTGTAAGCGTGAGGGACGTTCTCGACGGGGACGAGGGTTAAGAGCTGCCCTTGATGGGTTTGGGTTTCAATGGGTTCGCGATCGTCCCCGTTTTCCTCTATTTCCCGTTGCGCGGCGAGGATGTCCTTGAAGGTTTCCTTGTGGATGGGGACGCAACCTTTATCGAGCTTGATCCAAGCGATGTCCCCTTCCATCCAAATCGTGACGATTTGCTCGGGGTGGATG
>JBFRWJ010000161.1:0-12097 GCA_051439525.1 Spirulina sp. | reverse complement strand
GCGATCGCCACCTTCACTACCCCGCTCTCAGATCTCGCTCAAACCACCGTCGGCACCGACAATAATGACACCCTCAACGGTCTCCAAGAGGTGATAACTGCTCAAATTAGCGTGACAGGGATCAATGCTGCCGGAGACTCCATTACAGCCGTTGACAATGCAACTGTAACCGTTGATGCCCGCGATACCATTGCAGGTGGGTTAGGTGATGACATTATCTTCGGTGGCGGGGCCGATGATGTCCTGCGAGGCGATCGCAACTCTCGCAAATCCGGCGGGAAAATCGGCGGCGACGATATCATCCACGGGGGTGCGGGAAATGACCGCATCGGTGGGAAAGCAGGTAACGACACCCTCTTTGGCGATGAAGGCGATGACCAGATTTGGGGAGACGACGGCGACGACATTATCCGGGGCGGCTCGGGCAACGATACCCTTACCGGAGATGATTTCTCGGGGGGTACGGGTCGCGATACCTTTGTTCTCGCGATCGCGGAAGGAACGGATACCATTGTTGACTTCAAACAAGGGGAAGATATTATCGGTCTGACGGGAAACCTCACCTATGGTCAACTGGATATTACCCGACAGAGCGATCGGACTGAGATTAAATTCGGTCAAGAAACTCTAGCTATTTTGGAAGGAGTAACCAGTACGCTAACTGAGGATGATTTTATGAAAATGACCTAGCCAGTAAGCGATTGCCCTATTTCAGATAAGATAAAAGTAGTTTTGCCTTATCCAAGGTAGTTCATGATGAAAAGGGTGTTAAAAATTGGAGACAAAACCATTGCCGGAGACGATCTAATCCCCCTACTCGATCGCTATCAAATGCTGCCGAAATTATTGCGCGAAATGGCGATCGATCGTGCCATCCAAGATATTTCTTGCACTCCGGAAGAACAGCTCGCAGCCCAACAGCAATTTTACCAACGAGAGGGAATAGAAACGGAAAGCGATCGCCAAGCCTGGTTAAACCCCCGCCAACTCACCCAAGAACAACTCGAAACCGCCATCTTCCGCCACTTAAAAATCGAAAAATTCAAACAAAAAATGTGGGGCGACAAAATAGAATCCGACTTTCTCAAATACAAACCCCAACTCGATAAAGTGATTTACTCCCTGCTGAGAACCAAAGATCGGGACGCAGCCTATGAATTCTATTGTCGCCTCCTCGAAGAAGAAGCCTCCTTTGCCGATCTCGCCCGCAACCATTCCCAAGGCTCCGAAGCCAAAACCGGCGGACGAGTCGGACCGATCGCCGCCAACCAAGCGCACCCCACTTTAGCGAGAATTCTTTCCGTCAGCCAACCCGGTCAACTCTGGCCGCCAACTCGCTTAAACGACTGGTTTATTATCGTCCGTTTGGAACAAATCCTACCCGCCCAACTCGACGAACCCATGCGTCAAAAACTGTTAGGCGATCGCTTCGAGACTTGGTTGCAAGAACATATCGCCGAGATGAACTTGCAGATTCTCACTCTCGATGAGGCAGTGGTGGCAGGAATATGAGCGAGACTCAAACAGATATTTGCGAATTTTTACGAGCCATTCCCCCCTTTGACCAATTACCGGACAATAAGTTACGCCATTGGTCGGAACGATTTCAATTCCTGCGCTATCGTTTGGGACAGCCCATTCTCGATGGCGATACCCTTCCCTATCAAATCGTCATTCTCGTTGAAGGACAAGCACGACTGCTCGGCAAGCGTCCCTACAGCAAAGAACCCCTCACCCTGCAACGGGTCCAACCGGGGGAAATTCTCGGTTGGGCGGGCTCAATTCGCGGCATTCCCTGCGAAACGGCGATCGCCTCCATCGAAAGCATCGGGATTGGCTTGCACGCCCGAGAGTTTTTGCGCCTCCTCGAAGCAGAACTTCCCCTCGCTCACTTCTTTTACCAACAAATTTCTCCCGGGGAAATTTTCGACCTCCTCTGTCCGGAAATCCAAAAACATCCCCAAGGAAAGATTGACGATAAAGCCCTGATTCGCGAGGCAATTGCCGAAGCAACTCTCCATTATCTCCCCCCCGGTATGACTCCCGCTCGTTCCTTAAACGACCGATACCAGTGGTTTGCCAGTGGTGGCGGCGCGATCGCTCGGTTTTCCGTCGGGAGTCCCCTTCCTCGCGACGAGACCCCCCTCCACGTTAACAGCGCTCATCCCGCCCGACTTGTAGGCATTCCCACCGATTTACTGGAGCGTCATTTCTCTTTTCCTACCAGCGATCGCCCTTCCTCCCAAAACGAAAATTCCATTCCCTACGCTCCCGATCGCCCCCCCACGCCAGATTTTATCCATCCCTTCGTCGAAAACAAGCGCCCTCGTTCCTACCCTCACATTCGCGGCAAAGGAGAACTCGAATCCGCCCTAGCCTGCCTGCAAATGCTCTGCCAGTATTGGGAAATGCCCTTTCGTCGGGAAGTCATCCAACGCATTTTAACCGACCAAAGCGAACGCGGGAAAGGGATTTCCTTGCCCTTATGCGGTGGCATTGCCGAACTGTTGAGCTTGCAAGTCCAACTGGTAGACATCCCCAGCACGGCAATAAGTCACCTAGAACCCCCTGCTTTATTGCGCTGGCAGGGAAGTTTTGCTCTCCTTTATGAAACGAGCGATCGCGAAATCGTCTTGGGCGTTCCCGAAACGGGCATCGTCCGTCATTCCCCCCCTCAGTTTGCCGAGATTTGGGGTCAAAACGGTCAAATTTTGCTGCTCCAACCCACCCGGGAAACCCCGAAACAAAAATTTGGCTTGAGTTGGTTTCTCCCGGCATTAAAGCGCTATCGTTTCGTCCTCGTTCTCGTTTTCCTTGCCTCCTTCTGCGTGCAACTCTTCGGACTGGTCAACCCTTTAATGATTCAGGTCATCATCGATCGCGTCATCGTCCGCAACAGTATCGACACCCTGCACGTTTTGGGGAGTTTCCTCATTCTCATTGCCATCGTCGAAGCCATCTTAAGCAGCCTTCGCACCTATCTGTTCGTCGATACCACCAACCGCATCGACCTCAAACTCGGAGCAGAAATTATCGATCGCCTCTTGCGCTTGCCCCTGCGCTACTTTGAAAAGCGTCCGGTGGGAGAACTGGCCGGTCGCGTCAACGAATTGGAAAACATCCGGCAATTCCTCACGGGAACGGCATTAACCGTCGTTCTCGATGCCGTCTTTTCCACCCTCTACATCGTCGTGATGGCGTTCTACAGTTGGCTTTTAACCCTTGTCGCCCTCGCTGCCATTCCCATCTTTATCCTGCTCGCCCTCCTCGTTTCCCCCCTCATCCGCCGTCAGTTGCGGGAAAAAGCCGAATGTAATGCCAGAACTCAATCTTATTTAGTCGAAGTCCTTTCGGGCATTCAAACCGTCAAAGCGCAAAATATCGAACTCCAATCTCGTTGGAACTGGCAAGATCGCTATGCCCGATACGTTTCCGCCGGATTTAAAGCCGTCATCACCTCCACGACGGCGGGATCGGCCAGTAATTTTCTCAATAAAGTATCCGCGTTGCTCGTGTTGTGGGTGGGAGCCTACCTCGTCTTGCAAGGAGAGCTCTCCCTCGGACAGCTCATCGCCTTTCGCATCATTGCCGGTTACGTCACCAGCCCCCTGCTGCGCCTCGCCCAACTCTGGCAAACTTTTCAAGAAACCGCCCTGTCTATCGAACGCTTGGGGGACATCCTCGATACGCCCCCAGAAGCGGGAGAAAACAATCTCGAGAATATTCCCCTCCCTCCCATTCAAGGCGACCTCGAATACGAAAACGTTTCCTTTCGTTTCGCCCAAAGCGGTCCGCTACAACTGGCGAACATTAATGTAGCGATCGCCACCGGTTCTTTTGTCGGTATCGTTGGGCAAAGCGGTTCGGGAAAAAGCACCCTCACCAAACTTGTTCCCCGCCTTTATTCTCCCAATGCCGGACGCATTCTCATGGACCATTATGACATCGGCAAAGTGGAACTGTATTCTCTGCGCCGTCAGGTGGGAATCGTTCCCCAAGACTCTCTCTTGTTTGATGGCAGCGTGCGGGATAATATTGCGCTCACCTGTCCCGATGCGACTTCCGAGGAAATCGTTGCTGCCGCTAAAATTGCCTGCGCCCACGATTTTATTATGGAGTTACCGGGGGGCTACAGTACCCGCGTGGGAGAGCGGGGTTCCGCACTGTCTGGAGGACAGCGACAAAGAATCGCGATCGCCCGCACGGTCTTGCAAAATCCTCGCTTTTTGATTCTCGATGAAGCGACCAGTGCTCTGGATGCGGAAACGGAACGACAGGTTTGCGCGAATTTACAACAAGCCTTTCGCGATCGCACGGTATTGTTTATCACCCACCGTCTCCATACCATTCGCCATGCCGATCTGATTCTGATGATGGACAAAGGCAGTATTGTGGAACGGGGAGACCATGACGCATTAATGGCAATGCAAGGGCTTTATTATTGTCTCATTCGCCAACGCGATTCCCCTCCCTAGCCGATCGCTCGACCCGCCATGATTCCATTTAAAAATAATGGGGGAAATAAGCAGGTTGCTCTGTTAAAAAACTCCCAAATCTCCGAGAAAAAACCCGTTGAGCAGAACAGTCGAGAGCTTGCTCCCCCTTTCGATCGCCCGGTTATCCTGCGTCAATCTCCCCTTTGGGCGCAGGCGATTGTGGGCGCGATCGTCGCGACGACGGCGATCGCTATTGTTTGGGCTTGCGTGGCGGAAATTGAAGAAGCCGTTTCGGCAACGGGAAAATTAGAACCCCGAGGTGCGGTGCAAGCCGTACAAGCTCCTGTCGGCGGCGTGGTGAAAACCATTTACATTGAAGAAGGGGAACGGGTGGAAGCCGGAGAACTTTTGATTGCCTTTGACACGACAGCCGCCCGAGCGGAGTTGGAATCCTTGGGGCAAATTCGAGAAAAATTGGTTCGCGAAAATGAGTTTTATCGCCAGCAGATGAATGGCTCAACGGGTGAAACTCCAGATGAATTGCCCAAATTCGTCTCCCTGACCAAAAATCGAGCCTCTCTCTTAACAGAAATTCAATTTTACCGGGCTACTCTCGGGCAAAATCTCAGCAATGCGAATTTAAGTCCATCCCAAAAAGCGCGTTTTCGTGCCAGTCAAGCCGAGTTTCGCTCTCGTTTAGCCGCCAGCCGCTTGCAAGTGGAACAATTAAGCAAACAATACCAGCAAGTCCAAGTGCAGCTTGCCAATGCGAAAAAACGATTGGAGGTCGATCGCCAAATCCTAGAGGATATTCAACCCTTAGCAGAAGAAGGGGGCTTGCCCAAACTCCAACTTCTGCGCCAAGAACAACAGACCAGCGATCGCGAAGCCGAAGTGACGCGCTTGTTCCAAGAAGCTCAACGAGTAGACTTAGCGATCGCTCAAGCCCGAGAGCGGTTGGACAATACTGTTGCCCTCACTCGAGCGGAAATCTTCGATCGCATTGCCGACAATCAAAAACGCATTGCCGAAATTGACTCTCAGTTAACCAAAACGATCGTCGAGAATGAGAAACGCCTTGAAGAAATTGACAGTCAACTGAGCCAAACTCAACTGACTCTTCAGTATCAAGAATTAAAAGCTCCCGTCGCCGGGACTATATTTGAATTGCGAACCAAAGGGATTGGCTTTGTTGCGAATAAGAGCGAACCCATTCTCAAAATTGTCCCCGATGACAATTTGGTCGCACGAGTTTTTATTACCAACCGGGATATTGGCTTTGTCGATGAAGGGATGTCTGTTGACGTGAGAATTGATTCTTTTCCCTACAGCGAGTTTGGCGACGTAAAAGGAACGATCGCGCAGATGGGTTCTGATGTTTTATCTCCCGACCAAATTTACCCATTTTATCGCTTTCCGGCTGATATCGACCTCGACGAACAGTTTATTCTCATTAACAAGCGAGAGATTCGGTTGCAGTCGGGAATGTCGGTGAGTGCCAATATCAAAGTCCGAAAACGTCGAGTTATTAGCCTTTTTACCGATTTATTTTTTCGCAAGATCGATACGCTCAAATCTACCTGAGAGCTGCCCGAATTCTTCCTTTTTCACGCCGCTTGCTGCATTCTACAAACGAGCTGGAGTTAAGATACACCAAATCGTTCTGGTTGAGGGAATCTTCCAGAACGATTAACTGGTGAAGCTGAGAATCTTATGCGGATGGCGAGACTCGAACTCGCACGGGCAAGCCACACGCCCCTCAAGCGTGCGTGTCTACCAATTCCACCACATCCGCGCTTAGGTTTGACAGTTACCCAGTATAACAGATTGAAGTGGCAAATGGCAATTATTTGACTAAAGAGAGTTCCCGTTGTTTTTTCGGCAACTTAACATAACCGGAGACAATTTTACGGAATTCGTCCCCCTCAAGGGTTTCTTGGTCGATCAAGAGATCGACGAGGCGATCCATAATCGGACGGTGCAGGCGAATCATTTCCCGCGCTTTTTCATATCCCTCAAAGGCGAGGACGCGCACGGCGCGATCGATTTTCGCGGCGACTTCTTCGGAATACTCCGCCTGAGGTTGCCAGCCGCTCCCCAAGAAAACCTCGCGATCGGGACTTTCTAAGGCAAGAGGTCCCAAATCCGACATCCCGTATCGCGTCACCATCTCCCGCGCGATATTGGCAACTGCGCGCACGTCGCTCATGGCACCGATCGTTACTTCTGCGTCCCCAAAGACTTCTTGTTCTGCCGCGCGACCTCCCAAGTAGACGGTAATGAGATCGATCAAGACGGCACGACTGGAACTGCCACCATCGAGGGCATCTTCATCCAAGAGAGGTTGCGCAAAGCCGCCAATGCCTCCCGATCGCGGGATAATCGTGACTTTATTTAAGGGAAAGGTATGTTCCAACAGGGTCATTAACAGGGCGTGACCGACCTCGTGATAAGCAATGAGGCGTTTTTTCTTACCATCGAGCAAGGGGTTGAGGGTCATGCCGATGGTGACGCGATCGATAGCGTCGTCAATTTCAGAGGGAGTCACTTCTTCTTTGCGACGGCGAGCGGTTAAAATCGCGGCTTCGTTGAGCAAGTTCGCGAGATCCGCTCCCGATAAACCCGGGGTTTTGCGCGCGATCTGCTCTAAGGAGACTTCTGAAGCAATCTTTTTCGTTTTGGCGTGGACTTCCAAAATGCCCAAACGTCCCTTGTATCCCGGCAGATCCACCGTGACTTGGCGATCGAAGCGACCCGGACGCAAGAGGGCCGAGTCCAAAACATCGGGGCGGTTGGTGGCCGCAATGACAATAATTCCCGTATTTCCTTCAAACCCGTCCATTTCCGTCAGGAGTTGATTGAGGGTTTGTTCGCGTTCGTCATTGCCGCCCCCGATCCCGGCACCCCGTTGGCGACCGACGGCATCGATTTCATCGATAAAAATCAAACAAGGGGCATTTTCTTTGGCTTTGCGGAACAAGTCGCGCACCCGAGAAGCACCCACGCCGACAAACATTTCCACAAATTCCGAGCCCGAGATGCTAAAGAAGGGAACCCCGGCTTCTCCGGCGACGGCTTTGGCGAGGAGGGTTTTTCCCGTACCGGGAGGACCGATGAGTAAAACCCCTTTGGGAATCCTGGCACCAATGGAGGTAAAACGTTCGGTTTCTTTGAGGAAGCTGACGACTTCTTGGAGTTCTTCTTTGGCTTCATCAATTCCGGCGACATCTGCAAACAGAATGCCCGTTTTGGCTTCCATTTGAAACCGCGCCCGAGATTTGCCAAAATTGAGCGCCTGTCCCGAAGAAGCCGCCGATCGCCGCAAAATCATGATGACGATAACAAAGAGAATAAATAAGAGACTGAGATTGGCAATAATTCCTAGGGTTGCCGAGGGATCCCCGGAAGGTTGCACGTCAATTTCTATATTTTTGGCGTTGGATTGGGTCAGTTCTTGATTTTTGGCGCGGATTGTGGCGAGGAGTTCTGAGTTATCGTCAAATAATTTAATTTTAACGGGGTCTTCTGCGTTCCGCAGTTTGACCTTGGCCGTTCCGGTGGAGGGGTCGAGTTCGATGGCAGTGACCTCGGCGTTCTCCACTTTTTCTAAAAGCTGGCTGTAGGAGAGGGGTTCTTGTTTTTCTTGAGCGATCGCGGGAATTCCACTCAGGCAACTCTGAAGGAGAATCCATGTCGCCGCAATATTCAGAAGAGGACGGAAGCGGGATTTTTGGGAGGATTTGGCAGAATGACCATCAGAATTGATTAAATGCTGTTTTTCCAAAGTATGCCCTTTCATGGAGAAATTCATCGTTGCTTGTTGGTTGTGTTGCGATGCGGAATGCGATCGCGCAATTTTTCCCTATTTTAGCTGAAAATCGAGAAGCCGGAGGGGAGGGGGATGAGGAGAAGGTTAGCGGGTTGTCGGACGACTCAATATTTTGCATCGGACATTAAAACTGTATTTTTCTCGGTTTAGCACTGTCAGATATCTCAAGATTTTTATCGATTTTGCTTCAGCTTGGGGAATTCTTGCGAGAATGGAAGTATAGTCGCTATACCTGTCGTGGAGGTAGCACGATGAAAACTTACAAGCCGTGGGAGGAAGAACACCCGCGCAACCCTCTCCCCCTCAAATCGGTTCAACCCTCAATCAAACGTTTCCGACACCGCGATCGCGGCACTCAAGCCGGTCGAGTTAAAGGGGCATAAAAATTGGCTGGGTGTCACCCGAAACTTTTGCTGCGAGGCATCGACTTAAACGGTGAGGAGATAGGGAAGATCTGAATCATGCAGAAATTCGTCGCGATCGCTTGGCTATCCGTTCTCGCAGCAAGTGCAGGAATGGCTAGGGTTTCAGCCGGAGGCGATGGCCGAGAAACCTTTGCCGACTGGTGTGAGAAGAGAGAAAATTTAACCCCAGAAGCAAGGCATACCGTGGAAGTGGTGTTAGAGAAAATTGGCACGGAAGACTGCGATCGGGTGGGGGAAGCGATCGCCAATCGGACATCGCTTTGGCTCGGGGGCAATCAAATCGAGGATGTCACTCCCCTAGCCAGTTTGACCCATTTGGAAAGGCTTTTCCTCAGTGTCAATCAAATCGAGGATGTCGCCCCCTTAGCCAGTTTGACTCATCTGAGAGTGCTGAACCTCAGTGTCAATCAAATTGAGGATGTCACCCCTTTAGCCAGTCTGACCCATCTGACATCACTGGGGCTCGATGAAAATCAAATCGAGGATGTTACTCCCTTAGCCAATTTGACCCATCTCACCGAACTTCACCTCAGTGAAAATCAAATCGAGGATGTTACCCCCTTAGCCAGTCTGACCCTGATGACATCGCTTTACCTCAATGGCAATCAAATCGAGAATGTTACCCCCTTAGCCAGTCTGACCCGTCTGACGCAGCTTTGGCTTGGGGGCAATCAAATTGAGGCGATCGAACCCTTAGCCAGTCTGACGGATTTGATCGCACTCGACCTCAGTGACAATCAAATCGAGGCGATCGAACCGTTAGGGAGTCTGAGAGAGCTGATGCACCTCTACCTCGGGGAAAATCCCCTCGACGAACGCATTTGTCCGATGCCTCTGGAAATGATTTGTCGGTTCTGAATCGCGTCGATCGCTCAAGGAGGATGATGAATAAAGTTATTGCGATCGCTTTGCTATCTATTCTTGCTACCCGTTTGGGAATGCAAAGCCTTGCCGCACCCTCTAATCGTCTGGAAACCTTTGCCGACTGGTGTCAGGAGCGAGAAAATTTAACCCCGGAGGCGAGGCATACTGTAGAAGTGGTATTAGAGGAGGTGGGAACGACCGAATGCGATCGCGCTGAGGAGAAAGTCGCAACTTGGTCGGCACTTGCCGCGATCGACAAGCAAATTGTAGATGTAGCGCCATTCGCCAGTCTGACGAATCTGACCTATCTCGACCTCAGTAACAATCAAATTGTGGAGGTCGAACCCTTAGCCCATCTGACGAATCTGACAGAGCTTACCCTGAGTGACAATCAAATTGTCGAGGTCGAGCCATTAGCGAACTTAACCCATTTAACATGGCTTCACCTCGGTAAAAATCAAATTGTAGACGTAGAGCCACTCGCGAACTTGCCCCATCTGACATCTCTGTACCTCTGGAGCAATCAAATTGCAGATGTCAAGCCGCTAGTCCCTTTGACCGAGCTGAAAGTGCTGTCCCTCGGTGACAATCAAATTGCGGATATCGAGCCGTTAACGAATCTGACGAATTTGACATTGCTGTCCCTGAGTGACAATCAAATTGCGGATATCGAGCCGTTAGCAAATCTGACGAATTTGACAAGGCTTTATCTCTGGAGCAATCAAATTGTAGATATCGAGCCGTTAGCCCGTCTCACCGAGCTGATAGAGCTGAAGCTCAGTGACAATCACATTGCGGATGTACGGTCATTAGCCCGTTTGACCCATCTACAAGGGCTTTATCTGGATGCCAATCAAATTGCAGATATAAAACCGTTAGCCCGTCTCACCGAGCTCGTAGAATTCTGGCTCGGTAACAATCAAATTGAGGATATTGCCCCCTTAGCCCGTCTCACCCATCTGACTAATCTCGACCTGAGTAACAATCAAATCGAAGATATTGTCCCGTTAGCCCGTCTGACGCGCCTGCAAGGATTGATGCTCCGCAATAATCAGATCGGGGACATCTCTCCGTTAGCGAGTTTAACCGCTCTAGAAATTCTCGACCTGAGTGACAATCAAATCGAGGATATTACACCCTTAGCCCGTCTGACCCATCTGCAAGGGCTGATGCTCCACAATAATGAAATTGGGGACATCACCCCGTTAGCAAGGTTAACCGCTCTAGACATCCTCGACCTCAGAGGAAATCCCCTTCGCGATCGCGTTTGTCCGGTGCAACCCGAAACGATTTGTCAATTCTGAACCGGAGCGAGAAATCTAAAGATTTTTATCGATTTCGCTTTGGAATTTAAAGGATGATAAGTCTCTTGCGTTTAAGACACTGAGGTCAAAAACAGTTGAGCTTCTGCTGACCGACGGCGACGTAAGCCCTTTTCTGCTGGACTTCCCGGATTGCGATATTTGATAAACTGAGCTGTAACCCATTCATCATCGCTCCAGCGATCGGGAGAATTGCAAACGCGAGTGATAGAAGTAAAATTCCTGCCACCAAAAAAGTACGACCCCAAATTGTAAGCAAAACTATAGAGCGCCCCTCGTTGGTTTTCATTCATTTTTATCCAAGTGGGGATTTTTTCCAGTTGAGGGCGACACAGTTTTTCAACCTCCCAAGTGAGATATTCTTCCGCCTCTGCTCGCGTAATCACATCTCCCGGTTTTACTTTACGACCGTCGGGATATTTTGTCGTACCGTAACCGATTGTCGGAACGTTCCAGCCGTGTATTGCATCCTTGTATGCTCGAGCGCGACCGTCGGAAAGTTCGTCATGATAGCCTTCAAATTCTTTAATCAGATCGATACCGCATTGAGGAATAGAATCGACTGAAATCGGTGCGGGTTTCTTCGGATTGCGACGCCAGATTTCCATCGCTTCTTCTTGTTCCTCGTCAGCAAGAGCGTTCCAAATATACAGGAACATCTCAGTCTGATTGTCGAGGGCGTTTTCAGAATCGTAATATGCGGCGGCTCGCAGTAAAAATTGCGATTGTGATGACGATGGTGCTTCTAAACTTTGAGTACTCATTTCCCTAGTCAAATCTAGAACAAAGAACTTAAGTTGAATTGAGGTTCTTACCCAGTACGCTTTCAGCTTTAATATGCTTCTCGACACAGTTGTTTTGGCGTACTTACTATTCATAATTAAAGTTTACTTGACAATTTTCTCAAAATGGGATGCAAAACATATTTCTTTACACAACGCCAGTGATTGGGAGATTGGCAAGAATCTGAGCAAAATCGGACTGGGATATTGAGGATATCGGGGAATGCTTGAGGTTGTTGTGACAAAGAGAAGCATCCTGATATCTGGCATTGAGGCGCACCTCGTGAGTGTGTATTCCGTCTTATCTCTTCTTTACATTTTATTTGCCTTATATTGACGGAAACAATCTTCTGTAGTCTGTAGGCTTCTTAAGAATCATCATTATTACATATTAGGATTCCTTTTCTTTTGGAGGAAATATTGATGCTGTCTCTTATAC
>JBFRWJ010000160.1:0-11516 GCA_051439525.1 Spirulina sp. | reverse complement strand
GGGGTGGGCCGCTGGGGGGACCGGGCGGTTTTAAGTCCCGCTACGGTCCCCGGCGAGCGCGCGCTCGCCCGTTAGCAGCGAGTTAAATCCCAATATGCTTATGGCAAGCGGGTGCAACTCCTCCATCGGTCTCCCCATCGCCAGCGCCCTCCCTGTATGGTGGCGGATAAATGCGGGGGCTGTCAGTGGCAGCACATTCGCCCTTCCTATCAACAAGAAATCAAGCAAAATTTGGTCGTGCAGGCTTTCGAGCGTATTGGTGGATTTTCCGCTCCTCCGGTTGCCCCTCTCCTCTCGGGGCGGGATGTTTTTGCCTATCGCAATAAAGCGACCTATCCTTTGGGGATTTCCGGGCAAGGGAAGGTGCAAGCCGGGTATTATCGCCAAGGCAGCCATCAGATTGTCAATCTCAACCAATGTCCCATCCAAGATGCCCGCTTAAACCCGTTTCTCGCCCGAGTCAAGCAAGATATCGAGGCACAAGGATGGAGTATCTACGATGAAAAACGCCAACAAGGACAACTGCGCCATCTGGCTTTGCGCGTCGGACGGCATACGGGGGAGATTTTATTAACTTTGGTGACGACAGATTTGCACCTGCGGGATCGCGGGGATCGCGCTCGGGCATGGATGCAAAGCTATCCGAATTTAGTCGGAGTCTGTCTCAATTTCCAACCTCATCCCACTAATGCTATTTTTGGCGATCGCACGGAATGTTTGGCGGGACGACCTTATTTGCGGGAAATCTTTGCCGGGTTGGAGCTGCATTTACGCCCGGAGACCTTTTTTCAGGTCAATACAGAATCGGCAGAGGCGATGTTGGCATTCATCCTGCAAAAACTCGATTTGCAAGGCGACGAAACCCTTTTAGATGCCTATTGCGGTATCGGCACCTTTAGCCTGCCTTTTGCCCGACGAGTGGGGGAGGTGGTGGGCATTGAAGTGCAAGCCTCATCCGTCGAGCAAGCGCGGCACAATGCTGCCCTGAATGACATTGCCAATGTTCGCTTTGAGACGGCTGCCGTGGAAGAATGGCTGCCGCGTCAGTCGCGGATCCCCGACCTCGTGTTTCTCGATCCTCCTCGCAAGGGCTGCGATCGCGCCGTCCTCGAAACTCTCTTGCAGCTCAAACCGTCGCGCCTCGTTTATCTCAGTTGCAAACCCGCAACCCTCGCCCGAGATGTAAAAATTCTCTGTCAGTCGGGATTGTATCGCTTGACCCATCTCCAACCCGCCGATTTTTTCCCTCAGACGGCTCATGTTGAATGTGCGGCTTTTCTCGAACAGTCCCATGATTAAACCCATGAATGCGAGGATGAAACTTATCATATTCAACATATTTTGTCAAGTTGAAAAAACATCCATCGTGGGAGTGACTTTGCTATAATATTGGGCAGGAAACCCATTCTCTGAGATAATGAACCTGTAGTCAGGAATCATAGGATTCCTGCAATCCTGCGATGATTCCCTGCAAAAAGGAAGGGCTTGACTTTCAAACTTTTGATGATCTAACCTTAAATTCAACCGTCAATGCTCCGTTTTTCCTGCCAAGAAAACATTCGCGGCCAAGAATTTCAAGTGAGAACCCAATAATTCAAGGAATTTACCTATGACATAATCGAAAACCTTTGCCATATTTTCCCAGAATTATCATTCCCCAAAAAATATTCTCGGAATAGGGTGCATTTGTTTCCCTTGAAAATGAGCTAGAGGTAAATTTTTGTGATTTCTATTTCACTACCTGTCAAGAAAGAAAGCTGGTCAACTGTAAGTTTTGCTTCTACTCTTTATCTGTGTCCGGTTTTAGATATTTTGCTAGCCAAAATTCCGTCCCAGTGGCAGCCAGAACTACGCTTAGGACTGCAAGAAGCACTGGTGAATGCTGCTAAACATGGCAATAATCTCGACCCCAGCAAACAAGTCTCCGTTCGATTTTCCGTGAGCGATGACTTGTATTCTTGGATTATTACCGATCAAGGAACGGGATTTAAAGCGAACCCTTGCTGTCCGAATACTCCTGAAGATTTATTACCCCCAGAAGAATCCGAACAAGGTCGAGGTTTATGTTTGCTCCATCAAATTTTTGACCAAGTTCACTGGAATCATCAAGGCACCGAATTGAAGTTATGCAAAAGAGTCAAACGCGAACGAACGATCTGGCGTTGACTCTTTTTTTTGGTTATTGGTTATTAGTTATTGGTTATTGGTTATTAGTTATTGGTTATTGGTTATTGGTAACAGAGTTAACGTTCACAAAAACTCAGTTTTAGCCATATTGCCAAACAACAAATAACAAACAACAAATAACTATTTTCCGTGGGTTGGGCAAGGTGGGGCAGAAATGGAACGATCCAACCATCCCGTTGCTTGCCGGAGATGAGAGATCGCGTCATCTTTGCGATCGCTCAAGAGAAAGACTAAAGCAGAGGCCAATTGTTGGCCCGCTTGTGCTTGGCGATCGGCTTTGAGGCGATGCCAGTCGTTGGGGGCGATGGAGAGGCGATCGGCCAGAGCTTGCGCGAGTTCTAAGGTGGAAAGGTCTTGCAGAAGCTCTGTTTTAGCAGGAGTGGCAGTTTCAGGCATGATTTTCGGTAATGATAGAAGAATGTCCTTTCTATCCAGTTTAAGATGTCTGCCGAGAAAGAGCGCCAGTTCGAGCAAGAATTTGAAAATGCCCTCGTTGAAGTTGAAGAAACTTTAGCAAAGTTAAAACAACGTTACGATCGAGTGAAACAGGATCGAGAAGAACTCGCCAGACTGCGACGAAGACTGCGAGAATTACAGAAAGGCAAGCGCAAGCGTCCCAAACGCCATCCCTTACAACAAGAACTCGCAGACATTGAAACTCAAATCGAATTGTTGGAACTGAATTTAGAAAGTCGCCTTTTTCGTTGGAGACAGTTGAAAGAACCCTTTTGGATGGCTGTGCGTTTTGGGGGTTTGGGCATTCTCATCGGTTTGTTTCTGAAATCAATGATTGATTATTCTTAAGAAAATTCTGGAGCAACTTATCCTTCATCCTTTATCCTTCATCCAGTCCCTCGTAATAACTCGGGTTTAACTCGTTCTAAGAACGAAACAATCATCACCATAAATATTCCTTCGATCGCGGCTAAAAAGAGATGAGAAATGAAAAATGCTAAAATTGCGGCTTGTTCGGCACGAGGATCGAGCTCGGCGGGAATATTGAAAGCCACGATCGCGGCAAATAAAAAGGCAGCGAGTGCCGTGCCGCTAAATCCGGTCATAAAAGCTAGTAATTTCCCCGCTAAGGGATTTTTTCGAGTGAGCTGTTTGCCGAGGGAAAAGAAATGATGAGAGGCGATCGCGGGAAGACCAAAAATTAGAGAATTTATCCCTAAAGTCGAGAGTCCCCCATGTTGAAACATCACGGCTTGAAAAAAGAGACCGATGAGAATGGCAGGAAAAGAATAATATCCCAAAATTGCCCCCATTAAACCACATAAAACCAAATGAACGCTAGTGGGAGGAATGGGAATATGAATGAGAGAAGCCACAAAAAAAGCAGCTGTCAGTAAAGAGGCTTTGGGTAAATTTTCAGTGGAATTGTTATCTCGCTGAATTTGGCGCAGAGAATACCACGTTAACCCTCCCATTAATCCATAACCGCCGAGACAAACAAAATGAGGTAATAAACCATCAGGTACGTGCATTAGTTTTTGTCCTTTTTCTACCAGAAAAATAAAGAGCGGTGCCAATAAATCCCCAAATCCCTAGAAGAGCCATGACCGCTTTTTGTAGGGGACTGTAAGTTCCTCGAGATGACCATTCTTGGGAAGTATCAACCGATTCTATTTTACCGATTGGGATTGTTGTAATATTGCCATGACCGGACTGGCGAACTTTGATATCCCAATTTCCGGGAAGAGAGCGATCGGGGATGAATAAAAAGTAACCATTTTTATCGGTATTTCCAGTTAACCAAGGAGTTTCGGGAGCGTCTGGAGCATACACGGTCACCCGAGCATCGGTCATGGGTTCGCCACTATCATAAGTCGCTTGAATTTGAATGGCTTCGACACTCCGATATTGTAAATCAGTACCGTGAGAAAAAGCAGGGAGATCCCAACTCGATAGTGTCATTGTTAACCAAAACAGCCAATATTTCATGATAATTGTTCATTGATAATTGTTCATTGATAACTGCAATGTCCTTCCCCCACATGACCCAACCCCGCGATCGCTGCTTCTAAGGTTTGGTAGCTTTGACTATCGAGGCTTTCTTTTAAGGTGGCGAGATCGACTGTTAATCGAGCATTTTCTGCTAAATCTGCTAAGGGATCGAAGCCGATCGAAACCATATTAATGTCCTCATTGGCAGAGGCTTCTGCATCGCCGAAAATATGATCGAAATGGAATGTCATTTCAACTTCTGCTGTTTCCGAAATCTTAACAATTCCTTTACGTTCCTCGCCAACAAATTCACCGCAGGAATAACTTAATTCTTTATCGAAAGCGATCGCGAAGTCAACGGTATTGCCATTTTTTTTAGCTTTCCCTTCGAGCCGAATTGCTCGATTGTCAATCTCTCCATTTTTAGATTTAACCACTTTCCATGTCAGAGCATTATACAATCCGACAGGGGCGCTAACTTCTGCGACAATAATGGGATCGGCATTGGCATCGCCTTCGGCAAGATCGACGGTCTTTTCTCCTTCTAAAAGCACAACTTTTGTTGAACTCGCGATCGCTTTACCCGAGTCGGGATCGTAGGGGGGATTGGTTTGATAAGCCGTCACTTCTGCTAAAGTGACCAAAACGCGATCGAAAGAGATTTCCCAACCATCTTTTGTGACAAAACCCCGACGCACGAAATCTTCACCATTAGCAACTAATTTTAACGTTCCTTGTCCATCTTTTGTAGCCGTTTTTACAGTTTCTTTTGAGGTGTTTGTTTCTGAGTTGGGATCGGGACTCGAACATCCGACAAGAAAAAGAGAAACGACCACCGCAACTTTAGCGATCGCGACGGGGAATTTGAGCTTAAGCATTCCGAGAAATAAATTTAACGCTACAGCTCTTAGTGTTTGGGGTTCGCTGGTAGAATACAATCCCCCTAGGGGGTATTGAATCCAAAAATTATAGATTAATTTTAGCTTTAAGGGCGAGGGATGGATCGCGCACTCTCCGATGTGGAAATTTCTTGTAATGCGGTCTGATATTCTTCCTCAGACATGGGGAAATAATGCCATTTAATTTGATTTTCCATGTAGGATACACCTTTCCCAAAAATGGTTTGAGCAATGAGAACGTGGGGTTTTCCCCCATCGCTTTTTAAACCCTTTATAGTTTGCACGATTTCTTCGCGATCGTGTCCGTTAATTTCTTTAACATCCCATCCCATTGCTTGCCAGCGATCGCGCATCGGGGAAAGATTTAAAACATCTCGGGTATAACCGATCGCTTGCTGTCCGTTGAGATCGATAATGGCAATTAAATTAGACAATTTATGATGTGCGGCAAACATAATTGCTTCCCAAAGCGACCCTTCATTACATTCTGCATCGCTGATTAAAACAAAGATTCGTCGAGAAGAATTCTCTAATTTTGCGGCTAATGCGGCACCGACTCCTAAAGATAATCCCTGTCCTAAAGAACCGGTAGAAAAATCAATTCCCCTTAATTCCCGTTCGGGATGAACCCCCAATAAACTCCCATTGGCACAATAAGTATTGAGTTGTTCTTCGCTTATCCATCCTTTTAAAAAGAAAGCGGCATAAAGAGCAAGAACGGCATGACCTTTAGAAAGAATAAAGCGATCGCGATCGCGGTCGTCAGGTGTGGGAATATTGAGAACATCTCCGTATAAGGCAGCAATGAGATCGGCAATCGATAAGGCAGAACCAATATGACCGACATGGGCGCGTTTTGATTGTTCGAGAACGATTTTTGCGATCGTATTTCCGTTCATTGTTTATGCCTCTTCCTGCTGCTGTTTATACCAATTTACCATCTCTTGAAACCCTTGCTCGAAGGTATAGACTGGAGTCCATCCCAATTCTTCTTGAATTTTGCGATTATCTGCTACCCAAACCGTCGTATCCCACTGGCGATCGGGCATCGATCCCCATTGGGGTTTGGCATTAATTTTTAAAACCCGTCTTGCTATTTCTACGACATCTCGCAGAGTAGTTTGGATTCCCGTTCCCACATTGAAAACTGCACCCAATTCAGCAGTATTCATCATCGCAGCCAATAAATAGGCCTCAATAACATCATCGATATAAACATAATCTCGGGCAATTTTAGGATTGACTAATGGCGGGAATTCTCCTTTTAAACCCCGTTCGATTAAGGTGGGCATTAAGCGCGTGGGTTCTTCATAAGGGCCATAAACTGAATAGAGTCGTAAGGTGGGAATGCGAAGGTTTTGACTTTGGGCAGTATAGCGACAAAATAAGGTCGCTGAGGCTTTGGTAACGGCGTAATAGCTATTTGGGTCTAACCATTCGTTTTCTGAAGGAGGATAGTCTTTATAACCGTATTCTGACGAAGATCCGGTATTGACAAACACCTCAAAACCTGTCTTGATACAGGCTTGGAGAAGATTGACCGTGCCGATAATATTGGTATTAATAATTTGCTTGAGGTCGTTTTGATAAGAATAAGCACCGTGTACGGCTAAATGAAAAATGCGATCGGGTTTGATGCGATCGATCCACTTTGTTACTGTTTCTTCATCTTCTAAGTGAATGGTATGCAATCGGAGATCGGATTTAATCTCTTTAATTCGCCAAGATTTATAATTGGGACGGACAAAAAGATGAACTTCGTGTTCTTGTTGTAGGAGTCGCCGGGCTAAATTTGCACCGACAAAACCCGTCCCACCAGTAATCAGAATTCTACTCATTGAGTTTAGTTTGTATTTTTGGGGATAATCAATAATTTAATTCAACTCGCGATCGCTATTCTGTTCTCTCTCCTTTAGCATCTTGTTTCTTCAAGAAATTTTGACCCAAACTGAGGGCGCTGGCCAAAAAACTTAACAATGAATTAACGGCTGTTTCTTGTCCGTCTGTGGTAATAATAGTGGTTTGTTGTTCTTGCGGGGCGGGAAGATTTTCGGCAATTTCTGGCAGTTTAGCGATGAGTTGTGCTTTAATATTGGCTTCTGACAGATCGTTTTCAATCTCTCGCTGCTGTCGTTCTAAGCCTAATTCTCGCTCTGCTGCGGCAATTTTTTCAAGATGGCGCATTTGCGAAATTTCTAATTCAGTCGATACGGTTGCCCGGGTTTGTTGTGCTTGAATTTCTTCGAGCTGCATTTGTTGTCGAACTTTCTCGATCGCTGCTGCCAAACGGCGCTGTTCTAATTCTAACTCTTGTAAGGCTAATTCTAATTTTGCCTCATTGCGGACTCGCGCGGTTGTATTTTCTTCAGTAATCTTCTGACGCGCGGCATTTTCCTCCAATTGTTGGCGACGATTTTTTTCCGCATATTCGCGATCGTATTTTTCTCGTTCTTTCTGTGCTTGTAATTGTTCTAATTGACTCCGTACATTCACTTCTGCGGTTTCGCTTTCGAGTCGCTCCTGTCGTTCGCGATCGCCGATTTCACTGGCATTTTCGAGTTCTGCCAAACGGGCGAGTTTATCGCGTTCTGCCCGGAAGGGAACTTGTAAATTTTCCCACAATTGGGTAGAACTGACAATGGCTTCTTTAATTTGGACGGTGACAATTTTTAGTCCCAATCCTCGGGAATTTTCGTCTTCGCTACTCCCTTCTGCAACCGTTCGCAAGCGATAGGTTAGCTCTTCAATAATGGGTTGTTTGTCGCTGAGAACCTCATCGATACTTAAGGTCGCCACTTTATCTTTAATTGCTGCTTCTGCTTGTTCTCGCAGTTGGACGTTAACAATTCCCATGGGGTCTTCGGGATCGGAAAAATCTAATTTCCAGTAAGCCGTGTTAATATCTTCAATAATCCATTGAACGTAGGCTTGAACGAGAATTCCTTGGCGCTCTTGACAAATACATCTGGCATTAATTAAAATGGTTTGAACGGCAGACGGAATCACTAAAAAAGCATCAGTTAAGGGATTAAAACGAAAGGAAATTCCCCTACCCATATGAATAGGGCGATCGCGACCTCTACGGGTATGGACGACATAGACATTGGGAGGAACGATAACGCTTTTCCACCACCAAAAACCGACAATTCGATACTCTACAGATCTGTGTTTTGCCTCTTGGGGTTCTGGGGTTTGGTTACTTCCGCGTTGGACGGGAACATATTCGCGCTTTCTGGGAGCGCTTTTTTTTAACTGGCGATCGACTTCTTCCTGTTCTTGGAGAACTTGTTGGAGATAAGTATTTTCAACCTTCTTTTTTTCCATTGTTCTTACTCATTTGACAGTAACTCTTTGTTCTTTTTGTAGACCATCCCTATTCTCATATTTTAGCTGAGAAAATCGCCATAGTTGAAAACTTCTAAATATTGCCAAGTCCGCAAGCGAATTTCTTCAATTTCCTCGGTTGATAATTCTTTGGCTGTCGCTAAATTGACTTCTGGGGTTGCTTTGCGGATCGTTCCCCAAGGATAGACTTCTTCTAAGGGTTCGCCATTCCAACTCGGTACTTTTAAGGAGTCCGATCGCGTCAATCCTAATTTTTCGCAAACTTCTCCCAAGGTATTATACGGGTCGTTCATGACATCTTCTGCTCGGACGATATGCACGCGATCGCGGTACTTTTCCCGATACAATAAGGCATAATATTGATTCAGCATCCAACCCAACATATAATCGGCTAAAGAATGGGGAACGGGTCGTTTTTTGGTGTCGGCATAAGCAGACCAAGGATTGCGGACGACATGGAGAACATGAGCGTGGGGAAAGTCTTCTAACAGTTTGGGAGTATCGACAACAAAAATAGGACTGTATCCCACATAAAATTCTTCTTTTCCCGTGCGCTTATAATCTTTCCAAGCCTCAAAAGTCGAGCGGAAGAAAGCAGCGACATTATTGGCACGCGATCGCCCGGTTTCTGCGATATGCTTTTGATAGATTTCGCAGCGTTCGTCGTCGTTAAACTCAAATTTCATGTGGCGAAATTTACTAACATTTGGCGTTCTCGCTCTGACTTTTCCTTCCTCGTCGATAATAGCTTTATAATCTTGATAGGATGTCGCCTCGAGAGAAAAGACGGGATAGCGATATTTTACCGGAAAAATGGAAGCCATGCGATCGCTTACCAACCGCGTCCCAATTTGTGATTCAAAGGGATACACAAACATCTGAGGATGTCCGTCGAGAAAACGGTGAGTCGTATTGCCACCATTTTCATACATTGCACCTAACATTAATAATTTGAAATCTTGCATTTTTGCTAATGGGTAATGGGTGATGGGTAATGGGTAATGGGTAATTACTTCTCTACTCTTTACTCTTGACTTTCCTAATGGGCGATAAAGGAATAAAATAAACGGGTATCGCGATCGCGATCGCGTTCTTCTCCAATGGGGAAGGGAAAACCCGAACTAAACTGACAGTCTACCCAGTCAAGGGCAAAAATTTGATTGCCATAAGGCCAAATTAAACTACCTAAAATGTTTCCCGATCGTACATCGACAGCGTGCAAACCGCAAATACTTTTTTCTACGTCCAAACCGGGAGCATATTGACGAAAGCGAGGAATGACGCGAGAAGTTCCCACAAAGGCAATATTCTCATAAAAACAAAGTCCTCTCGTCCATCCGGGCAATGCAGCCACACATATAAATTTACCATCTTCTGCGATGCCTAATTCCCCATAACCGCTATTATCCACCCAAATTTTATTCTCGTATAATCGGGCTGAATGAGGACGCGTTAAACCCCAGACAATCGGTTCTCTTGTTTTACCGGAAAAGATAATCCCTCGTCCATCAACGGGAAAATCTGGATGTCCCGGGCGCAATGCAGAAACTTCCGCACAGGATGCAGAAAAATAGGAGGTTTCGAGGGTCTCTCCCGCAGCAATAGAGTTTAATTGAATGTGATTTTGTCCAAAGACGGGTTGTGCGTCCACTTCGATACAGCGAGGATGCCAAACTCGTTGATAAGTACCATCATTTTCCAGTAAGGCGATCGCATTTTGTCCGACAGCATTTCCATATAATTTCCCCCCAATCATCGCTAAGTCGTGAAGGTATAAACATCCGGGATAAAAACGCGATCGCAGGGGAATTAAGGGACGATCCTCCCCGATTTCTCCCGGTATATCCAAGCGCGAGAGACTATCTCTGACAGGCATTAAATCGTAGATTTGATTGGGGTTGCGAGTGCTGGCAATATGAACGATACCGCGATCGCGATCGACGGTTAAACCGGAAGGATGGGGCATTCTGGTATAAGTAATCTTCGGTTTTCCTTCCTCCACCTGCATTCCCATCAATAAATGTTCGTACTCTCTCGTCATTAAAAGAGTAATATTACATCGTTCTAAAACATCCCACCAATCTCCTCTGGTTTCATATTGCAACAGCTTGACATCCGTTTCGATGGCTTCTTTCCATTGAGAAGTAATCTGTATGGGATCTCGCCATTCTTGGTGATGTTGTTCCCACATTTGTTGTTGGTTGTTCCCCAACTGGTGACTGGTGACTGGTGACTGGTGACTGATTAAGTTGTTGGTTGTTATTTCATTGTTCATTTTTTTTGCTGCCCTTATTTTTCCAGATTTGTAATGCTCCCCAATATAACTTAACTGCAGACTGTAAATTTGTGGTCGATCGCCCTCCATGACGAGAAGTTGAAAAAATCGGGACTTCTAATACGGGATATCCTTCCTGACGACAAATAATATTAAATTCTACATCGATTAAATCGTCGTCGCGGGTTAAATAAAAAAGGCGATCGCACTGTCGGGGAAAGACTTTCGGAGTCCCGTTAATATCCCAATAAGAGAGATCGAACAAGGTACGACATTCCAAGTTATACAATAACGATCCCAAACGGCGAAACCAATTATCTCGGATTTTGCGATTGGCTTTGATAATCACTTGCGGATAAACAACTGCATAAAGCAACAATAATGTCAAGTCTTTCGCACTGGTTCTAGCAGAGTTAGTATAACAGATTAAATCCCCTTTAGCGGCAGCAATTCCCAACTTTACGGCTAATCCCCAGCCCCCTTCTTCACTATGAATAATCCGAATGGTCGAATATTGTTTTGCCAGTGCTTGACAGACCTCTAAAGAGCGATCGCGGCAATTATTTACCACTAAAATTAGTTCGTGCGGGTTTTGAATTTTTTCTAATGCTTCTTCATATTCTTGGACAATTGCACCAACATGATCCGCCTGATTGTAAACGGGAAGAATAATTGAGATTAACTTTTCATTCATAAACTGTTAACAGAGATCTTAATCATTAATGATTATTTTAGTTAATTGTTTGATAATTCGTAAGACCTCATGTGACATCCTCCTGCACCAAATCAAAGATTATGGTGCAGGCTTCCCAATCTCACGACTGGGCATTTCTGGTTACTCCCTGTCTTGGTGCGCGTTCCCT